>DASRZA010000554.1:0-18295 GCA_035686845.1 Armatimonadota bacterium | reverse complement strand
GCGACCGGGAAGAAATGCTCGTAATCGCCGTTACCGCCGTTGGCGTAGCTGCGGTTGTTCACAACTGTCTGCCAGAAGAATTTGGAGGCGGCGTGGTAGGGCGCGTCCCCCGTCAGCTCGTACAGCCGCTCGTAGCCCACTATCTTGGGGATATTGGTGTTGGAATGCAGGCCGTCGAGCCTGTCCTGCCCGGCGGCGAGCGGGTCGAACACAGCGTGGTGCGTGAATCGGCGCGCGAGCGCCAGGTATTTGGGATCACCCGTCATCGCGTAGGCGTCGGAGACGGTCTCCGCCATCCCGCCATGTTCGGCATCCAGCATGTGCTGAAATTGAGCGTCGCTGAGGTTCTTTGTCGTCGTGATCGCCCAGTCGGTGAGCCGCAGGAAAACCTCGCGGGCCTTCTCGCTCCCGCAATAGAGGTGCGTATCCCGCAGGCCCGCGTACAGCTTGTGCATGGTGTACCAGGGCGCCCATCCCGTAACCGTCCCATCGGCCGCAATCTTGGAGAAAATCGTCCGGCAGTCCGGGATGGCGCATACGAATCCATCCGGCGCCTGGGCCTGGCAAGCCGCAAGCTCACCGACCATGTAATCAGCGCGCTCACGATAGCGGGCGTCGCCGGTGGCGCGGTACATCAGCGAGCAAGCCGACAGGTAGTGCCCCGCGCTATGACCCGCGAGGCCCAGGCTCTCCCAGCCGCCGTAACGGTCGGCCTTAGGAGGAAGGCCGGCGGTGACGCGGAAGTTGTGCAGCAGGCGATCCGGCTCCAGGGAGAGCAGGTACGCGCCGTCGCGATCCTGAGCGTCCCGGAACGGGCCGGGGAGCAGCCGCACCTCGGCGAGGTCGAACGGCACGGCTCTTGCCTGCACGACAGGCGTGATCTTATCGACCGGAAGCGGTGGCAGAGCCGCGACTGGCGCCGGCGCCGGAATGGCGGCGGGCGGCGCGTCGGCAAGCGCGGCGCCGGTCCCGGCGAGCGCCAGGGCAGCGGTGGCGCCCTGGATGAACCGCCGCCTCGTAACCGAGCGCGATGATCTGGTAAATTCGTTATTATCCGTCATTCGCTTATCTCTCCTGAAAACGACCAGGCGGGCCCGACGTGGAATCAGGCAGCCAGGACAGAAGTACACAGAGGAACACAGAAAGAGCCCAAGGGGAAGGCCATTGCCCACCGGTCCCTCTATTCTCTCTGCGTAAATCGGCGTCCTCTTCTGAAAATAGGGCCGCCGTACGGCGCCAGAGAGCGTCGCGGCCCGGTCGCGGCCCGATCATTTTCATTCATCGTGCTGCGCCGAAGGCTCATGATAACTCTGCGGATCAACAACCGACCGGCACATCCGCAGAACGACACAGAGCAACACAGAAATAGCTCAAGGCTGCATTCCAGCTTCATTCCCCGTGTTGCGCCAGAGACTCATGATAGCTCCGCGGAGCGAGAACTCCGCCATCATATATTCGCGGGTTCTTTCACTCCGCCCGGAGCCGCAAAAGCGTCAGTGAGTGGGGCGGGAATGTCCGCTGGAATGACGCCGCAACACCGGTCACTGCCACCTCCTTCGGCGCAACGTTCGTCGGCTGATCCAGCGTGTTCACGGCCGTGGGATCACCTGTAAGGACAAGAGCCGTGCCGTTCGGTTGGACCCGCGGCGCCCCGCTTAAATCAATCGTCATGTCAACCGGATCCGACCCGACGTTGACGACCTTCACGATAACGACGTGCCCGGCCTGCGCGTACGTGGCCGAGGCAAACGCCGGAGCGGGCGCGGTATCCGGCCCCTGCGTCGTATCGGTCACGAGGCGGCCGTCGACGAACCCGCGGACGCGGTTCCCTGTGACTTCCAGCCGTAGATCGTACCAGCGGCCCGTCTCGACGGTGAAGGGGCGGCCGGGGCCATACGGCGATCGGGCGCCGCCTTGCGCCTCTTCACAGCGCGCCAGGGTGTTGCCCCACCCGCCGACGTTCCACCACCGGTAGTTTCCGCCGTCCTGGGTATGGAAAAGTACGATGAAACCCTCGGCGCCGCCGAGCTTGCGGGCCTTGAGATGGATCGTGTAGTCGGTCCAGGTCGGATCACCGGT
Source organism: Armatimonadota bacterium (assembly GCA_035686845.1). Lineage (GTDB taxonomy): Bacteria > Armatimonadota > DASRZA01 > DASRZA01 > DASRZA01 > DASRZA01. The sequence goes on along the minus strand of DASRZA010000554.1, from coordinate 16,216 downwards.
GATGGCCCACGATTCGGTGTCGGTCGCAGCGGGCTCGATGGCCTGGTCCTGCAGATTCCACTGGCCGCCGGTGGTTTGCCAGGCGTGGGTGTCTTTGGTCAGATCGGCCGTCAGAAGGGTATGGCCGTCAGGGGCCGTCACGGTGATGTCTTTGTATTGGACCTGGGTGTGGTAGGAGCCGACGCCGATGAGGCCGTGCGGGGCCGGCCCGGCCGCCGCCGCGGGGGCCGGAGCCGACTGGAGATTCGTGGGCAGAACGACGTCTCCCCTGTTCTGCGCAAACATAGCCTGGGCGTAATAGCTTGGGGAGCCGAAACTGCGCATCGCGTCGTACCCGATCAGGTTCGTCCTCCACTGCCAGGCCCGGGGATACCCTTTGTCCGGGTCCGCGGGGCTGACGTTGATCAGCATTGGCGCGTAGCTCTCCATCGACACGGCGTCGCTATCCCGCTCCAGCCGCATCAGGAAGGTGGCGTCCGAAAGGGCGGCGTTGAGGTCCGGCGTCGGGCTGCCTTCCTGCGTTGCCCACTCCCCGACGAACGTCTTGATCCCACCCGACTGCCGCCCGCTCCAACCCCCACCCGAGAAGGTCAACGGCGCGGGTTTGCCCTTCGGCTTGTCGTACCGGTCCGCCTCGGTCAGCATCTGGAGCGCGCTGCGGTAGTAGTGGTCATCGTACAGATCGGGCTTGAAGCTCTTCACCGGGGCTGTGGCAATGATCTTGAGACGCGGGTACCGTTTGCGGATCGCCGCGGCCATCTCGGTGAACCGGCCGTCGTAGCTGCCAGACCTGTCGAACCAGTCTTCATTGCCAATTTCCACGTAGTGCAGCGGGAACGGCGCCGGGAACCCATCAGCCGCCCGCTTCCGGCCCCATTCGCTGCTCGCCGGGCCGCTGACGTATTCGATCTCCTGCAGCGCCTCTTGTGTGTACTGCGCCATCTCCGGGCTGCCGGCGTTGACGTGGTCGCCATTCAGCACGTAACCGGCGAAGACGGCCAGGACCGGCTCGGCGCCCAGTTGCTTGCACCAGAGCAGGTATTGCGGCAGGCCAAACCCGTCGGAGCTGCGATAACCCCAGCAGCTCATGTGCCCGGGCCGCTGGTCGGCCGGGCCGATCATCTGCTTCCAGTTGAACCGGCTGGCGAACGTGCTGCCCTCGACGTAGTTGCCGCCCGGTAATCGAATGAACGCCGGGCGCAGGCCGGCCATCAGCTTCATTAGATCGGGGCGCAGTCCATTGGGTACATTTTTATACGTCGGTGGGAAGAGCGACACCATGCTGAACGTGACGCTCCCGGTCCCGCTCGCCGAAAGTACGAAGTGCGCCTTTGCCGTGGTGGGCGCGTCAGGGCCGGTGGTCAGCGTCAGCGTATACTTCTGCCATGCGCCCGAGACCGGCGGCGTGGCCGCCTGGGCGACGGAAGCGCCGCCATCATCGTCGACCAGCGATGCCGTGACCGGGCCGGCGAATCCGCCCCCGCCCCGGGCGTAGAAGCTGGCGGTGTAAGTCGTGTCGGGCCGGACGGGGATGCCCCAGAATCCATCGTTCGCCACACCGGCCATGGCGCCCGTGAGGTTGAGCCGCAGGCTGAGCGGCAGAGCTTCATTCACCGGGTTCTGCCGGTCGACGCCGGCTTCACCCTTCCCGACAAGCGACCAATGGATGGGCAGATCCTGTGCCGAGAATTGCCGCCCGCGGGGGAGCGGGTCCTGGAACGTCCGATTCTGAATCAGCTCGGCGTACAGGCCGCCGTCATAGCTGTGGTTGATCTCCTCGGTCATCAATCCATAGAACCCCGTCGGGATCGAATGGCCGGGCTTGCTCACGTCAATGCTGAGGGTGTCATGGATGGGCGGCGGGGCGGCCGATTGATCCGCGGCGCCACTTGCATCATGACTTTGGAAGGGAGGAGTTGACGATTCGAGCTGTTTCGGGGTGACCGGGTAACCCATGACGGAAAGCATTCTTATGGCGTACCGCGTTCCGAACGTCCGGTATCCAGCCGGAGTGAAATGCAAATGATCAGGACGGCAGGGGCAGCCGGCCGAGGATATCACGTATGAATTGGGGATTGTCTTAGGCAAATCATCAATGATGGAATTCATGCTTGCGCAGGCGCCGCGCTGGTCGGCGTTCACCACTTCACCGGCGAGGAGCGGCACATCCTTGGGGTTAAGATTCAAGTCTTTGATCAGGTTGTCGTAAACGCCCTTGACCTTGTTCGGCCACTCTCTGTCGTTGGTGTTCGACTCGCCCTGGTGCAATAGAATGCCTTTGATCACCCCGTCCTTTTGAGCCAGCTTCGCCATGTCAACGAGACGCTGATAAGGATTACCGCCGTATGCGGCGATGATATTCTTCATCCACGACGGCGCCGTCTCAGCATAGGAAGCGTAGTTATTCTTATCGAACATCTCGATTTTGCAGCCGGCGACAGCAACATTGATAACGCCGACCCTGATATTGGCCGGGAGATTCGCAACCATGGTTCGGCCAAAATAGTCCGCCGGGCAAATGCCGTTACCGGGCCGCGCCAGCGGGGGAACGGCCGTATACCAGTGCCCCATTATCCTGTGCTGATCGGGGAAATCAACGGCAGCCAACATCTGGAACCGCGAATCAACCGGCCCCATATCTTGCGCCTCAACTCCCGGATAGCCCTCCATGTTCGACTGCCCAAAGCATAGATAGATATAAAAGTTCTTATCCTGCGCAAAGGCATTTGCGTTCGAGAGCAGCAAAGCGGCTAACACAAAGAGCGCTGTTTTCATACTACAACCTTTCGTGACTTGAGACATAACTACCACCCCCTGCAACAGCCCTCGCCAAAAGCTGGTTACAGTGGAGCGCCACCGAACCCGATCTCGTTTCCGTCGGCGTCGCGGTACGTCGTCTTCCGTACGCCGTTCGAGTAGGTTTCCCGCTTCACTGGGTCAAGTCCTCGCTCGGCGATTTGCGCGACGACCGCATCGAAGTCATCGACGAAGAGCGTGTGCATGGCGTGTCCGGCGTGTTCCGGCTGCTGCACAATGTATACGTACCGGTGCTCCGCAAGCTCCCATACCGCCTCGGTGTCGTGCGGAAAGAATTTGGGCGGGGATCCCAGCAGCCGTTCGTACCACTTCAGCGCCGCCGCGTAGTCGGCGACCGGGATTCCCGCGAACAGGTCGAGACTCCTGGTTTGAATCACGCTTATTGCTCCTTAATATCCACGCGCCCGCCCCGGGTGGTCGCAGCGCTATTGGCGCGATCGATCGTCTCATCGGGAACGGGCCCGCTGGATGCCCGGGCGACGAATTTCGTAGGCGCCAGATGCGTCTCCGGCGAAGGATCGAACTCCTCATCCATCCGCCTGACGAGCTGGTGAATCGCCAGGCTGCCGATGCTCTCCCATGGCGTCTTCACGGTCGAAAGGGATGGTTCGAAGAGCCGGGCCGCGCTGATGTCCGAAAAGCCAATGATGGAAATATCCCCCGGCACGCTCAATCCCTGGCGAAGACACTCCCGGATCGCAAATATCGCCGTTTCGTCCCGCCAGCAAAAAATCGCAGTCGGTCGGCCCTCCGGATGAGTGAGCAGAGCGTGTGCGGCAGCCCGGGCCGATGAGTCATCGATTGAGAGTTCCGCCCGCGGTCCGAAGACCATGACCGTGTCGTGGGTGACGTAGCCTTCCGGCAGATACAGCCCTCGAGCACTCATCTCCTGACGGAACAACTCCTCCCGCGCGGTCCCCACGTCCCCGGGGTCTCCGCGGGTGAGATAAAGCTGGGGAAAGCCGCTGGAGATGAACGCGATCCGGCGGTGCCCGAGCGCCGTAAGATGATCTAGAGCTGCGCGAACACCCAGCGCGTCATCCGAGGTCACGCGGATACCGAACGGCTGCGGTTTGCCTTCATCCACCGTGACCACCGGGATCCGGGCCCGATTCGCCTCTTCGAAGATCAGGCGCTTGCTGCCGCTGACCCGGACCACCAGCCCGCCGAGGCGCAGTTCCACGCACTGTCGGACTCGCTCGGCCAGCGTGGGGTGAGTGACCGACAGCAGCTTCAGCGTGAATCCCAGCTCTTCCGCCGCCCCCAGGGCGCCCACGATAATGTTCCAGTAAGGCTCATAGCGCGGCTCATCCACCAGATAGCCGATCATCCTGGTCTTCCCCAGCGCCACCGCCCGGGCGATCCGGTTCGGACGATAACCTAACTCCTCCGCGGTATCCAGGATCCGCTGCCGGGTTTCGGGCGCGATGCGCACGTTCTCCAGCGAGCCATCATTGAGCACGGCGGAGACCGCCGTCCGCGAAACGCCGGCCGTTCGCGCAATATCCGACATCGTCGCCATCAGGAATACCTCGGCAGAATCATCCACGCGCCCCGAGAGCGATCATGACCCGTTAAGACTTAAATTGCACGCCGCACAGCCGCGCGTCCGTGATTACCCGCGTAATCGCCGACGATCATATTATAGCGCCGTTCGGGGCTTCTCGTCCAGGTTGGAATCAGGCCGCCGACCGCCCTTTGACCCCTCCTGAGCAGTCCCGGTATAATGTCCCCGGTCGCCAGATTCTTTAATTCCGTTCGGTGAACCAGAGAAGCATCAAAATATCGGGGCGCCGCGCGGACGCCCGGCGCAATTGTACGGGGCACAGTTCGTCGCAGGCTCGTATCTGTTCGCGCTTACGATCCACAATGCTGTGGTTCATCTTTGATGATGCGGACCTCAGACCGAAGGCGATAGCCGCCATGCAGCATCAGCGCGGTCTATCATCTTGGCGGACGGTTCCTCAAGAGTGCGCTGGTCGCGTCCCAAACGGCGCCGTCGATGCAAGATTACCTGCGCAGTCTCTGACGCCAGAGGTTGACTTTTGGGCAATTCTGGATAGAATTACCTTAGTGGACATCGGTTTCCGGCGCCGGCGCCTCGCTGCATCGCTGCAGCGGGGCGCTTTTAGTTTGGCCACCGCTCCAGGCCGTCCTGCCGAACGAAACCAGCCGCGCGTTCAGCGGAGACAGCTTGCGGAAGATCCCCAAACGACCCAGAGACGCCGACTTCCACCCGGTCCCGGAGCCTGATCTCCAGACCGAGACCGACCGGCTGCTCATCCTTCACCTGCGGCCAGCCCGCCGCAAGGCGCTGCCCTGCGCGGCGGCCGAGGCGCTCTCACTCCTGGGCGACCTCAGGGCAGCCCAGGCGCGCGGCGGTCCGCTCTCGGAGCGCGGCGGCGTCTTCTGGATGACCGTGCCAGAGGGGAGGTTGGACGAAGCCATCGAGCGTCTGCCCCGCCTGGGCTTCACCATGGCTGTGGACCAACTGGCGCCGTGGAGCGGAGCTCGTGGGAAGGGATCGCCCGACCCCGTGCGTTGGCGGGGGACCGACTACGCGCTGCGCCGGTGCTATGAAGAGGACAGCGCGACAGCCCGGGAGGCTGCGCCTGACCGCCGGCTCTTCGCGCTTGAGGAGTCCGGCGGCGAAATCCGGCTGATCCGCGGCTACCGCGGTGACAGCGGCCCACTGAGCCGACGGGGTCTCGCCGTCTGTGACGCGCGCCTGCTTGTGAATCTGAGCGGCGCCCGGGCGGGCCTGACTCTGTTGGACCCTTTTGCTGGGATCGGCGGAATCGTCCTGGAAGCCGTGGCAAGCGGATGCCGGGCGCTCAGCGTGGACATCGATCCCCGGCTCCGGCCTGGTCTGGAGCGGCTCGGCGCCGTCCACCTGGTAGCCGACGCCCGGTCGATACCCTATCCGAGCGGCACGGTGGACGCCATTGCGACCGAGCCGCCCTTCGACGAAACCGCTGCGGACGCCGTTATGGCCGCGCTCTCGGAAATGGCTCGTCTGCTGAAGGTGAGCGGAAACCTCGCCATGCTCGCCGCGGAGGCACAGGCCGGGCTTCTGCGAGACACCGCTCGATCGCTGACGTTGGAGCCCTGGCTCGACACTCCGCTCAACCGTAAGGGAATGAATTGCCGGGTGTTCGCCTGGCGCCGGCAGCCGTCTCGGGCAGGGCCGTAAGGATTCCGCGCATGATCCGGCCGGGTTATCACCACCTGGTAAATTGCCGAAAGGACTCGGCTCCTACAACCGACGCGGCATCCCTGTAGTGGCGCAGGCGTCCGCGCCTGTGCATCGCGGGACACAGGGGAGTCTGCGTAGCTTGCGCCCCGCGCCCCTCACCCCGCGTCTCGCGCCCTCTTCCGCGAGCTTGATTGGGCTGCAGTATCGGGGTTCAGCCGGATACGAGAGGGTGTCGTTGGCGGCGTGGGAACGGCGCCATCATCGTACCGTCCGGCCCCCACAACCCGCGATTTCAAACTGTTGGTGTTCCTGGAAAACCTCAAGCCATCCTCGCAGGCCAGATGCCATCCACCACCATAGTTTTGATGCTGCGATAACTATGGAGATACACTGTTTTGGATGATGGAATGAGTAAATTTACTTGTAGACTTACTCGTAAATCCTCCGTTCTTAGCCGATAATGTGGTACACTGTTCACATAACTTAACAGAGTAGATAAGACAGCGAGCACAACCTCAATGGCGGATATTTTCGAACGTCCAACACAGAATGATCCCGGATTTCGGGAACGTCTGCCGGCCGCCCACCCTCGCGAGGAAATGCCGCGTAGCGCTCCCCTGGACGTGCGTGCCGTTCGAGAGAAGCTTGGCCTAACGCAGGCGGAGTTCGCTCGAATGGGCAGGTTTGCGGTGAAAAGCATCAGCAACTGGGAGAACGGCGAACGCGTCAGCAAGTCTGCCGAGCTGATTCTCCAGCAGCTTCGAGAGCTTCAGGAGGCTCTTTGCCGGAACCTGGCGCCGGACACCGTAGGACGTTGGCTCAGAGATCCAAACCCGTACTTCGGAGGGTCAAGCCCGCTGCAATTAGTCGAACAGGGCCGGATTGATCGCCTCTGGCGGGCAATCTATCGCCTGGAGTCGGGTGAAGCCAGCTAACTCCCTGCCTCATCATGGGCTGACGGCTGCGGCAGGAACGGCGCCCGCGTTCGCCCGCAGATGCTCGGCGTCGCGTCCGGGCGAGATTCCGAACTGCCGCTTATACCGCCTGAATGATCACCATCCAACGGGTGTTAGGGGCTTTAAACGCGGGATGAAGCCGCGGCCAGAGTCGCCGGGTTCATCTGGCGTCTGAACTCTTTAGCAAGGGAGATGAAGTATGGACATCAAAAGAAACCAGCCATCCGGCAAAGGACCCGCGGAATGGTTTACCGGCGCCGTGCGCGTCGACCCGCTGTTCCAGGCGCCCGAGCCGGCGCGGGCGGTCGGCGCCAGTGTCACCTTCGAGCCGGGCGCCCGGACAGCCTGGCACACCCACCCACTCGGCCAGACATTGATCGTAACCGCCGGCTCCGGACGCGCGCAGCGCTGGGGCGGCCCCATCGAGGAGATTCGGCCCGGTGACGTGGTCTGGTTCCCCCCGGGCGAGAAACACTGGCACGGAGCTTCACCAGCCACCGCCATGACCCACATCGCCATTCAAGAAAAACTCGATGGCAAGACCGTAGACTGGATGGAAAAGGTCACCGACGAGCAGTACCAGCCCTGATCAGGGAAAGAAAAGGAGAATAGTCGTGAGTGATAACATCGAAGGAAAAGTAGTGGTCATTACCGGCGCGAGCAGCGGCCTCGGCGAGGCGACCGCCAGGCGCCTCGCCGCTGAGGGCGCGACCGTTGCACTGGGCGCCCGGCGTGTCGAGCGGATCCGGTCACTGGCCGATGAGCTGACCGGAAAGGGCGGAAACGCCGCCGCTATAGAGACCGACGTAACCGACCGCGAGCAGGTGCAGCGATTGGTGGACGCCGCGGTGGAGAGATATGGGCGTATCGACGTGATGCTCAACAACGCCGGGTTGATGCCCCTCGCGCCGCTCGATCGCCTTAAGATCGACGAGTGGGACCGGATGATCGACGTTAACATCAAAGGCGTGCTCTACGGCATCGCCGCGGCGCTGCCCCACATGCAGCGGCAAAAGTCCGGCCACATCATCAACGTCTCCTCCGTGGCCGGCCACAAGATTCGGCCCGGCAATGCGGTCTACGCGGCCACCAAGCACGCCGTGCGCGTCATCTCCGAAGGGCTGCGCATGGAAGTGAAGCCATATAACATCCGCACCACCGTGATCTCCCCGGGCGCCGTCGCCACGGAGCTGACGAACCACATCTCCGAGCCGGACGTGGCCGAGGCCACCCAGAAATACGTGGGGCAGATCGCAATTCCCGCCGACTCGTTCGCGCGGGCCGTCGCCTTCGCCATGAGCCAGCCGGACGACGTGGATATCAACGAAATCCTCTTCCGGCCCACGCTGCAGGAAATGTAATATCGCCTGGGCGCGCCGGAAAAGCCGCGACACAGAGCACACGGAGACGAAAAGAGAGAACGCAGAGGAAAAACAAAGGATGAGGGATGAAGTATGAAGGATGAATCAAGCCAACATGTTGGCCGGCCGTGCAGTCCTGGAATGACGACCGGATAAAGCGAAGGGCTTTATCTCTGTCTCGGGCAGGGTGGCCGCCGTGGCGTAAATCGCCCAAGGGATTCGGCTCCTACAAAAGGGCGGCCGAAGGATTCCGCTCCTACCCCACCCGCTTCCTCTCTTCTTTTCCTTCTTTCTTTTCCTCTGCGTCCACTCTTCTGAATCTCTGGGCGCTCTGTGTTGCGGCTTACCCCGCTTCACTCAGGCGAGGGCGCGGCTTGTCCGGCCAGCCCATACGATCACTCCAATACGAAGGCGCCCCAGAGATTCGGGGTGAGATCGGCTTCGCCGGGGATGTCGTTGACGAGGCCGGTGGCTTTGTTGCTCCAGTACTGGCGGGAGACGGTGACGCGGCCGCCGTTCTCGGCGAATAGAATCCCCACATCGCCCCGCAGTTTGAGTCCCGGCTTCGGCTGCACTCCGAGATCCTTCCACGGGATGCGGGCCTCGACAAAATACCCGCCCTCGATTGGCCCGGTGGCGATCTGGGCGTCGCGCGCTGCGCCGACCCTGTCGAAATAGATGGTGTGCCACGGCGCGGCGAAGGGCACGCGGTTGGCTGCGGGGGCGCCGGGCACGACTTTGCGGTAGACCATCGCGACAGGCTGGCCCCGCGCGATGGTCATGAGCACCCGCACGTCGCCGGCTCCCTTGCGGTCCGGCTGCGGACCCAGCATGAGATCGACCGCATCTCCGGTCTTGAAGAGTAGGAGCTTGTCCTGCCCGTCGTTCAGCATGGCGCTGCGCGGGGCAAAAACACGGTATCCGACGTAGAGCGCGTCCGCGTCATACCGGGCGGCCACACGGCCGTATCGCTGATCCGGGCTGTCTTGAATCTCCATTACGGTCCGGCTCGGGTCGTTCAGCTCCGGCCAATCGTCCGGCCGGCCATCCAGAATAACCGGCGTGGTGACGCGGGCGATGGTGTAACTCTTTGGCGCCGACGCGTGGGCGGTTTGATTTTGAGCCAGCTTTACCGCCTGATCGTACTGTCGAGCCGTGTAGGTGAACGAACGCGTGGGAAGCCGCCGGAGCGTATTGAGGCCGCTGACATCCAGCACCCTCGCATCGGTTCCGCCAATAGTGAGAAAAACACGGCCATCCGGCGCGCCGATAAGGTTGGCGCCGAAGCTCTCGCCCCCCGCCGTGGTGTTATCGAACGGCTCTCCGCGAACCGCGCGATCGGGGGTATCGTAACCACCCCGCAAATCCTTGAAGAGCGACTGTACCAGGAGACCATCCGAGGTGAAGAGATAGTGCTCCCCGAGATTGCCGTTAAGATCGAACACTTCGTCCGCACGACCCACCGGCGCCATTCCCGTGATAGAGGACGGTCCGATGATGTAGCCGGGCCGCGCCGCCTTCGCCTCGTGGGAGCCATGTACTGAGGTGAAGTGACTGGGATAGGTGCCCAGAACACGACCATTCCGGTCCACGCACAGGATGGGATCCTGGTTGATATAGACCCGGCCGTCGCTTCCGCCCATCAGCATCCCTTCACCATTGCCAAGTCCAAGCAGCGGCTGATCAAGAGTTGTGACCGTGGGATGAGCGATGTTGTAGATGGGAGCGCCGCAGGGTGTGTAACCCGTGATGGGAAAGCGAAGGAGGGACTGCGTGCCCTCGGCCATGTACATGTAGATGATGGCGCCGTTGGAATCCGGAAGCTGTCCCCAATAATAGCTGCGGAGGGCTGTGGGCTTGCCATTCACCGTGAGGTTTGAAAACTGCAGTTCGTCGGCCTGAACGAGGCCATCGCCATTGCGGTCCGCCCAGGCGTACGCTTCGCCATCGTGGCCGTCGAAGAGCGGGCTGGCGTACTTCGCCCACTGATCCAGCGGCTCCTTCCGGTGTACAGTTCCCGTATGCGCGGCAGCCCGCCAGGTTTTGCCGTCGAACAGGGTGCAGTAGACTTCGTCGGCGCCGCGGGCGGAATCGGTGTCGTATACGTATAGAAGGCCGTTATGTTTGACGACGCGGACGTGGCTGTCGGCCCGGGGACCGAACAGATCGGCGGGATCGTCTCGCTTGGCAAGGGAATAAACCGGGCGAGAGGTTCCCGTTTTCCAGTCGATCTTGTAGATGGTATTGTCGGCGAAGCCCATGCTCGGTTCGAACGGATTGAGGGCGCCCGCAGATGAGTAGTGGCCCGTGCCCACGAGATCCTTCACAAGTTTGCCGTCCGGTCCCCAGACGCTGGTGCGCTTGGGATTGTCGTTCTCCTCGGTGACCCAGAGCCGGCCCATCCGATCCACGGCGATTTGCGCGGGATTCAGCATGCCGCCCGGATCATACGGTCCGTTGGCCGGCCGGCCGCCGCGCTTTCCAATTTCTCTCAGAAGACGGCCATCCGGTGAAAAGACTTTTACATTCTGGTCAGCGCCGCGCACCGAGAGATACACATTGCCCGCGCCGTCGATGGCGAGGCTGTGAGCATCGGGATAAACGGCTGCGGTAAAGGGAGCGCGGCGTCCACCGGCCGAAATCCGGATCAGCCGGCCTTCACTCAGGACGATGGCGCTCCCGTCCGAATCGAGCGCCACACTTCGCGGCTTTGGGACCCGGTATACGGCTTTTACCGCGCCGGTGTCCGAATTGAGAAGCTCCACGCTTCCTTCGCGTTCCAGGCAAACCGCCAGAATCCCATTGCGCTCGGCGATGGCGGCGAGGTCGGGTACGGCCGGGACCGCCGACGCGTCGTTCGCCGCGGCCGGCTTCTGCGCAGCCGGCGTCGCTCCCACCGGAAGATCCAGCACCCGGTAAGGCTGGCCCTGTTCATCCCGGGCGGTCTTCTTCCACGGAGCATAGAGACCGGTGGCGATCTCCACCCGGTAGATATAGGAGCGAGTGTCCTCGGCGGCAACCCAGAGCACCTTGCCGTCGGTGGCCAGCGACTGGATGCCGCCGGCAAACGCCTGCCGGTTCGCCTGTCCCCAGAGGCGCTGACCGGTGAGATCACAGCCAATGAGCGGCTGCCCACCTTCACCGATAGGGCAGGCGAGCGCCACGTAATCTCCGGCGGTGGCGACGGCATGGGGAGCCGTGTGGTCCCCGTAGTAGGCGCCCCGGCCATCCGACGTTGCCCACGATGGATTGCCGGGAGAGTTGAACGAGAGGTCCCAGGTGAGATGGATAGGATCGTGGTAGATGCCGCGATAGCGGTATGTGCCGGGGGGAACAGCCTTACCGTCGTCGTCGAGGCCATCCCAGTATTCCGTATTCGGCCCCTTCTTGCGCGGCAGCGCTGGAATGAGGTTGCGGATGCGGCGTCCCTGCGCATCTTCAATAATGAGCGTGACGCGGCCATCGCGCGGCAGAGTGTAGGAAAGCGCCACCGGCCCTCGAACGGCTGCATCCGGATGCGCGACTTTGGCCATCCAGGCCGGATTGGGGAGGTGAAGCCGGCCGTGCGGCTCCAGAGTGACCGGTCCCCAATCATTGTAGGCCGTCCAGAAGAACTCCCGGCTGGTCTTGCCCGGCATGAGGTTATCGGCGTAGCGCTGCTCGGGAAAATCGGCGGTTCCCCATAATAACTCGATGCCGCAGTGGAAGATGTCGCCGGCGTGGTAGTGCGTGTTCTGAGTCAGCAGATTCCAGGGGAGTTTCATCTCCTGCACGTAGCCGCGGCCGTCCGGGTCCTCCTTGAATGCCATTTCAGCGCCATGGGTGAGTTTTGCGCCGGCCGTCTGGTAGAGCACGACGCTTCCGCCGCCGAACGGCTCGGTGAGGCTCTTGCCATATTCAATCTGGATGGCAGGCTCATGCCGGTCCACGTAGTACCAGGCGGTGACGTGCGCAATGCGATCCGTCTTAAACCGAAGTTGAACGGCGTCGGCGGCCCAGCCCTTATCGGCCTGGTAGTGCGGATCATGATGATTACCGAGCGGGTGCGGGGACTTCCAGTGGAGCGACACGTAGAGATTGTCGCGGTCATACATCATCGCCACCTGCGCGGAGTAGGTGTCGCGCAGCGTCTCCACGTCGTAGCACATGAGCGTCTGCCCGGAAAGGTCCCAATCATTGAGCTTACCGTCGGTGACCACCGCGCCCGTCGTCGGAACTGCATGGAGACCATGGTTGTCGGTCTGGGTGGCGTGGGCGCCGGCGCCCATAGTCGCCACCAGCATGATGCCCACACCGACGCGCAAAAGAATTTTCATCAGCGGTCCAGGATTCGGGCGCCGCCAGGCCTCCACCGCATGGGGTGATCGAACAGGGTGTGGTCCGCCACCAGCCGGGGATCGCGGCCGTCCAGGCTTGCTGACCACAGGTCGTACGCATGTTCAAATTTCCTGGTGGGTATCGAAAGGAAGAGGACGTGCTGGCTGTCCGGCATGAAGACCGAAAACTGCTTATATAAACCCGTGCGCGTCAACTGGCGCAGACCTGAGCCGTCCGGGCGCATCAGCCATATCTCGTACTCGTACGGTATCTGTCGGTCCGAGATGAAGGCGATCCACTTTCCATCCGGCGACGGGCACGGCATCCAGCCCTTTGCAAGAGCATCGGGCGGGCGCCCGCCAGCCGCATTGATGGAGTAAACGACGCGCTCGCGGTCGGCGTAGGCGCTAAAGATGATCGAGCGGCCATCCGCGGAGAATCGCGGAGCGCTGACCTGGTAATAATTTTGCTCGGTGAGGCGTCTGATTCCCGTTCCGTCGGCGTTGCCCACGTAGATGTCCCAGAAATGCCAGTGCGGGAAGATAGCGTGCCCTACAATCGCGAAACGGTGGGCCCGGCGGAAGGTGATGCGTGTTCCATCCGGGGAGAGACAGGCGTCCTTGTCACCCCATCGGCCGGTGGTGATCTGGCTAACGCCCTTCCCGTCCAGGTTGCAGCGGTAGATGTGGATCCCGTCCCCGGGCCGTCCGATCGCTGAGAAGAGGATGGACCGGCCATCGGGGCAATAGGCCGGCTTCTCTTCCAGCAGCGATGTCTGCGTCACCCGTCGCACACCCCGATCCCGGAGATCCATCCGGTAGAGGTCCGTCGATCCGCGTCCAGCCCCGGTGAAAACGATCTCGGTTCCACCGGGGGATGGAGCCACCGCGACGTAGCTCTGAGTCCAGCCGTTGACCCGCAAGATACCGGAGAAGATCCCGATCAGCCAGAGGCTCAGAAGAACGACCACCACGATCACGATCCAGATCCACATCAGCGCCGTCGAGGCGCCAGCGTAGAACGAGATGCCACTTCCGCCGCCTGTGTCCTTCATCCCTCCACCCCCCTGAAAGCCCACGCCCCGAGGTGGGATTCGACCGATTCCTCTGGTTCTCCTGCTCGGCATCGTCCGCATTTCTCGGGGATAGAGCCGTTGCTCGCTGCTCTCCTTCTTTTCCTCTGTCCTCTCTCTTTTCACTTCTGCGATCTATGTGTCGCGGCCTTTCCGGCCCTGCTTAGGTGCTGGCACGGCTTTAGCGGACGGGATTCCGCTCCTACGCCACCTACTCCCATCGTTGGTATACTTTGTGAACACAATGGGCGAAGTTCCGCGATAAATGCCCATAACAAATACGGGTCTTCAGCCCGCGGGCATGGAATGACGATCCGGAGCGACGAATGGCGAGAGTCATTGAGCAAGGAGCCGTCGAGCATCTCCTGCGATCTCGTCCGCCGTCAGTACCCCGCATGCTTGTTGTCGCGCTGGTTACTCAGCAAACATCTCGGCAAGCGCCTGGAGGACTGATCTCTGTTCCTCGTCGGCCAGCCTCCCGAGCCTCTTAACCAACCTCGCCTTGTCGACCGTTCGCAACTGATCCAGTACGATGAGGCCGGCTTTGCCCTCGAATTCGCACGATACGCGTGTCGGATATGTCTTTCCGCTCGTAGTCATGGGCGCCATGATCACGGTGGCGATGTGACGATTCATTTCGTCCGGTGAGACGACCGCGCAGGGCCGCGTCTTCCGGATTTCGCTCCCGATTGTTGGATCCAGGTTGACAAGGTAGACGTCAAAACGTTTGACTACCACTGCCATTCGCTGTCTTCCCAGGTCGTGGGAGTCAGAGGCTCAGTGTCCAGCAGCCGATCTTCACCATCTCCTGCCATAGCTTCGAACGAAATATCCCAACCGTCCCTGGAATGACGCGCAGGACGGATGATCAACTGCCCCTCTTCAGCCTCAATCTCTAAATCCCCCTGGAGTCCCGCACGATCCACCAGCAGTTTTGGAATCCGAATGCCCTGTGAATTGCCGATCCTGATAAGACGTGTTTTTATCGCCGCCATCGCAAGACACCTCCCCCACAATTAAAGTAATTACATTGTAGATCCCGGGTGGCCCTGAAGTCAAGACGCCGATGGGCAGGGCGCGCCCATCCGGCTGCAGATCGGTGTTGGGCAGGCTATGTCGCCTGGCGCCGAGCGAACTCCTCGGCCATGACATATTCAGAGGTGGTTCTCTCACTCGGCCTGGAGCCGCAGCGGGGAGAGCCCCTCCACTCTCCGGGATGGAACATGAGCCGCAGGAGATATCTCTGACCCGGGCCCGCCGGTAGCCCGGCTTCCGACTTCCGGATCCGCCTCCTCTCGGGCTGCTGGATGGTAGACAACTCTCACCGGCGATATCGCGCGCGCAGCTCCGTCATCACCTCTTCTGCCGGGATCGGCAGCGCCTCACCGCGCTCCACTTCTGCGATCCGTCTGTGGGATTCCGTGAGCCAGGCGGCCTCCACGTCCGCAGCCTCCGGATCCGACCCCGCCCCTTCCGCCGGTACGCTATCCAGACTGAAGAGTAGCCGCTCCGCCAGCCGCGCACGCTCTTGCACCGGGAGGTTCAGCACGTACGACTCGATCTGCTCTGAGGTTAACCCCACCTGTACGTTCCTTATTATGTTCCAGTCTCCCACGTCGCGGGGCGGTCATTGAGACGATTTTACTCTATCCAGTTATAGACAGTCAACGCTTTTTGTTCCAGCCTCCTACCCTGCTCGCTCCTGCCCATCTTTTCCTCTGCGCCCTCTCTTTTGATCTCTGCGTGCTCTGTGTCGCGGCTTTTTTTGCCCGCTGATCGACCTGGACCGCCGGGGATCAGCTCCGGCTCGGCAGCCTGGATTTCACCTGCGGCGTGGATGCGCTCTATGAGGATGTCGAAGCCACCAGCAGTGAACCAGCGCCTCCCTCCGACCGGGTGGAGTGAGCTAACATTTCCATACGCCCTTGAGTTTGGGCCAGTTCGTACCAACGTCGGTCTGAAGGCCCAGCCACGGCTGATCCCGCACAGAGAGCGCGTCGTGTCCGGCAGCCCGGAGCATGTCGACCGCGGCGGATGGAAGATCTTCGTCCACCTTAACTCGCATGGTCAGGCCGGGATCGGTAGAAGAGGATCACTGCGAAGGACATCTGCCGCGTAGGCGAGAGCTGCCTGCACATCCTCAACAGCAAGCTGCGGATACTGTTCCACAACCTCGACCGGTGTCATTCCGTCAGCGATGCTCCCGACGATAGTGGCGACCGGTACCCGTGTCCCCGTGATGCACGGCTCGCCGTGATGACGTTCGGCATCAACGGTTATCCTTCCCTGCCATCGAATTCGCATCGCTATCGTCCCCTAATCCGATCCGCAGCCCCTTCATGGTCGGGACTCGTGCCCCACAATCTACGTCAGTACATTGTGCAACCCTGTACATCCCTCACCGGGCCCGCTGGTAAGACTCCGTTGGACAATGCGCCCCCATCGGGCCGATGGCGCCCCCGAACATGCTTCTGAACCGGCAGCGACACATCCGGCT
>DASRZA010000553.1:0-5834 GCA_035686845.1 Armatimonadota bacterium | reverse complement strand
TGGGGGCGAGGGAGCGCCAATCGCCGTAATCGTTCCCGCGCGGGAGATGCTGGCGGGCTTCGTCCAGGGCCTTGCGGAACTGGGGACGTGCGACTTCTTCGATGGAGGGCGCCGGTTCCCCTCGGCCGCCGCCCTGGGTGTATTGACTGGTAGCTTCTCGCAGCTCATCCCCGATGCCAATGTAATCGACGATGAGGCCGTGGGGTTTATCCCGAAAGACGCGATTGACGCGGGAGATCGCCTGGATCATGGTGTGGCCGCGCATCGGCTTATCAACGTAGAGGGTATGGAGGCAGGGAATGTCCGTGCCGGTGAGCCACATATCGCAGACGATGACAATCTGAAGGGGATCGTCGGGGTCCTGCATCCGCTTCTTGATGGCGTCGCGCTGGGCTTTCGTGGTGAGTTGCCCGGCCTTGCTCCACGCGGCGGGATCCTTGCTCAGATCACCGGTCATGACCACGCGCGTTTCGGGATGGTCAGGAAGAGCGGTGATGGCGTCGTAGAGGCGGACGCAGTTCTCCCGGTTCATACAAACCACCAGCGCTTTGCCCTGCAGGGTACTGGTGCGATCGCGGAAGTGGGCGAGGAGGTCATCTGCCAGTTCGGCCAGGCGGTCCCTCGCACCGGCCGCGGCGGCCAGGGCAGCCCACTCGCCCTTGCGGCGCTCCAGGCCGCCGATCTCCTGCCCGGCTAAGATCGCCTGGAGAGCCGGCTGAAGATCGCCGCGCCCGAGTTTGAGCCGAACCTGACGGGGATCGTAAAAAATCGGGACCGTGGCGTGGTCTTCCTGGGATTGGCGGATGTCGTACGTGTGAATCACGTCGCCAAAGATGGAAACGGTATCGGCGCCATTGAGGCTGACAGGTGTGCCGGTGAAACCCAGGCGCCGGGCATTGGGCAGCGCCTCTTCAAGATAGCGGGCGAAGCCGGCCTCGAAGCCGTACTGGGATCGATGAGCCTCGTCAGCGATGACGAAGATGTTCTTCCGCTTCGAGAGAATCGGGTGCCTTGTTTCCTGCTCGTGAAGACGAAACTTCTCAATGGTCGTTAGAATCACTTCCCCGCCTTCGGTACGCAGGGCCTGCCGCAGTTGACCGACGTTCTCGGCGTGCTTCACCTCACCCACCAGGGAGCGCGCGGCCACAAATTGGTCGAAGAGCTGATCGTCCAGGTCGTTGCGGTCCACCTGAATCAGGAACGTGGGGTTCTCCAATTCCGGATGGCGGCGCAGGATCCCGACCAGGAAGACCATGGAGAGGGATTTGCCGGATCCGGTCGTGTGCCAGATGACGCCGACGCGCCGGTCCACGCCGACGCGGCATGATTCCAGAGCCTTTTCAGCGGCCAGTCGAACGGCGAAGTACTGGTGATAGCGGGCGGCTTTCTTGGTGATACGGTCGTTGGCGACTTCGAACAGGATAAAGTCCCGCAGATAAGAGAGGAGGCGCTCTGGCGGGAGGAGGCCTTCGACCAGGCCTTTCATGCTCCCCGTGGTGTTCGGCTCGACGTGCACGCCGTCGATTGATTTCCAGGGAGCATACCACTCTCGCGCGGCTGTCCACGTGCCGTGGAGCGTGGTGACGCCATCCGAGATGACGACCAGGGCGTTGTAATCGAAGAGTTGAGGAATCTCGTGAGCGTAGTGCTGGACCTGGTTGAACGCGTTCTCGACGGTGGGATTGGGATCGTAAGGGTTCTTCAGCTCAAAGAGGACGACGGGAAGGCCGTTGACGTAAAGAATAATATCGGTACGGCGGTCGTTCTGGCCGTGAATGGGAAGCTGGTTGACGGCGCGGAAGTCGTTGGCGCCGGGGTTGTCCCAGTCGATGGCGTAGATGTGACGGTGTTCGACCCGGCCATCGGGATGCTCCACCTTCAGCTCGAAGCCTCGGGTCAGCACCTCATGGAACGCCATGTTACGGCGAAGGGTATCCACGCCCTCGGGCCGGCGGATGCGGGCGACGGCGGATTCCAAGGCAGCGGGAGGAAGATCGGGATAGCGGGCGGCAAGGCTGGCGCGGAGGACCTCTACCAGGACCACCTCGTCTTGCGGACGCGGAATCTCCAGACCCAACTCTCGTTGATAGCCCAGGAGTTGGAGACGATCCAGCGTGGTATTTTCGAAGTCAGTTTCGGAACCGTGATGTCCGGGCATGGGCTTACTTTCGTATGGACGGCTTGCAAGCCCAGTGATTGAAATCACGGGCATGATCGGTGATCCCCTGCGTGTTCGATGATCGATTGCCCCCAGTGATTGAAATCACGGACATGATCGGTGATCCCCGGTGCGTGTTCGGTGATCGATTGCTCCCAGTGATTGAAATCACGGGCTAGAACCACACAAAGTCCACCTGCGTGGACTCCCGATGGATGGTCATTAGACGATGTTAGTTGGAATATTGCCCGGAAGGCGCCCCACAAACCCGGCCGTTTTCATCGATCAGGGCGCCGTTGTCAGGATGGGCAATTGTTGTGGGGTCGCCGGGGAGTACCGTTGAACGAGTTTCGGGTGTTGGCGGCGTTCGCTTATTGGGATGGTTCGGGGAGGAAGATCCTTTCAAGTCGCTCCGCGGTTGTTCCGCCGCGGTGGTGTTCGGGCTGCCGGCGGATGTAGTCCTGGATTTTTGGAACGTCCCACCGGGAGACGGTGAATCCCCCGAAGCCTGCCTGCCAGCGGAACGGGGCGCCGGCTTCGTAACCGTGGGTGACCAGATGAGAGGATGCCCCTTTCGCTTGCTTGGCGAGCATGGCCACCGAGAGGGTGGTGGGAATCTGTGCGAGCAGGTGGACATGATCCTCCGTTCCTCCCAACGCCAACACCTGCGCCTTCACCTTGTCGCACTCGCAGAGGATGTCCGCGAAGACGAACCGCTGCAATTCTGGAACCAGCAATGGAACTCGGTCCCACGTCGCCCATACAAGGTGAACATACAACTCGGAGTACGACTGTCTCATTACAATAACTCCTCTCGGTAAAACAATGGCGTTCAATGGTAACCGGTGATTGAAAACGAAATTCCGGACCGGTGATTGAAAACGGAGCCGGTGATCGATATGCGGCCCCGGTGATCGGAAACGGAGCCGGTGATCGATATACGGCCCCGGTGATTGAAATCACGGGCTAGGAAAACACGAAGTCCACCTACGTGGACTCCTGCGCTACATAAACGGGCGCCGGTCTGCGCGTTATGCAGGCCGGATTGCCCGATGTCAACTGTATGGCTCCTGGGATGCGGCCCGGCGCCACTCTTGAACTCCCGCGAGAGCGATATTGTGAGCCGATCCCGGCAAAGCTGTCCGTGTCAACAGCTACGTGACCGGCATCTTGAACCACCGCATTGTATTCGAATGGCAAGGTCGGATGACTCCTATGGCTCGTACACCGGTAGTCCACGCAGGTGGACTTCGTGTCGTTCTAGCCCGTGATTTCAATCACCGGGGCGCGATTCGCCCGGGGCACGATTGGCCCGGGGCGCGATTCGCCCGGGGGATCGTGCCCCGGTGGATCGATCGCCTCGGCATCGGTCACGGGATACCGATCACGCACCAATCCCCGCGATCCCGGCTCGATACTTCAATCACCGGGGCACGCCGGGATGAATCCCGGTTGAACCGAACACTCCTTTCCTTCTACGCCGCCGCGACGGCCTCCTCTGCGGCGGACACCCGGATTTCACCGGAGAGGAGTTTGGGGAGGAGTGCGTCGCGGATGGCCGCGAGGGTGCGCGACTGGTGGATACTGGCGGCGATCGCCTGGGTGCAGGCGAGGGCGATATCTGAATACGCCTTCGCAAGATGCGTCGGCGGGAGCACGACCGGATAACGAGACATGGTTTCCCAGTTGGTCCTCGGCATCTTTGTTCCCTCAGATGCGGCGTCCGCATTGGCGATAAACTCGTTGCTGGACAGATGTCCGAGCGTCAGCCCGTACCATTCCGCCATACGCGGTACGATTACGAGGATGTCCGTTGAACAAAGACCGTCGTTGGGGGCGACGCCAACCTTATGAAAGTAGGGGCGAAGCTTGCCAAAAAGAATGTCGCCGGCGGAATAGCGGAACTTGTTGCTGACTACGCCTCCCGCGGATCCCCATTCTGACAGCGCAATACTGCAGCGCGGCATGTGCTCCAGGCCGATATAAGGCGTCGTCTCGATCATGTTCTTTGGATTCACGGCCGATCCACCTTTCCGGGCGATCTCGGCGATCGTCCCGAGGCTCCAGCCTTCAGGTATCGGGCCGAGTTCCGAGTCCTGGAAACTTGACGGGAAGAGGTCTGCGATCTCCGTCGTCATTCACACCGGCTTCCGGCCCTCGGACTTTGCCATGACCGGATCGAAGTCGACGAACCAGGATTTGAAGATGGCCCTGGCCATCTGCTCTAACGTATGGTTCAGGCGGCGGTTAAGCTCGATCTTATCGTCGAGGGAGCCGAGGATGCAGGCGATGGCGCGTTGTTCAGCGATGGGTGGAAGGAGGGTATCGAACGCCAAAATGCGTTGCGGAGCGGTATGTTTAACCGCCGTCCCCGTTGCGCTCGCTAGAATTTCCTGACGGTACGGCTGGGAGCACATGACAAAGTACAAGAACCGCTTATCGATGCTGTCGCCCTCGGTCAGTGTGACCTTGCCGACACGCTGGTTATGGAGGTAACGATGGCAGTCGGTCGCTGGGATAATTGCTGGATAGCCAAGTGTATCCGAGTTCTTACTCAGATCCGTCATCGTTACGACGAGATCACCGGCTCGGAGAACAAACTCTTCGGGTACCGGCCCGCGATAGCATTTTCGAGGCCCATGCTGGAAACCGCCTCCTATTCGGAAGTTGCCCGGGGTAATTAGCCTGTCGGCCTCAGGGTCGTCACAGAAGTACTCCCCTTTGAATGCGAAGCCATGTTGGATTTCTATCAGATCCCGCAGCGAGTATCGGGACCATTTAGAGTTCATACCCAAGCCCCCGCATCGCGCGCCGTATGGCAGCCTGTAGTCTCGTCGACTCAATCATCTGCGCGCGCAAAGTGTCGGTTAGCGTCGACATTTGCCCATCAAAAGCGTCGTCCTCAGCGTCGCCATCTTCTGATCCAACATACCGGCCTGGGGTCAGGACATGGTTGTGTTCGCGCACTTCGTCAAGAGTGGCGACCTTACAGAATCCGGATGCCCCGGGCGGATCGCCCTCGCATCGGAACTGGTGATAAACGGTCGCGACGCGAGCGAGATCGTCCTCTGAGAGCTGCTTTTGTTTCCGGGAGCCGGGAATGAGGGCGCCGAGTTTGCGGCCGTCGATGAAGAGGATCTCGCCTTTGCGGCGGCGGAAGCCGTTGGAGCCCCCGCGGTTTTTGGATAGTAGCCAGAGGCAGCAGGGGATCTGGGTGTTCGCGAAAAGCTGCCCGGTGAGCTGGACGATACAATCAACGTAGTCATGTTCGACCAGGGCTTTACGTACGGCCAGGCGGGCGATTTCGCTGTTTGAAAGCTCGCCGGTAGCCATGACAAATCCGGCGGTCCCGCCTTCTTTGAGATGGTGGAGGAAGTGGAGCATCCACATGGTGTTGGCGTTCCGGGCGGACAGCGGCACGGTCTCAGCGCCGATCTTGAGCCGGGGATCTTTGTCAAGGATGCTGGTCGCGCCCCATCCGTTCTCGCCCTTGGAGCCATCGTTGAAGGGTGGATTGGCCAGGATATAATCGGCACGGAGGGAAGCGTGTTTATCGTTGGTGTAGGAGTTGCCCAGTTGGATGTCGCCATCCAGGCCATGGATGAAGAGATTCATCCGGCAGAGACGGTATGTGAATTCCTTCGATTCCTGCCCGACGAAGGAAAGCCGGTGGCTG
>DASRZA010000552.1:0-8980 GCA_035686845.1 Armatimonadota bacterium | reverse complement strand
TAACGGTTGCCGGCCACCAATCCTCTCGGGCGCCAATATAGGACGCATCCGTGCCGGTGAATGGATCCCAGCCGGTGGGCGTGAACTGCGCGGGGGCGTCAGGTCCGTTTACTTCCACCGTCCCGGTTGGCTTGAGAGAATTCAAGCTTCGAGTCGCCGTCACATCCAGTAAGGTTCCATCCGGGCAGGTGACGGTCGCGGTGCATGTCGCTTTAGCGTCGCCGGCGGACTTGGTGTAATAGTTGAAGCTCCATTGTGTCCTATCATCCGTCGTGAGCGCCACAAGCTGTTTGCTATCCAGGAGCGAATGGTCGTAATTTTCAAACGCGTCGGGGGACGCGGTGGTCCAGCTCCAGTTGTTTATAACGTACGTTGCGCCCGGATAGTTCTCTGGAATCAGGTACGCCGTCAACTCCTGCCCGGTTAAGATATCATAGCCGTTGCCGTCGAAAGTGGCGCCGGTAAAGTCAACTTCGACGGGGGTGGGTGCAACACTGTACGATACGCTCACCTCCGCGGCTCCCGCATCGTACGGTGGACCGGGCGCTATAGGCGTGCTGGCGCTCAGGTTATCGTGGACCGTAATCACGCCGGAGCTGCCGTCCTCAACATCGTATCTGGTGTCGTTTCCGGTGCTCCCGATCCCGTCACTCGCCGTGTCACCGCTGCCGTTACCGACGCCGCCCGCGGCGTGCGCGGTGGCTGTCTCCTGCAGGAGCACCTGGGATGAGGGCGGGTCCTGCGCCATGGTCATACCGGTGGTGGGCCACCAGGTAATTGTCGCTGTCACGCTGCCCCAGGTCATAGCATCCACGGAGTACTGGCCGCCGGCGCTGTTGCCGCCCGATGTCTCTCCGACGGTGTCGGACCAGTTTCCGGAGGACGCGGTGGCGGGATTATATGGGCTGCCGTTAAGGTCGTCCTGCGACCAGGTACCGTCGCTCGTATATGTCACCACCCATGTGTGACTTGGGGCCTGCTGCGCCGCGGCGCGACGGCCAGCGGCGAAACTCAGAAGGAGCCAGAGGATTAAAGCTGGGGCAAGATGTCCTGCCCGGCGCCGCGCGAGGGGGCGGGGAGGGCTTGTTTGGGGGGGGCGAGATCCCGCGATGCGCGGGTTGACTGCTGGGTCGTCGAAGGTCGTACCATCTGGCCACTCCTTCCTTGAGAAGGGTTAAAGATCATACTCGCCACTTCGCGCTCGAAAGACAGAGGTGCTTTAACTGTACACCATTCTGTCAATTAATAGTTGCCTTTTCGGAAAATACCTCAAAGAAACCTTCCCCGCCGAATGATTTCTGGGTCCGTAACACAGGTGCGGTCCGGGCTTAACACCCGCGCCGCATTGGCGGTCCTTATCCGGTTGCTGACGCTGCCCCGCTCTGTTCCCCGCGCCCGGGTTACACAGGCAGGGACGCCTGCGCCACTCAATCACGGGGGTGTCCTGCGCCCCGCGCCCCGTGCGTCAGAGCCCCGCACTTACCTCATGGCAGATTACTCCCTGCGCTCTTCGCGGACTGGTCTTGCGGCGGCGGGGACATGGGGAGTGAGGGGCCATTCGGCGGTAAAGGCGCCGTGGTAGCCAAAGAGGGGGCCGACAATCGGGTTGGTGACGTTCACGCTGATATGGAACCGGCCGGTGGTGTCGTTGAACCATTCCTGAACGTCGTCCTACACTTGCCATCCAAGTCGACCGTTGATCGAGATGCTGTAGGTGGCGATGCGGTACACCATGGATATGATAGCCCAGACGGCCTCGGCGCTGAATTCGCCAAGAATAACGCCGAGCGCGAAGGTATGGAGCTTCGTGTAGCCTTTCATCCCAACGTATCGCTGAATCGCGAGCTTGGTAATCAGCGCTATGAGCAGACCGAACCAGTAGTAATCCACCCCGAAATTCATCGCCAGCGCATAGCCTACCGGGTTGAGAGGAAACGAGGCCACGCGAAAACGAAGGAAGTTTAATCCGAGCACCATCAAGAATCCAAGCACCATAAAAAGGTCGCCGGCGGCGTTGGGTTCGCGAGGCCGTGTGAGAAGATCGTTGACGACCTGCGCGGTATCACCGCCCGCGGATGGCGCGCCCCATCGATAGCCGAGATAAATCTGTACCAGGTGACTGCAGAAGGTTCCCAGCAGCGCCGCCAGCGCCACGGCCACGAAGATATAGGCAGGGTTCATCTTCGATCGCTCGCCCATCTTCATGGCTTCCAACTGGCTCGGCATCGGGTCAGTACGGTGGA
This sequence comes from Armatimonadota bacterium, assembly GCA_035686845.1. Taxonomy (GTDB): domain Bacteria; phylum Armatimonadota; class DASRZA01; order DASRZA01; family DASRZA01; genus DASRZA01. The sequence goes on along the minus strand of DASRZA010000552.1, from coordinate 6,737 downwards.
TTCGATTGGCGAAGTGGAAGATGGTTGCGATGCCAGTAACGGTCTGCGGACTCATGCCCCGGCTGCCGGCCACGTCGACGATGAGCTGGTTCGGTCCCATAAACGCCATCTCGTGCGTGGGCGGGCCGAGCTCGGCGCGCATTCGAGTCAGCGCAATGCTGAACATCAGGAAAAGGATGATGTAGAAGACAACGAAAAACCCCGAGAGTCCGGCAAACTGCCCAATGATCCCGAGTCCTGCCAGGCTGCCGAGTAAGCCTCCCAAAGCCCATCGCTGCCCTGGGCTCTGGTTTGTGCGGATCTTCCGCCACAGCTCCTTGATGTAACTGCGAGCCACCCAGATCGCCATGACAAACAGACCGAGAAAGGCACCCCACGTCTGCTCGCTAAAGTAGGGTGGAGAAGGCACCAGCCAACCGCCGCCAAACACGCCCTGCGGGTAACCGAGAGAGCCGGCGATGATTTGCTGAAACTTCCGGAAGAAGAAGAAAAAGATCAACGAAAAGAGGAGATCCGTCGGCATAAAGAGACCAATAGCCGTGACAAACGGGAAGATTCCGATGGGAGTCCAGCCGATAGAGTTCCAGGGCGAGCCGGGCATCCAGGCGCCCATGTCGCCAACAAAGCGGTAATTGATCCAGGGGACGGTGGGGTAGAGGAAGTGGAAGCCGTTCAGGATATCGATGCTGAAGAAAATGCCAAATCCGATCCACAGCCATTGACTGCGCCACACCGGCCCGGCGCCGCCTTCATCGGTCATGGCGATCGGGAGCTGTATGATCGGAAATGCGAGCTTCTCTCGCTGCGTCCACTCCTCGCGCATCAGGTTGTTGATGCAGAGCATGGCGAGCGTCAGCAGAAAGATGATAATGGTCCAGAAGATGACAGGGGTCCACCAGTAGTGCAAATGCGAAAGAAAATAGCCGAAACCATGTCCGCCCAGCTTAAAATCCTGAAGATGCGATGCGTTCTTGAAAAACAGAAACGAAGGGACGTGAGGTAAGATGAGAGTGGCGAATTTATTACTGGTATCGGCGAAGAGCGCGTACGAATAGATGAGGGGTGTGATATTGCCGGTCCATTCCGCGCCCACCGCGGTGGCGACGGAAAGCACCGCGTAAATTAGAACCATTTCGCCTTCTACGAGCGCCCGGCGCGGCGCCACGATTCGCACGCCGGCGTTGAGAATGACGACACCCATGGTGAGCATGACCGGCGGGACCATCAGGGAGAGGATGACGTCGACCGCCTGGTCGTCCGCCCAATACGCGGCTAATGGTATTAGCAGAAAGGCGATCAGAAGGCCGCGCCAGGGGAAACGCCTGAGCGCGGCGCCGGCGCGCTCGGGCGATGGCTCGTGGCTTGAGCCGAGTTTAGTCTCCATCGCCCGGCTGGTTGGCGAGTCGCCAATCTATCACAGTGAGTCCCATGGTGTCCATTGCGTTCAGGATGTCGCGGGCGTAATTGCGGGTGGCGCGAAGCTCGTAGGAGGCGCGCTCCAGAAGTCTCTGACGGACAACCTCCGGCGGGAGCTCGTCCGGATCGCGGCTGCCCGAGTCGCCCGCGGTCTCCTGATTCGACGGGCCGATCGCCAGTTCAACGCTTTCCAAGAGTGCATAGTAGTTTTCTCGAAGATGCGACAGCTTTTCACTGAGCCAGGGTCGGAAATCCCAGGTCTCACGCCCGGGATCCTGGACCCGAATGGTTGGCTCCGGCAGCAACCCGCTCGATGTCACCGACCGGGGAAGGCCAAAGTACTCCATGGCGTCGGGCGAAGGAATGATGAGGCGAGCGGCCTGGTGAGCGGCCAGGGCCATTCGCACCAGGCCACGATCACCGCGGGCGCATGCTCCGGGCGCTTTCAAACCGCCCGCGAGAGCGTCTTCTACGTCGGTGGCGGCATCTACAAACGTCTGGCAGGCCTCACGAAGCAGATGCGAGTAATCGGTGCGAAGCAGCTCCAGTTCAGTTTGGTCGTTCGAATCTTCAGTCACGATATTTCTTCTCTATGCGGCCCTATCGGGAAAAAAGGAGGAAGCGTGCGACCGCGCCCAAAATGCCCCCGGCCAGTCCCATTCCCGGACCGTACCAGAAATCACGGCTGCGGAAGTATTTCAGGGTCCAGGGCGACACCTTCGGAGCGGGCTTGAAATATCCCTGGAGCGGCTGCGGCATGTATCGCCCGAGAAGGCCCGAGGCGATCGGTGAGACCGCGGAGAGCAGTGTCCTGAACGCGGTGACGGATGCGAATCCATAGGCCCAACCGAGGTAGAGCGAGAAGATTCCACACCAGATCCCGGCGCTAAACGCCACAAACGCCTGCACGTCGGAACGGAGCGAAAACTTCGTCCGCCGCCGGGTGGATGGGCGGGGCGCGTGCGCGCCTGGCGCTGGCGGGGTCGCGCCGGGCGATACCGCTCGCGGCGCCACGGGATGAGGCGCCGCGCCGCGACGAGGCGCGCCGGAGGGACGAGGGATGGAAAACGGCAGACGGCGCCAGATGGGTGGCCCGGCTGGCCGCCCGGTCGTTCCTGGTTCGGGCGCAGCCGCGCCAGGGATTGCGGGATGTACCGTCGATGGGGGCGCGCCCGGCGGCCTGGGTATGAATCTCCTGCGGTCAAATCTCCAGTAAAGAACGGCGGTGATCCCCGACTGCCAGAAGAGTGAGAAGAGGATGTAGAGCCATCCACCCTGCAGCGTGTTGAGAACTCGAAGGCCGACGCAGATGGCGACCATGATCAATTGATAGATGAGGCCGAGCCGCCACCGGTTCTTACGATATTCTTCGTTCACCCAAGTCTGAATCTTGCCGTACCCGGCGTCGAGCGCGGCAGTCTGCAGACCTTGAACACCATCGATGAGGAGACTACCGGAGCTGGTCTTGTTCTCCCCACGATTGAAGAACCACTGGACCCAGAGCAGCCCGAATGTGAGCGCAAAGAGAATGATCGCCGACATGAGCAGCGGGAATGGCTGCAGCTTGAGCAGTACACTTGTGGCGGCGAAGGTGAGGAGATCGAGGAGAAGCACGCGGGCCGCCCGCAATGTGCGGCCGGATCCGGGTGGCGCGGATCCGGCCTGCAGCAGCGCGGTCAGACGAAACCGGGCGCCGACAAGCAGCACGAGAGCGCAGATTACCCATAGCACGTAGATCGGGATGTTCGGAAACTCAGGCAGGTTCATGGAGCAAGTTCACTTTCGAATTCTCAGCGTTAGCCAACGCTCCGATTCAAGCGGCGCCAGCAATGAGATTTGCGACTGGCAAAGACTCTTTCGAGATGCTCCCCGCAGAGTCTTCTTTTTAGGATTAGTCGCCGGCGCCCCTCGGCGCCCCTCTGGCGCAATCGATGGAATCACGCTTCGAGATTAAGCCAGGCTACTTCTTGAGGCGCCAGATCGAGTTCAAGGCCGGAGGCGGTGGAATGGGTCTCCTCAATGGAATGCGGCCCGACGAGGGCAAAAGTTGGAAACGGCTGGCACAGGACGTACGCGAAGGCGACTTCAATGGCGGTGACGCCTCGCTTCACCGCAAGCTCGTTTGCCCGGCGCAGTCGCTCAAAGTTGTCTTTGCTGTACCAGACGCGAGTCATTTCGGGATTGTCGGGCGCATCTTCGCGGAACTTTCCGCTGAAGAATCCGCTGGCCTGTGAGGACCAGGCGAACAACGGGAATTGCTCACGAGTGTACCAGTCGCGGTCGCTGCTCGACACCGAGACGCATCCGGGCCATCGCGGCACATTGGGGATGGCCAGACTGAAATTGGGGCTGCTGGCGGCGAACCCAACCAGACGGTGTTCCCGGGCGTAATCGTTGGCGGCCTGGAGCCGTTCCACGGTCCAGTTGGATCCGCCGAATGCCCGGATGCGGCCGGCGCGGAGATGCTCGTTCAGACATTCTACAATCTCGCCCACCGGATAGCCCGGATCATCCCGATGGAGGATGTAGACGTCGGCGTAGTCAGTCTGAAGACGCTCGAGACTGTGGGTGAGATCCCGTTCGATCTCAGTGGGATTTACCCGCGGACCGTGCGCGTCATGATGCGCGCCCTTCGCGATAAGGATGATCTGATCCCGGACCTCGCGCTGCCGCATCCATTCACCCACCGCCTTCTCGGACTCGCCGCCATAATAGATGGCAGCGGTGTCGATACAATTGCCTCCGAGTGACACATAGTCGTCGAGCATACTGCAGCACAGATCAATATTCTGCAGCGAATAAAACATACTGCCCATGACCATCCGTGCAACCGGCCGGTCGATTCCGGCCACGTGCCCATACTTCATCCGCGGCGCCTGCCTTTCTCCACGTCAAACACAAGCTTAACGCTCTTTCGCCATTTGTCCAACGCCGCCATATTCCCAAGGCTATCCAGCCAGGTCATGCACGGAGGCGGGGCGCTAAAATTCTCAATATTCCGGGCGACGGTATCGGCCTCAATCGAGTAAAGCCCGGCCCCGCCATTCACAACAACCTCTGTCGGTTTGTCATCTCCGGTTTTCTGAACGAGTATCCGGTTACCCCGCTCGCCGGGAAACCAGGGATTGGGGACACGGATACTTCCTGCCGAGCCCCATATACGCAGCTCATTATCTGCGCTGACCTGCGTGGCGCACGCAAGATTGGCGACGATCCCACCGGGAAACAAAACGCTTGCCGTCGCCTGCTCATCGACGCGGCTTACCGGGCCGATAAACGCGGAGCCCTTCACGTCGATCGGATCAGCGCCGGCGATCAAGCGGGCCATCGACATCGTGTAGCAGCCAACATCCATGATTCCACCGCCTGCGGCCGGATTGGAAAGCCTGATATTCTCATACTTCGGCCCCATGTTGTAGCAAAAGTTGCTCTGTATCAATCGGACGTCACCGATTGCGCCGGACTTCAAGATCTCTTTAAGTTTCTGCGTCTGCGGGTGACAGCGATACATAAAGGCTTCCATCAAAAAGACGTGATTTCGATCCACTTCATCGACGAGACGCATTGCCTCGGCATGGTTTACCGTGAGCGGCTTTTCGCAAAGGATATGCTTCTCCGCCTGGGCGCACTTGATACCCCACTCGGCATGCAGGTGATTGGGCAGGCTGATATAGACCGCCTGAACCTCCGGGTCTTCCAGGATGGCGGCATAAGAACCGTAGCGCCGGTTGATTCCAAACTCTTTGCCAAACTTATCCGCGGCCTCCTGTGTTCGACTCCCCACGGCTGTCAGTACTCCCGTTTCAGAGTTCTGCACGGCTTTTGCAAAGGTCCTGGCGATGTTGCCTGTGCCTAAGATCCCCCAGTTAAGCTGATCCATAGTCTTGCGTTGTCTCCCCTCTCGACTGATGAGTCCCGATCCGACGCCTAGCTGTCATTCTGGCGAACGGGCTCCGATCGCCCGTGGCTGGCGCATTTGATGCCGAGCGTCCACGCCGGCGCATGTCCGGTACAGGGTACGGCGTTTTATGATGGATTCGCCCAGAATGAAGATGCGGGCTTATACCGACGCGCGATGATCGGGCCAGTGAGCGCGGCAACATGGTCCCGATCCGCGGGTGTGGTTGACGCCTCGCCCGCTGGCGACTATAATCAAGTTGCTCGAACACTCGCCCCTCGCACACGGAGTTCACCTTGTCCCTCCAGCGCTATCTAGCCCGCTATATTCCCGCCATTGACGCCGAAATCCTGCGTGCTGTCGATGGCGCCGGCCCCTGCGAGCTGTATGACCTGGTCCGGTACCAGCTTGGCTGGATGGACGATAAGGGATCCCGGCTGCCGCCGGACGAGGCGATGCGACATGGAGGAAAGAAGCTCCGGCCGGCGCTGACGCTGTTAGCATGTGAGGCGTGCGGAGGCGATTTTCGAACCGCTCTACCGATTGCCGCCGCGATCGAGCTAATCCATAATTTCTCTCTGGTCCATGATGACGTGGAAGATGGCGACCGGCTGCGCCGCCACCGGCTCACGGTGTGGGGCGTGTGGGGCGTTCCGAAGGCCGTGAATTGCGGCTCGGCGATGCAGGCGCTGGTGTACCGGGCGGCGTTCAGAGCACGCCGCTCCGGACTTGACTCCGAAACCACGTTAGGGCTGGTTGAATTGCTTACGGACGCGATCTTGGAGATGACCGAGGGTCAGCATTTGGACATTGATTTCCAGGAGCGAGGCTCCATCAGCGTCGCGCGGTACTTTGACATGACATCGCGAAAGACGGGCGCGCTGCTGGAAGCCGCCGTCCGATGCGGCGCACGCGCCGCTGGCGCGTCCGTCGAGGTGGAAAACGGGCTGGCCCACTTTGGCAGATCCTTCGGGCTGGCGTTCCAGGCGCGAGACGACTATCTTGGCGCCTGGGGCGACCCCGAGAAGAGCGGCAAAGCAGTGGGCGCGGATATTGAGCGCCGTAAAAAGTCGCTGCCCGTCGTCTATGCGCTGGAGCATGACCCCGATGGGGCAGGGGCGCTTATACGCCGCGTTATGAGCCAGGATGAGATTACCGCGGCCGACTGTGAACGAGTGGTAGAGTCGCTCAGCGCCTGTGGCGCGGAAAAGTTCACCGAGCACGCCGCCGAGGAGCACCGTCGGGAAGCCATCATAGCCCTCTCCGAAGTACTCGACGATGGCCCCGCTCGCCGCGCCCTCACCGAGCTCGCCGAACTCGCGATCCTGCGGCATTCCTAGCGGGGGCGGAGTGTGTGGGTGTGTGAGTGTGTGAGTGTGTGGGTGTGTGGGTGTGTGAGTGTGTGGGTGTGTGGGTGTGTGAG
>DASRZA010000551.1:0-9484 GCA_035686845.1 Armatimonadota bacterium | reverse complement strand
CGTAATGATCTCGCCCGGGGAGAAGATTAGCCTGCGCCGGTGGAACGTGATAAGCAGCGGATTCACGAGCAGCGTCAGAATGAGGATCAGCGCGAACGCGTCGATAGGGAAGAAATTGCCCGAGAGGTAGGTGGCGGCGATGAAATAGTCGTTGTAGGGCATGACAGCGCTGAAGAGCGCCGCGGCGAGAAGGCCAACGAAGACAGCCCGTGGTGTAACGCCGCGGGTGTTTTCATGGTCGCGATGACTGTCGAATTCCGGCGCTTCTGTGGGCTCGGCGGCTGGCCGGGCGACGTCTGAATCTTGCGGGTCGCTCACACTCGTACCTCCCGTCGAATCAATAGATCCCTATTTTGACCGGTTGGGCATGGCAGAGGCAAGATCGAAGCGTAGATCCTGAGACGTAGGCCGCCGACGGCTTTTTACCGCGGCTCGCTCTGGGACCGTCAGCCGTGGTAGAAAGCGCTGGCCGCCGTATCCGGGGTTGGGCGCCAGCGCATGCGCTGAGCTAAACGCTCCGCCGGCTATTCTTTTAGCTGCGCGAGGACCTCGGCAAACCTGGCGAGGTGCGGAAGACCTGAACGCATCCTTTCCTATGTTATGGCTGGCGTAAGCTCAAGGTACACGTGAACGAGGTTATTCCGAAAATCAGCCAACTGTTCCAGGGGAAGAGCCTCGCTGTTCGCGAGGAACCCGGCTCCGGCGAGAGCGCCAAAGATGTCACGCTGACGGCCGGGTTCCGGGCGGTCGGCCTTCGCCAACAGACTATCGCCGAGGTCCAGGCAGCACTGAATTGCCATCTGCAGCGCACGCTGCGCTCAAATCATCGCCGCCGAATGGCGTGATCGACCCGGGGTCGAGGGCCAGTTTCTACTCGACGTGGCGCAGAGAATCCCGCAGCCGCTCAAGGTAATTTCGATCGCGTTCGTCTAATTTCATCCGCCACCCGCGCAATGTCTGTTTTCAGCCGCGTCCAGGATCGATCGCGCCGAGTTTCGAGATCGCGGTATTCGAGGCGATACGATGCCGCGATCCACCGGGCCCGATCAACCCCTTGCGCAAATAGTATGGTCTCGTACTCGAAGAGACTGAACAGAAGCTCTGGCTTCAGCGCCGGCCGTATCACAATCAAATCGACCGGAGCTTCCACACGATCCTCTACAAACCACGCCATCTCTCTTTGGAGAACAAACCAATCCGCGTTCGATTCTCGCAGTTCATCGACCGGCCAATCCAGAAGAACGGCGAGGTCGACATCGGCGCTCGGCCGCGCGGCGCCCCGCGCCAGCGACCCGAAGAGAAAGATCGCTTCGATATCCGGGTGGACTCCCGCCAATTCCTGAGCCGCCGCTTTCACCTTGTCGAGTGAAACCGGCGGCCATTCGCGTCTCCATCCCTTGTTCTCTGGCCGAGTCATTGCTCTTATGATACATTCTTAAACCGACCACGAGCCTCGCGCTCCCACTCCCTACACCGTGATCCTCGCTCCGTCGACCGCAAGCGACGTCCGGGGAAATACGGCCCGCGCGGCGGCCATTAGTTTTTCGGCGCGATCCAGGCCGTAATGAGCCAGGTAAAGCTCCTCTACGCCCGCGCTCGCGGCTATGCGAGCGGCGTCCTCCCCGCCGCTGTGCGCGGCGTCGTGCGCCAGGACTCGCGCCCCGGCGGCGAATTCGGCTAGCGCCGGGTTGTATGAGGTATCGCCGGACAGGACCAGCGCGGCGCCTCCACCAACGGGCGTGAACCGGAGTGATAGGGCCTCCTCCGGATCGCCTTTGCCGGATACATGGACGGCAGCGATCGTTTCCATTGAAAGATTTCCAAGTTGAACGCGTTCGCCGGGGTTCAGCGGTTCCAGGCTGAGATCAAACTTCAGCTCCGGAAACCGTTCCCACTGCAGAAACTCCTGTGTCAGTCGCACGATCCGATCCAGATTCCCAGGAGGCCCGAGAATCCGCAGCGGCGCAGTGATGCCCGCTTCGCGCCGCCGCATCCCGTGATAGAAGATCAGATGCGGAAAACCGACGTAATGGTCGTGGTGAAAGTGGGTGAATGTGATGGTTTCAATCGCCAGAGGGTCCACGCCGCACTCCCGGAGCCGGAACACCGGCGCCCAACCGGTATCCACCATGTGGCGTCCGTCGATCAAAAAACTCGCCGTCTCACGCCCCGCTTCCGGCAGCCATGAACCCGCGCCGGTAATCAGCAGTTCCATCGGTCCGTCTCCTTATGTTCCTCCGCACCGCCCGGCCGCTCAGCCGACGCCGGACCCTGGGTGGTTTACTCAATTATAACCGCGTAAAGGTATCCCCCGCGGGACCACTTTGGAAGATGGACATCTGGCGATGCAGAGAGAAACCTGGGGCAATCATCGAGAATACCGGACCGGCAGAAGACCACGCAGATGTCCGGAGAATCCCTTTTTGTGGTAAGACTCTCATCGGGGAAACCGCGGAGCGAAGAAACAACGTAAGACATCTGAAGCAGACTGGAGGTCAGCCGAAATGAAAATCCAACCAATTACCGTGCTTTGCGTCGTCTTAATGGCAGCCGTGATCGTCGCGATCGATGTCTCGTTCTTCAAGGGCCGCCTCTGGTTATGGGAGCGGCTGGCGGTAAACGTAGGCATCGTCCTGGTATTTGGAGCATTCTACTTCAGATTTCTGAAAGGTTCATGAGCCGGGCGCTGGCTCACATTTGGCGATAGTTGACCACGCGCGGAGCGAACGTCGCCGGGCCGCGAGCCATAGCTGAAAGTCCACCGGATAGACACGGCGCCGGAGCATCTCCAGGCTATCCACGATCATATCGCGCAGCCCCGGCGGATACCTGCAAGGCCGTCGAGATCACACCCGAAAACGTTCGCGTCAGCCAGTTGGGAGGCTGTTTGCTTCTCGGCGGCAGCGACCGCATTTCCATTCGCTCGGCTCGGGAGAGAGCCAGTCCTTTACCCTCGCGATCCCCGCTGGAAAGGTGCGCGAAGCGCGGGTCCGCGTTGGAGATCGGCAGATGCAGGAACTGAGGGTACAGGTTACGGGCGGGTGACGCGATACATTGATGTACACGGGTTGGACAGTGGACCGATCCGTGGCGTAAGATGGGGTAAACCGCCAGAGGCGATTGATTCGCGGTGGCGCTTTCCGACTATGTGTGAGGAACGTCATTCTGCGAGATCTGAAGAGAATGTTGCGACTGTCGGAAAGACTTCCGGTAATTCAGTTCGTTGTTGCACAGAAGAGGTATAGATTGATATGAGCCAACCGCAGATAGTTGACGAGGCTGCGATCCGGACCGCGGCGCAGGATATTGATGTCCCGGATATGTATGTTGGGAAGAACGTCGGCGCCGTTCACGAATGGCTGTGCGATTACCCTGAACTACTCGCTCTGTTGCGTATTGGGGCACGAGAAGCGTCCCGATTCTTCAAAGAAGGGTACCACCTGGAGTTGGAGGTGATGGAATCACCCGAAGCTTCTGAAGGGAACGAGCTCGTGGCCACCATCCGGGTTGCAGGTCCCTGGCAGGACGCTCGACGCCAATTTGACCGGTTTGAGAAGGAGTGGTGGGAAGATCAGGCGCCGCTGTGGTGGGGACGCCTCACGTTCCTGCTGGGATTCTTGAATTGAGTTTCGACTGGTTGGAGTACCTGTCGCTCGCCACGAAGTTGGCGGCGTCTGACGATGAGGCGTCCCAAAGATCGGCCATCAGCCGTGCTTACTACAGCCTTTATATCACCGCTCGCCGGCGGCTGGAGTTGAGCGGTGTTCAGATCAAGGGTGACCAGCACCGCGCAGTTTGGGATGCGTATCGAAGCCGATCCAATCCGGGACAGAGTCCCGACGAGTGCGGCCGGATCGCCATGCGCGCTAACACGTTGAAGTGGCGCAGGGTCAGGGCTGATTATGAAGACGACTATCCCGGGATCAGCAGCGAGGTACAGGACCAGCTCCAGCAGGCGAGCCGCCTCCTGGAACAACTACGGCAGATCCCGCAAGAGAGAATTCCTACACCGCAAGAGGTGGAAGGCGCCCGGCTGCACCGGTGACGCGAGGATGCGTCCCTTAATCGCTTGTCGCTCTCCTGGCCGCGGTTGTGTAATATCACTACCGGGCAAGACTTCAATTGAACTCGGGCGCCTCGTCTCGATCAGTCAAGGGTGTTACGTTCAGGACGAACAACCCGCCCCCGACCGGCGGTTCGGCATCCACCATCGGTCCGCGCCCGGTTGACACAACCTATAGGTTGCGACGCAATACAGGCATGATTCCGCCGTTTCGCAGCGACGGTTCGCTTCCCCCAGGGGTTCATCGGGCGGAAGATTGGGATGAGATCGTGCTGCGAGTCGCGGACGCCCTGGCTCTGACCGTTACCGGTGAGGCGAAACTTCAACCTGAGGCGCAATCCGCAGACCCCCCCGAACGGGGCTCGCAAGGTTCTTGACCCCCGACCTGCTCGCGCTGCAAGCTCGGGAGCGCCGATCAGGACCCCGCGCCAGGGTCGTTCGTTGAGCGACTGCGATCGTACGGAGAGTCGGTGTCATTCTATCAGGAAGGCGTCGCGCCCGTACACTTCCTCGCGGGCGATTCCTGCGCTTCTATTCAGAGGGTGGGGGTATTGCGGAAGGGCCAGAGGCGCCACGGCCGCCGGAACTTCATCATTGGGAGATCGCCGAGGGGGAACCGATCGAACGACTGCCCGAGGAAACCGGATGTCATCATCGGGCCGTGAGCGAGAACGCGCCGCTCACGAGCCAGGCGAGCCATCTCGCGTCGAGTTCAGGGCATTGAGCATGGATTCCAAATGGGGGGCGGGTGTCCTGCAGAGTGAATGAGCGCCGTGATCTGGACGCCCCTGCGTCTGTCCGGGCAAGTCAGGACCCGAGATCAGAAGCTCATCCCGGCGAGGGAGCGCGGCCGCTGCGCGCCTGGCGAGTCCTTCTCTCGCGATTGCGGCGAGATCCATACTCGTCGATAACCGGTGATAAAACCTTCGCGCCTTGCTAATATGTGATTGATAACGGCCGTTATCACACGGATAACGTCAGCCGACGCACGGCGCAAGCTTCGAATACTCTGGCTGAAGCATCGAATGGTTCGCGTTCATTTGCGAGTGAAGGGCAAGACGGCCTTATTGCCTTTTTCATCCTCCTGGATTGTTGAACAGATCGCTGTGGCCTCGATAAGGATAACTACGATGAAGACTTCCCGCTTGAATCCCGGCTTGCCAATCGGCTTACTCACGACAGTCCTTCTTACCGCGGGCGCAGCGGCGAGCACCGATAAACCACCCAGGCTGAAGGATGTCTTCAAACACCACTTCTACGTGGGCGTGGCCATCAACCACTCGATCGCGACCGATCAGGCGTCTCCGTTTGGACGGAGTCAGGATCAGGTTAATAAGGACGTCGCTCTGACAGTGGAGCAGTTCAACCAGATCTCCCCGGAAAACGACCTGAAGTGGTCGAGCATTCAACCGCGACCGGGCCCTGACGGCTATAATTTTGGCCCGGCGGACGCCTACGTGGACTTTGGGCTGAAACATCACATGCTCATTGTGGGGCATAATCTCGTCTGGCAAGGCCAGACCCCTTTCTGGGTCTTCGCAGCGGGAACGCCGCAGGCCCCCACGGATGGAGCGCCGGCGCCGGCTAACCCACCGGCTAACCCACCGGCGCCGGCCAATGCGCCCGGACAAGCGCCGTCCGGCGCTCGTGTAACGAGTCCTCCGACCAACGCCCCGAGATCGGCGCCTGGGGGCGGCCCGTTTGGCCGAGGTGGTTTTAATCGCGGCCGATTTGGCGGCGGATTCCGTTTCACCGGGCCGCTTGCAACACGCGACGAGCTGCTGAAAAGGATGCGCGATCACATCATGACCGTCGTCGGCCGCTACAAGGGCAAGATCAAGGTCTGGGACGTGGTGAATGAGCCGGTCGCCGATGGTGGCCCGGCCATCTTGAAGAACACGCTCTGGGAGCGGATTATTGGTCCAGACTACGTTGCCAGGGCATTTGAATACGCTCACAAAGCCGATCCCAAGGCGATCCTCCGCATCAATGACTACGGTCTGGAAAACCCCGCGAAACGTCAGAGATTCATCACCCTGGTCAAGCAGCTCCAGGCGGAGCACGTCCCCGTGATGGCGGTTGGCTCTGAGACCCACATCAGCGTTTCTTATCCCACGCCCGAGGAAGAGGATCAGGCATTGACGGATCTCGAACAGCTCAGATTGCCCATTCACATTACGGAGCTGGACGTCAATGGCGCGCAATCCGGCCAGGGCCAAGCCGGGGCAGAAATCACCGACAACAGCGCGACCACGAAAGGAGGCCTGGTGAGCGACGCGGACCAGCGACTCGCGACCCAATACGCCAACCTGTTCAAAGTATTCATGAAGCACAAGTCGGTGAAAGTCGTCACGTTCTGGGACCTCAACGATGCGACTTCCTGGCGCTCCGCTGGTAAGCCGCTGTTGTTTGACGGCAATGACAATCCGAAGCCGGCCTTTTATGCGGTGGTTAAGGTCGGGATGGGGAAGTAGGGTTTGTACGGGTGAAATGGGACGCCGAAAGCCTGACCCCACGAAATCAGCGTGGCTGGCAATGGCATCATAATTGCGCCCGGCCTACTTCGGTAACGCCATTCCCGCTGCCAAATGACTGATCAGCCAACGACCAACGCGCGCCCCGGCAAAGTGTGAAATGCATTCATCCGACGACGTTCGCCGTTGTTCAGGGTCAGGAGACGAGATCGATGCCGCGACGGAGCAAGGCCCTGGAAAGGGTCTTGGCGGCCGCAGCCGCGGGCTGCGACACCCTGGCCCTGAGCCTCTTACGTTTGGAATCGCTCCCGCGGGAGACGGTCTGGCTGACGGGACTCCGGAGGCTCAGTTTGAACGGGCGCCGGTTGGAGAGTCTCCCGCGGGGCCTTACGGACCTGCCGGACCTGGCGGACCTCAATCTGAGCGGGAATCCGGGTTGGGGAGCCGGCGCTGCCACGGATCCCGCGTGAACTTCACTCAAGGCGCTGATACGGCCTCGCCGGCGGCGGTAACTTCCCGGATGAAGCGGGAGATGCGCGGCTCGATCTCTTCTTGAGGCAACGCCAACCCCCCCTTCTCCGACGCAATGCCCAGGTTCGCGCTGATCACAATCGCCCGGATACCCGCCCCCGCTAACCTGCATGCCTGCTCGATGGTGAGCCCACCGACCGCCTGGACCGGCGCACGATCTCCGACCTTTTCCTTAACTGCAAGGATCACCTCTTGCAGGTATCCGGATTGCGACAGATCCGGATTCGCGGTCCGCGCGTCCGATTGAAGATGCGCCCCGATCCCGTCCACGCCCGCATCCAGCATCTGAACGGCGACTCCCACAGCGTTCGAGCCCTGATGGGGCAGGAGAATATCGGCGAAGACCAGCCGCGGCTGCTCAGGGTGGGACCGGCGAAACTCGTCTCTCACAGAACAGATGGCTCTCGCGGTGTCCACCCCGGAAAGGGCCAGAAAATCGACGATGTTTGCTCCGCCCCGGAAGACCACGTGCGCTTCACCGGCGCCACCATCCATGGTTTTGAGGTCCGCCAGCAGCAGCATTTCGGGAAACCGGCGCCGGAAGGCGGGAACCACGTGGATGGCGCCTTCGAATTTGATGAGGGGTGTGCCCATTTCCACAATCGTAATGCCGGCGGACACGGCGGCGTCCGCGGCGGCGAGGCCCTGGGGAAGGTTATCGGTATCTACCGAGAGCTGAAAGGTGAACTGTTCCCTCATCCGTTCGAGAACCTGTTCAGAGGGAGCGTGTTTATCAGGGGGCATAGGTGCGCTCATCGTCGTATCGCTTTCACTTTCCGTGCGACTAAGATAAAGATGGCTTCCTGGTGTTCACGGTGGAAGGAGCCCGGTGAATCACAGGAGGCGCCCGGTTTCGAATCCCAGTATATTCGGCCGCGACCCGCCGATAGGTAATAGGTCTTGGGTTTTAGGTCTTGGGCGTCGGGTTTCGGTGCGGAGCGGAGTGCTCGTGCCGGCAGGAGGTCACGGGTGGACCCCGGCGCATCGCGTCGCGGCCTGATCGCGGAGGCCTCTCTTGTTCCTCTTCGGTTCCCTTCGCGCCCTTCGTGAGACCTTCGTGTCCTTCGGGTTCGTTTTGGGGCCGCAGGAGAAAAAGGAAGCGAAAAAATGGGACATCATGTCAGGATGCGTTAAACAGGCGGTGTTAGAGATGTTTACGCGTAGCAGAGGAGAGTCAGTATGAAGGGTTTCATTGCGGTTGCGGCGTCAGCGGCGGTTCTCGTTATGGTGATGGTTGTCCGGGCGCAGGCGCCGCCGCCCTCCGCGGACTCGAGCAGCGCTGACGACGCCGGCTGGAAATTAGTCTGGTCGGACGAATTCCGGAAAAACGGCGCGCCGGACCCGGCCAACTGGGGGTACGAGAACGGTTTTGTCCGTAATAACGAAGCGCAGTGGTACCAGCCGGAGAATGCCCGTTGCAGAGGCGGCAAGCTAATTATTGAGGCAAAGCGAGAGCGGAAACCGAATCCGGACTATAAAGCGGGCAGTACAGACTGGCGCACAAGCCGGGAGGCGGCTGAATATACCTCGGCGAGCCTCACCACACGGGGGAAGCACTCGTGGATTTATGGCCGGTTCGAGATGCGGGCCAAAATCGACACCCGGCCTGGGCTCTGGCCCGCCTTCTGGACGGTCGGAACCGAGGGGCAATGGCCCCGCGGCGGCGAAATTGACATCATGGAGTATTACCGCAACATGCTGCTTGCCAACGTGGCGTGGGGGACGGACAAACAGTGGGTGGGTAAATGGCACACGGTGAAACGGCCGCTGGCCGAGTTCAATGATCCGAACTGGTCCAAGAAATTCCACGTCTGGCGGATGGACTGGACACCGGAAAGCATAGAGCTTTACGTGGATGGCTATCTCATGAATCGCACCCTGCTCAAGGACACGGTGAACGGCGACTCAGCGCATCTGAACCCGTTCCAGCATCCCCAGTACATCATCCTCAACCTGGCGGTTGGCGGCAACAGCGGAGGCGATCCGTCGAAGACGAAGTTCCCTTCCCGGTATGTGATCGATTACGTCCGAGTTTATCAGAAACCGAGCTACGGGTTTTCGGCCGTGCCGGCGCCGTAACGACGGGACGCGGACAGAGGGCAGAGGACGGAGGACGGGGAAGGGGGTACGAACCGCGGGCCCGGGGCGCGAGGGTTCAAAACATGCTCTCACCTGCAGCGCGCCGCACAGTCGCGGAGGCCGCCACTATCATGGGACCGGTCGAACGGTGGAACGACCCGCGCCGCAAGATCCAAGCCCGGTAGACCCGTAACGTTGTAGGGGCGAAGCATTCGCCGGAGGGGTCACGGGTACGAGCGATCTGATGCGAATGCTTCGCCCCTACGCCGCGTCCAACACGAACGCCGCGTCCAACACGAACGCCGCGTCCAACACGAACGCCGCGTCCAACACGAAC
>DASRZA010000550.1:0-9405 GCA_035686845.1 Armatimonadota bacterium | reverse complement strand
CCTTAATCCTTCATCCTTAATCCTTCATCCTTTTGCGGCGCCGCTACTCCGGATGCTCCTCTTTCCATGCGCGGCGAGCGGCGGCGCCAGCGGCGGGCCGGCTCTGGGATCGGACGGGCGTGAGGCGAATTTCACGGACGGCGGTCTTCCGAGCGTGGAAGAAGCGGATAACACCGGAACCGCCGGCGAAGCGGTCATTGGAGACAGACGTCTAACCTTTACACGATCACGATCCCGCCGCGGAGGCGACGTCGAGCGGTGAGCGGGGGGTTTGCTCGTCGCCTGCGCCGCGGGCCGGCCAGATGGAAGCCTCATTTCCATCGCCGATCGGACGGCGTCCGGTCCACCGGACGGGCCCTGGCGGTGATCATCGAGCAAACTCGATGAGATGACGTAAACAAGATAACTCTGACCTTCGGGATGTTCTTCGATCTTATTGGTGGGGTGGTCAGCGGATGGGTGATTCGGCAAGAAGTCCGCAGGACCTACAGGTGAGATGGCGACCGCGATAGCGCCTCCACTGCTAATCCGCACTCCGGGAATGGAGATATAGACGGGCTGCTCCGCATTAGCATCGTTGGCGGGTATCGGATCGTTGAGGTTTCTATCGATACGACCGAAGACGGTGATCGTGCTGTCGGCGTTCACCCGGCCGACCAACCCCATATAAAGCTGGTTCTCAAGTTTCCACTTTTCTGTGGGCGGTCCCATGGCCTGAATTGGTACATTCTCGGGAGCGCCGCCCCCTCCCGCGTTCACGACAACAGCCTTCGCTGATTTGAGGCGCTTCAGTATCCCGGCCATCTCGCCGCCAATGTAGCTGACGCACTGCGTTCTATTTCTCAAAAGAGGGGTCGCCATAGTATCGAAAACACCCGCGGATTCCTCTCCCGCGTTCGATAACGATACCCCGAAATTCGTGTGTGTCGGAATATGAATGCCCACGGAATCCAGCACCTGTATTGGCGCCACTACCTTTACAACGCGATATGAGAGGCGCCGCCACCTGACGTCGATGGGCCTGAGCATCTGGTTGAGCTTCTTGAGGCCGGCAGACGAGGAGACAGCGATCAGCGAATTCTGTGCCAGGTGTGGGATGAACTGAGTCCCCGGAGGGAAGATACGCGAGAGGTCCGGCGGGATTGGTGTTGGAACGCCGTCCCATACCCCCGTTCGTTTTAGATACGAAGCCCATCTCGGCGCTTCGGCCTTCCCATCGATCAAATCCAGTCCCGATGGCTCGGGCCTCAATTCACTCTCCAGCATTGGGACAGCCTGGCGGCACTCGATGTACCTGAACCGAATCGTTTCTCGAAAGAAAACCACGGGGCGAGGTTTCGGCGCTGTCATTGTCCCGCGATGGAAAGCGAGGACGGCGCTGATCAACAACGCGGCAGCAAGAACGCCCGCAAACCATCCCAACGGCGATTCGCGGTGCCTTTCGGTGATGCCAAGAACCCGGCGGATCCGGTTGAGTGTCGAACCGCCGCTTGCAGTCAGCGCCAGAGCGGGCGGCGAGCTGATCTCGGCGAGAGCAGCCAGCGCGCGGGCATAGATTACCGGGCTGCCCACGGCAGCCACCGCTATATCATCGCAGCATGCCTCGCGCTCAGTCCGAATCCGGCCGGAGATCCACCAGACCGCCGGATGGTAGAACAGCAGCGTCTCCACCAGGGATTGCGCCAGGTTCACCAGGTAGTCGTAACGGCGAACGTGCGCCAGCTCGTGGGCGATCAGCGCTTCCAGCTCCTGAGATCCCATTCCTGAGAGCGCCCCGAGCGGAATCAGCGCCAATGGCTTGAGCCACCCGATCACCGCGGGCACGTCCACCCGAGCGGATTCGCCAATCTCGACCTGCCGCTTGATGCCGAGTCGGGCCGCCAGATCCCTCATCATTGCATTGAGAGGGTGATCCCGAAGCCGTGTCGCCTGCTGACGGATACGGCAGAGCTCGATCCAGCCTCCGAGCAGCCGGGCCGAAAGCGCTAACACTCCGATCAGCCAGGCTAACACCAGCCAGGGGATCCCATTATCCAGCCGCTGCATCCCGGCCTGCCAGCCGGAGACCGGCGGCAGCGGCGATCCGGCGCCACCCGGCGGCGGAATTGGATTGACGGCCGGCGCGGAACGACCCGATGCGCGTTCGACCGAGGGCGGCACGCGGACGAATAGCGGCTTGTCCGCCTTGCCATCCGGCGTGGACACCACGCTCGTCAACCTGTCCGCGCCGGATGCGGTCGTCTCGATGGGCGCCGGGGGCTTGCGGCTGAGCAGCCCAAAAGTGAACACCGGGCAGAAGACCAACAGCAGCAGCGCAGCGCACGCGGCAACATAGCGCGCATTCGCAGTGCGGAAGGAGAACGCGCGTGAGACAAGAGCATAGAGCAGGGCGCCCGCTGCGCCTTCCCAGAGAAAGTGGATCAGCGTCCAGCCGACGAGATCAATGGTCTGCGGGGAGAAAATCATGGCGCCTTGTCCTCCATCTCATCGATCAGCTTGCGGATCGCCGCAAGCTCCTCAGCCGACACCGGTTTCGCCGAGAGCGCGCGCATCACCAGCCTTTGCGACGATCCACGAAAGGCTTTGGTGAGGAGATCGTTCACCAGACCTCGCTGGATCTGCTCCTCGGAATGCCGGGCCTGGTAAACATGCGCACGGTCCGACTTGTCTCGCTGAACCAGCCCCTTCTGAGTCATAATCTGCAGAATCTTAAGGACCGTGGTATAGCCGGAGGAACGGCCCATCTCATCGCAAACCTCGCGCACGGTGCTCGGGCCGCGCCGCCAGAGCGCCTGCAGGATCGCCAGCTCCGCGTTGGTAGGGTGACTATCTGACATGCTATTTCGCTCTCCTCTCACCGGGACGACTTAACTCCGATCGATCAGACTCGCCAACTACGAAGATGTTCGTAGTTATCTATGGTATTATATACGAAGAGTTTCGTAGATGTCAACGGCTCAAGATCGCCCGACTCACTCTCCGGCCGCTAACGCCTCTAACGTTCCATCCGAGGGGTCCACGATGAGCCGCTTACCGAACCAGGTGAGACCGGCGATGTCCTGCGAGAAGTTCTGACGGCCATTTCCTTGCCTGCTGTCTCGAACAATTGCAGACTGCCGCCCCGGAAGGCCACCGCTGTCAGGCCACCCGAGGCCGTTATCCTTTTGACAATCAGCCCGGTCAGGCGAGCTGCGGTGAGCTTAGCGGGCAGGATCGGCGGCGCGCGCTTTAAGAGCACGAGCGACCGGCGCCGCGTCGGCGAGATAATAGGGCACCACGTCAATCTTTGCCACCGCGGATAATCGCGCCCGGGTCCAGGCCGCCATACGACGGATAAAGGAGCTTGAATCCCATGCTCCCCAGCACACGCTGCTGCTCGCCCGAGGCGCGCGATCCCCAGTCGATCAGCTTAAAGCTGCTCTCCCGGACATGATTGTATACTTCGAGTGGAACGCTGGCGTGAGCGCCATCCACTCGCACTTCGGGGATGTAGTGGCCCGGCCGAAGCGATTCGGCGCCTCCAATCGTTGCGGCATCCCTGTAGGAACGACGCATAATTCGCCCCTATGCGATTTGCGCGACAATCCCCACCCGGCGCGTTCTGATAGGCGCTTTGAGTGGGTAATTCTTCAATTGGCGTTGGCAAGGTATTCGGTGGCACGGAACGGGACTATCGACTCGTCGGGTCACTGAATCCAGTTGTAAGGGAGGAGCGATACGTGATGACAGCCCCATTTGCAGTGGCCGCGTTTGAAAAGACCGTTCAGGTTGAGGCCGATGGCGCGCGTCTGGAGGGCGATCTGAATCTGCCTGCCGGGGCGCGAGCGGTCGTGTTATTCGCTCACGGGAGCGGAAGCAGCCGGCACAGCTCCCGCAATCGATTTGTAGCGCGCGAGCTGCAGGCGGGCGGCCTGGGAACTCTGCTGATTGACCTGCTGACGGCCGAGGAAGAGCGTGTGGATCGAATGACCGCCCATCTTCGGTTTAATATTCCGCTGCTTGCTCGCCGGCTGGCGGGCGCCATCGATTGGCTGCAGCGCAGCCCGCAGACGCTGCGCCTCCGTATCGGCTGCTTCGGAGCCAGCACGGGTGGGGGAGCCGCGCTCGTTGCCGCCGCCGAAAGACCAGAGGCGATATACGCCGTGGTATCTCGCGGCGGCCGGCCTGACCTGGCGGCCGAATCGCTGCAGCGGGTGCAGGTCCCGACGCTGCTAATCGTTGGTGGGAACGACTACGAGGTGATTCGAACGAACAAAGACGCGCAATCGCAGATGCGCGCGACGACTCGGCTTGAAATTGTGCCTGACGCGACGCATCTGTTCGAGGAGCCAGGGGCGCTTGAAGCGGTCGCAGACCTGGCCCGTGACTGGTTTCTCCACTGGCTTGACCCGCCGGGCAGCGCTCGGGCGTCCACTGTGGCGAACGAGTGGAATCCGTGAGCCGCGTGACGGTGAGCGCTGCCGTAATCATGTTCGCCGCGGCGCTCCTATCGAGTATGCGAGCCCGGTCGTCAACGCCCTATCCGGGGATCGACGAGCAACCTGCGCAAGCGCATTTTGACTACGATCCGCTCAGCCTGCCTGCGATTGTGGTTCGGGTCCGGATTAACGATCATCAGTCGCTTCCGTTCTTGCTGGACACGGGCTTGAACAACCCCATGCTCATCGCAAACTGGGCAGCGCGTCGGATGAACCTGGCGCCTTCAGGACATACGATTACCGTGTCTCCGGGAAACTTCAAGATGACCCGGGCGGCGGTCGACGCGACGATTCCGGGGACCTCCGGATCGATGATCGCGCTGGATTCGCACACAGCTTATGTGGGCGCCCTTCCCAACCTTGAGGTCGGCGACGATGCGCCGGTCCTGGCGGGGATTATTGGCGCCCCCATGCTCGAAGGTTCGACCTGGACCTTTGATTTTTCCACTAAAACGCTCACGAGATATCACGGCAGTCACACCCCCGCGCCAGGCGATCAGTTTACCACGCTCCCGATGCGCGAGGAATATCATAATTACCTGGTCCACGCGAGGCTGCCGGAAGGTGTCGACGCCGATCTTCTTATCGATACCGGGAGCACAAGTTGTTGCATCGCTTCCAAGACTGCGGCTCGGATGCACTCATTGTCGGTCATTCCGGGCATTCTCAGTTCAGCCGGTGGTCTTGAGGTGACGGACGAGATGCTTTTTCCGCGTGTTGGACTTGGAGATTTGACCGAGCCACAAGTCGTGATGTACAGCGCGCCGGACCCCGATGGGGCGTGCATCGGTCTTGACCTGCTCTCCCGGTTCCGGGTTACACTCGATTTTCCTGGCCGCAAGCTAACTCTTGAACGCGCGGCGGACTATGGAAAGCGCCTGCGACTCGACGGCAGCGCGGGCATCGATCTCGGCCTGCGCCCGAAAGGCTTCTTCGTGGATCACGTCGATAACGATCTGCCCGAGATGGTTCGATCCCATGTCGGCGACCGGGTATTGGAGATTGACGGCCGGTCGCTCAGTGGTCTCGATCTGGCGTCGGCGCAAAGTCTCTTGAGCGGATATGCGGGAACAGATGCGAAGCTGCTCCTTCTAACCGCCGGGCAGCAGCGAGTCGAAGTCCGCGTTTTGCGAGAGAGCGAATTCGATGGCGATCCTGACCCTGTCGTTGGATTGGCGCTCTCCCAATCTACGGGCGGACTCCTGCTTGTATCGAGCGTTCAGAGTGGCTCTCCCGCTGATCAAGCGGGGATTCGTCGTGGGGACGAGGTCGTCGCGGTCAATGGGGTCTCTCCAGATCGGCTCACGCCGCCTCAGCTTGGCCGGCAGTTGCGAAGCCGTCGTGTGTCGCTCACTCTCGCGAAAGGCGACGATCCTCTGCCCCGTGTCGTTGTCCTCTCCGCTCCCCTGGCAGGCGAATAGATCATCCACGTTTCGCATCTTCTATAATATAAACAGTGAGTGAGGCGGCCGGGGACCGCTTTGACCACCGCTGTCTGTTCATAGCGCATGGAGGAGACTCAATGGAAACCGGGGCCTGGGAGACAACACGCGGTGCATCGGCCGAACAGGTTCAATTCTATCACGATAATGGTTATCTCAAGTTCGGAAGAATCTTCTCCCGCGATGAGATGGATGCGCTGCGCGCTCGGGTTGACGACATGATCGTCAATCTTCCGGAGGGGAAGCGGCCAGAAAGTATGGACGTTCCGCATTTTGAAGACCCGTGGCTCTTCCGGTATCTGGCCGACTCCCGGGTGCTCGATGTGATCGAGGCGTTCCTGGGGCCGGATATCGTGCTCTGGTCGAGTCACTTTATCGCGAAACCGCAGGGCGATGGCAAGGCTGTGCCATGGCATACCGACGGCGCTTATTGGGGAAAACGGCTCGACCCGATGAACGTGATCACGCTCTGGCTTGCGGTGGATGAGTCGACCGTCGAAAATGGCTGCATGCGTGTCATCCCCGGATCCCACCGCAGCGAGCAGCGAGACATGGATCAGTATGAAGGTGTGAACTCGCAAGAGAACGTGTTCCACGCGCGTATCAAGGCCGAACTGATGGACGAGAGCGCAGCCGTAGATCTCGAGCTAAAAGTGGGCGAGTGCCACTTCCACGACGCCTGGACCATTCACGGCTCGAACCGCAACGTTTCACCCCGCCGCCGCTGCGGATACACGATGCGGTACATGCCCGCTAATGCGGTTTTCCAACCCGGCGATTGGGCGCGGAATCATCGCGTGTACCTGCTCCGGGGGCAAGATCGGACCGGCGGGAAAACCTCTTATACGCCTGTGCCAACCCTATGATCACCCGTATAAAAACAGGCATGTTAGAAGATCCCGGAGCGTCCGCGATGGCGCCTGCGCCGCATTGGTCCGATCGCGCTCCAACGCTCCTGGGCGGTCAGTCGGCCGGAGGCCAGGGGCAGGTTCAGGTCTGGATTCCGCAAAAGATTCGACTCTGGGCGCCGGCCATTGGGTGGGGCGGTATTGCCGGATGGGGTATCTATGCCATGTTCGCGCAGCACGCCGGCGCATGTGTTGGAGTACTGGGCATCGTCTGTATGCTTCCCGCCCTCATCAACCTGAGCCGCCCGACCTACCTCACGACCGATGAAGCCGGTATTGGAATAACCACGCTTATCGGAACCCGGTCACTCCGGTGGAGCGATATCCGCGCCGTCACCCGCAATTTCCCGTCCCAGGGCTCGTACGCCAGCTTATCGCTGCGATTGGATGATTCGATCGCGCGACCGGGAAGTCTCGCGGTCGTGACCGCCGTCATTAACCTTTGCGGTTACTCCCGATCGCTGCAGGACCATCTGACGGCGCTTATCGTCGAACGGGCCGGCCTCGAAGCTCTCGACGCGGGCGCAGGGAAGTACGTTCGCAGGCCGGTCGAAGCGCTTCAGCCTGCTCCCCATCTTCTATCGCCTGACCGATAAAGCATTCCACACGGTAGATTCGCATTAAGGGTCGCAGCCGGCGCACTTTCGCACCAGGCTTTAACAGGACCTGATCCCTTCAAGACACCGCGATAATTGTTGAATGAAGATCGAGACGGGAGGAAGGTCTAAGTCGAAAGAGAATGTGGAAGTCATCGTTAGACGATCACTGCCTCGTCCCGCCTTTTGTTGGAGGAAGTTATTATGCGAATGATCCCTGAGTGGGCATCCCGAACTAGAATTCAGAGCGGCCGGACCAGCCCCTGGACATTGGTCCGTTCTCTGGTTGTGGGCGCCGCACTGCTCCTGCTTGCGCTGCTGGTCTGGGCCCTGCTGCGTCGGCCGGCGCCAACGATTGTTACCATCATCGTGCGGCCTCCAACGGTTCAGCCCGTGTCAGCGCCCCCGGCTTCCGCGCCGGTCCCGCAGCCGCGACCCGCGCCAGTCCCTCCCGTCTCAACCAGGCCCGCCGCGACGCCGGTTCCACCTGCCCCGCCGGCGCCGCCCGTCGTGCCAACACATCCTGTGATCGCGCCGGCGCCGCCGACCCTACCTACGCCGCCAGCTCCGCCCAAGCCCCCCGCTCCTGTCGTAAAATCGCGGCCCGTCATCGAGATGGTCTTTGCGCTGGATACCACCGGATCCATGGGCGGAATGCTGGATAGCGCTCGGCAGCGAATCTGGGGCATCGTTAACAAGGTGATGCAATCTCCGTCGCATCCCATCGTGCGGATAGGATTGGTCGCGTACCGGGACCATGGCGACGCCTACCTAACCCAGGTGCTCCCCATCACCGGCGACCTCGACAGCGTCTACACGACTTTGATGGGATACCAGGCAGACGGCGGTGGAGATATTCCCGAAGACGTGCGCCAGGCGCTCGCCGATGCGGTGCAGAAGGCCGGATGGACGCCGGATTCCGGTTCGAATACCGTCGCCCGGATGATCTTCCTGGTCGGCGACGCGCCGCCTCACGACGATTACACTGACGAGCCTCCCACGCTCACGTCAACAGCCCGGGCTGTTAAAGACGGAATTGTGGTCAACGCAATCCAGTGCGGGAGCGCGACGGATACGCAGGCTGCCTGGCAGTCGATCGCGCAATATGGTGGCGGATCATACTTCGACGTGCCGGAGAATGGCGGCGTGACGACCATCGTCACACCGTACGACCGGCCGCTCGCCGACCTGGGCCGCCACATAGGATCCACTTATCTCGCCTACGGTGGTGGCGCCGGGGAGTCGGGTGTGGTCGTACGTGAGAAGTTAAGCGCGAGTCATCGCGCGACCGAGCTCGATGTCGAGGCCGCTGCGCCCGTGGCGGCCACCGCCGACCGGGCCGTGAACAAGGCGATCAACCCGGACGCCTATCGAGGGGACCTCATTTCGAACCTCGCAGACGGGTCCGTCAAGATGGATTCGATCCAGACGGAGAACCTGCCGAAGGATTTACAAAAGCTTCCTACAAGCGCCTGGAAACAGGAGGTTCAAAAGCGCCTGGACGAACGGAAGGCGCTGCAGGCGAAAATCCTCAGCCTTTCACGCCAGCGTGACGCGTACCTCGCGGCAAATGCGAAAAAGCAGTCGCCCAAGACCAGCCTGGATGAAGCGATCTTAGCCGCTCTCAAGAAAGAGGCTGCGGTAAAGGGAATTCACCTGTAACCGTTGGAAATAGCGCCAGGACTCAGGGTCGCCGGCTGGTAAATCCCGCCAACCGGCGATCTTGACTACGCATGTCACCATGGCGCCGCACGATCCTACATTGGATCGCGCGCTGACAATTATCCATCCAGACGCCCCTTCTTCGCCGGAAGGCCCGATTAGATGTTAGGTACTGGGTCTTAGAGCGTGTCAAGAAATCGGTCATCCGGGCTTAAGTCTCAGCCCGTATTTTGGTTTTTGCGAGGGCTGAAGCCTCCTCACCATGACATGGGTCATGGCGACGTAGATCCAGGCCTCGGAACTGCTCGTGTGGTATTCA
>DASRZA010000549.1:0-19681 GCA_035686845.1 Armatimonadota bacterium | reverse complement strand
GGGGCGCCGATCATCGGCGCCGGTTCAGGCGAACCGTGGGGTTATCTCGCGCAGGAGGGCTATTATACCGACAGTGAAACCGGTCTACAGCTTCTGGGGCGGCGGTATTACGACCCAGGGCAAGGAAGATTTCTCAACAGGGATCCTGCTGGCGCTGATGGAGGCAGCAATCTTTACGCCTACTGCGCCGACAACCCGATCACCTCCGCCGATCCAGGCGGGCTGCAGCCCAGCGCCCAGAAGGGCTGCAAGGAAGCTAAGGCCATCAATGACGCTGTTACACGTGTCTGCACAGCCGTACATCTTGCCAGCTCGGGCTGCACCGACGGGCGCCAGCTCTTGCACTGCTTAGATGGGCTATGCGGCGATGACTTCACGATAAACTGCGGCATGCCGGGTTGCGGGCTCAACCCCGTTACCGGGGATATCAACTGTGGGTTCACCGCGCCGGACGGCACTATCACCATCTGCACAGGCGTAGCCGGTGACTTCCGTATGTGCGGTGCACCGTTCGACGTGCCCGGAGGGACATCGCCCACGGATCTGATTGCAATTACCATCCTCCACGAGATGACACACAAGTGCGGTGTGTTGGATCATTGGCCGGGAAGAGGAAAGGACCCGGGGGACTACAACAATCCGGCTGAAGTTTATGCGCGGTGCATGCTGGGTATTCCGGGTAGGCTTCTTGGCTACCTTAATCCCGGTGAGTCCCCAGACAGCTGAGACGGGGCGAGCGAAGCGCGTCCACTAAGACCGCATCCATGAGCGATTGGCAATCCCGTGGACGCGCTTCGGAATGAAAAAGGAGTCCGACCGAGACCGCGCCGCAGGGCCCCACCGGGAAAAAGGTTCAAGACGGCGGTAATCCGAATCTATCACGAATTGCCCGGGCGGTCGGGATTTGCTTCCCGGAGTACAAATCGAGGATCCGACCATGAAACTACGACCGACCACTTTCTTACGCGTGTTTGCCGAGCCTGTTCTGACAACGATGCTGCTGGCGTTACCGATCGCTGCCGTGGTCGGCGGGTGCGCCAGGGTTCCGAAAGCTCCGACAGTCCCCCGGGGCTCTACATCCCGGACATTGGCGAAGTGGCGCTCTATCGGAGTTATTCGCCTGGGCGATGAGAAGCCCGGGCTCCGGCTGGATGCGGCTGTTACGCCCTGGATCCCCAGCTCGGTCATTCTTCGCGCGAACTATCATGGCAAAACCTGGCTCGTCGACAATCTCAACGAACTCAACGGTTTGCTGAGGATTACCGATCCCGATACGGCCCTCAAATATGTCCGGTTCTGCTCTGATATTGGCGGAGGCTGGCTCTGGCATTCTTCTTGCGGGGGCTGCGAGATTGTAGACGCTAAGACCTATCGACTGTCACCCTGCTGGAATGATCGGCCGAACCTTTTTTATGACCAGGATTACCCCGACTCCGGTATGCTGGGCATTCTATCGGTGAGAGCGTTCCGGGCGGGGGGGTTTTGCCTGCCGAGCGTACAGCGAGCCACCGACGGCTTTGTTATCGAACGATGGGTCTTCCTTTGGGGAGATAACCCGGTTGTTCAGCGGATCCGGGAGTTTGTAGGACGGGACGGGTCATACCGTTGGGTCGTGGAGAAGCAGATGCCAGCGCCGAAGCTGCCCGCCACCCATTGGGCGGTACTCGCGAGACGGTAGATTGGAGACTTTCCCGATGAAGATATCCGTTAAGTCGTTCCAGGATTCGTTCCACCCTGCGGTTCTCCTGACGGCGCTGCCCGTCCTTTCACTGTTTTTAAGTATGGTAGGGTGCTCCGGAACGCCGAAAGCGGCGGGCCTCTCGTCGGGCTCGCCCTCCCCGGTCCTGTCCGGTTGGGTTTCTTTCCGCGCCATTCATGTCGGCGAAGAGAATCCAGGGCTCCGATTGGTCGAGGTCGAGGGGCCGGACGTCTGTCCCTGCCGCCTCTCGCCGGTTTACCGCGTTGGCCTGCGAGCGACCTACCAGGGAAGGATCTGGATCGTCGGCGATCTCAACGAACTCCGCGGCCTGATCCGGATTACAGATGCCGTTAGCGCCGTCAAATATGTGCGGTTGTGGGCCGGGTTGGGTGACGAAGCCCCGCTTGAAGACGGGAATATTCTCGAGATTACGGATGAGGGGACCTATCTACACGCGAAGGATTGGCGGGGTCGGCGGAATTCTCTTCCCTATGACTTCCACCCCGGCGATGATGCGATACTTCCCAAAAAGGCGTTCCGCACAGAGGGATTCACCCTCCCACAGCTAAAGAAAACCCGAGATGGCTTCGTTATCGAGCGGTGGGTGTTACTCATGAAAAAACCAACCTTGAATATCGAGCGGGTTCGGGAGTTTGTGGGCCGAGATGGATCGTATCGCCGTCTCGTTCTGAAGGAGATCGCGCCGCCCGAGCCGCCCGGGACCAAATAACAGCCGCTCCCGCTTGCACGGAGTGGGACCCGCTTCGATTCAGTCAGGTTCAGATGTGCCCACAGACAGGGAGTTCAAAATAAAGATAGATCGCTCGATAGCTGCCCTGATCCTCATGATTGCGACGACTCTCGACCAGTGCTGCGCCGGGCCCCACGCGCCAGGACATCCCGCCGCGCTTGCCGTGCACGCGAAAAAGGCGCACGCCGGGCCCCGCGCGCCACGACATCCCATCCGCTCGCATTATGCTGGGCCCCAGCAGCGTAGGACGGGCTCCAGCGGCGGGAAGCGCACTCGCTCCGGACGCCCGGACCTGATTCGCCCGCCGGTATTTCTCTACAAGTGGCCGGAGACCTATCGCCCGGAGTTCCCGTCACCTGACGGCAAATATGTCTTTCGCCTGACCGTGGAGGAGGCTGAGGCCCATCGTGTCGATATATTGCCGCGGGCCTCTCACCACCCGCCTATTCTGGCATCGGTTGAGGACGGGAACGCCGTCTGGGCGCCCCATCGACCGCATACCCTCGTGGTTGCAGGGAGCGGCATGTACGGACCGGCTCTGCTGGCGTACTGGAATGGTGGACGACGGCTCAAGACGCTCCTCCCGATCAAGAGTAACTTCAACGACTTCCTTGCGATCGTCGGGGTCTCCAAAGACGGCCGGAAAGTTTATTACAGCATGACACCCGCGTACCCCACCGCGAGCAAGGGCGGCAACCTGGCTAAGGAGGAGAGGGTCTATGTTGTTCGTCTCCCGCGAGGCGCATAGCCCATTGCCGGCGTAATTGGCTATAACATTTCCGGCGCAGACGACCGCCTTGTCTTTAACGCGAGCGGAAAGGGATGGAGGGACCTCTACTGGATGGACCTTGGCGCCAGCAAGGTCCAGCGGGTGTCGAGAACGCCGGGGTATGAGTGGTCCCCGGCGTTCTCGCCGGACGGTGGGTCCATCGTCTTCCCCCGTAGCGCTAAGGTCGGCGAGGCCAGCCACATCTATCAGTCCTCGTTGGACGGGCAGCGCTGCCGAGAGATCACCACGCGACCGGGTGTCCTTGACAGTGACCCATCCTTCTCGCGCGATGGCGCCCGGCGGCAGCGGCCCGGTGGCTCCGGCGCCGACCAACGCTGCCGCCCGTTCGCTTACGCGCGGTGGCGGTCCCGCCCCTCTTAGGGGTACGGGGGTCTGCCTGTCGGGAGCAATAGGCCGCACCGCGCCGCGAGCACGGGTGTGTTGTCATCGGGCCTTCCGGCGAAGAGGGGGTGGCTGGATGGTTCTCACCAACGCGCCATTTGTCGAGGTGGCAGCGGGCCTGGATAGAGCGGCTCGCGCGGCGTGCCCGTCCGCAGCGCGGGGCCGCTGCCCGGATTCGACGGCCGAGCAGTCCCCTCGCGTCAACCGTGAGTAGTTACGATCGCCGGCGCAGGAGGATTCCGTCTGCCGATCGCCGTAATAGCAATTCATGCGTCATTTTCAACGATACTTTACGCTGGAGGAGGCTCGAGCGGAGCTGCCGCGGTTGCGTGATGACCTGCAGCGGCTGCAAACCGAGATCCGCCGGCTTCAAGACGCTCACGCGGCCGCCGAGCCCGCTATTGCTCACGCTGATGGGAACGGCGGGAGCGCCGCCGCTGGAAAGCTCTTTGCACAGCAGAACGCCGTCGCACGCATTGTCGAGGCGATTCAAGCGAGGGGAATCCAGATCAAGGACCCCCGCCAGGGCCTCGTGGACTTCCCACACTGGCGCGATGGTAAAGAAGTGCTGCTCTGCTGGCTCCTTGGCGAACAAGATATCGAATACTGGCACGACCTGGAATCCGGATTCATGGGTCGACACCCGATTTGATGGGCGCCAGGCCCGGGCCGGACGTCTGTACGAGTCTCTATGCCGGCGTGCGCCTTTTCTTGAGCCGCATCTGTGGACCTGATTATTCAAACCGCCGGCTCGCGCGGCTTAATACGCGTGCGAGCGAAATGGGAGGGACTTTCGTCGAGAAGGGGTGTTCTGTTATCCGCCAGTGTCCGACCTTCGCCCTGGGCGATACCATGTACCACGTACAGAAAGCAAGCAAACCAGAAAAGGCCAGCACCCACCAGAAAACTGAAAACGGACATATTATTCCCTCTCAACGCTCCCATTAAGGCGAACGCGTCTATTCCGAGGTCGGGGCGTGAGTCAGCTTCGGCCCTTCGACTTTCCCCTACCGCGAGTCTGGTCTACCCATATTCGGCTTCCTTCGCGCGAATCCTCGACTCCGCCCCCATTTTTTTGACTAATATCAGTGACTCCATTACCTCTATCTTCAGTCGCTCCATTGCGACCCGCAGCGCCATCGACCGCAGCGGAAATGGTGGGCGCCGCGCCGTACTCCGCGGCCGGTTCGCGGGCTTCGCTCGGCCGGTCGTCCGTCGCCGGCGCACAGGCGATCGCTCCCGCGTTCGAAACGTCGTGCGCGTCCAAAATCAAATAGCGATAGCCCTGTTCGGTAAGGAACATCTGCCGATTGGCCGCGAATTCCTGATCCCTCGAATCCCTGGTTACTAGCGAATAGAATAGGGCGCCGGTTGACTTTGGGCGCAATATCCTACCGAGTCGCTGCGCCTCTTCCTGCCGGGATCCAAATGTCCCCGAGACCTGAATGGCGACATTGGCGTCCGGTAGGTCAATCGAGAAATTTGCGACCTTCGACACGATTAGCGTTTTGATTTTGCCCTCGCGGAACTGCTCGTAAAGCTGCGCACGCTCCAGGTTCGAGGTTTTTCCCGTGATGAGAGGGAATCCGTACCTCTCCTGAAGCTGGTGAAGCTGATTGAGATACTGCCCTATGATCAGGACGTGGTCCTCCGTGTGATTCGCAAGCAATTGGTCAACAACGTCCATCTTGGCTGGATTCTCGGACGCGATTCGGAATTTATCGCGTAATTCCGCCATTGCGTACTCCATCCGTCGATCTTCGGGCATCGGGACACGGATCTCATAACAGGTCGCTTCCGCAATCCACTTCTGCTTCTCGAGGTCTTTCCAGGGCACGTCATACTTTTTAGGGCCGATGAGGCTGAATACGTCTGTCTCCTGTCCATCTTCACGAACCAGCGTGGCCGTGAGGCCGAGCCTCCTCCTCGCCTGAATCTCAGCGGTCACGCGAAAGACCGGCGCCGGCAGCAGATGCACTTCGTCGTAGATGATAAGCCCCCAATTGCGCTCATTGAAGAGACGGAAGTGAGGGAAGTCTCCATCCTTCTGGCGGCGGTACGTGAGGATCTGGTACGTCGCCACGGTGACGGGGCAGACCGACTTGTGTTCACCCGTATATTCACCCACGTCGGCGGCGTTCAATGTCGTTTTATCCAGGATTTCTTCGATCCATTGTCGAACAGCAACGGTGTTGGTCGCCAGAATAAGGGTCTGCTCTTTGATCCGGTCCATGATCCCCATGCCGACAATCGTTTTGCCAGCGCCGCATGGCAGCACAACAACGCCGCTGCCGCCGCTTACCGAGCCACCGGCCCAGAACGCGTCCACTGAACCGGCCTGGTAATCCCGGAGATTAAATGGCCGGCCCGATCGGGTCATTTCACGCAGTGATAGCTCAAGGTGGTCGCCCTCGGTATAACCGGCCAGGTCTTCCACCGGAAAGTTGAGTTTGATCAGGGCCTGTTTCAAGTGGCCGCGCAGAGACCCGTGGACGAGGATTGTATGATCGTCGATGAGTCTTTGGATGAATGGCCGCGCCGCACGGGCGTTTACAATTTCGGCGATGACCGCACGTTGCGTTGAAGTAAGAACCAGGTCATCGCCCCGACGCTCCAGCTTGACGAGGCCGAAGCGGCCCATCTGTTCGATGATCTCGGTCCGAACATTCGAGGGAACTTCGTATTTGCTCCATCGATCCAGGGCTTCCAGCGTCTCGGCCGCGGTCATCCCCGACGAGGCGGCGTTCCAGAGCGAAAGGGCGGAGATCCGGTACGTGTGGATATGTTCCGGGCTTTTGACCAGCTCGGCGAATCGCGCGAGCGCATCGCGCGCCTCGGTGTAGTGTGGTGAATGAACTTCCAGCAGGATCGTCTGGTCGGATTGAACGATAACGGGATTTTGTGGTGAATACAAGTTACGACTCGATTCGCAGGAACAGATGGAAAGATATAGACTGAATATACAGGTAAAAAAGCGACGACCGGGCCGAATGCTTATTCGTCAATGACGTACAACCAGTTTAGACGATGCCCGATTGATTAAGGCCGCAGCGTGGACTATCCCGCGACGAGGAGGCCCTATGACCATTCAAGATATTCGCTCCAAGATAGATTCAATTGATGAACAGGTGCTCAAACTTCTCAATCAACGCGCTCGCCTGGCGCTGGAGATCGGCCATCTGAAGGCGGTCGATGGACGCGTCCCCTTTGTGCCAGCGCGTGAGATCCAGCTTCTGGAGCGACTCCAATCCCTCAACAAAGGGCCGCTCCCTCCCACGGCCGTCCGGGCCGTCTACCGGGAAATCATCTCGGCGTGCCGCAATCTGGAGCGGCCGATCTCGATCGCCTATTGGGGACCACCGGCCACCCAGACGCACCTCGCGGCGATTCAACAATTTGGTGAGAGCGCCAACTATGAGCCGGTCCGCACCATTGCCGACGTCTTCAACGCGGTCGAAACGTCCCGCCAGGACTTTGGCGTTGTGCCGGTGGAAAACAGCACCGCCGGCAGCGTACAGGATACCCTCGATCATTTCAGTGACACTAGCTTGACCATTTGCGCTGAAGTCCTGCTGCCGGTCCACTTTGCGCTGCTGACCACCGAGGAGAGCCTGGCCGAGATCAAGCGCATTTATTCCATCCCGATCGCGGTGGAGCAGTGCCGGGGCTGGCTTGCCGATCATCTGCCCAATGTTGAGATCATCGACGCCGCGCCCACCAGCCGCGCGGCGCAGCTTGCCTCCGAGGAGCCGAACGCGGCGGCCATTGCGGGCCGGCTCGCTGCCGAGATATACCAGCTCAATATTCTTTATGATCGGATAGAAGACAGCGCTCACAATACCACACGATTCCTGGTCATTGGCCACCACAGCCCGGATCCCTCCGGTCGAGACAAGACATCGATCATGTTCGCGGCGCCACATCGTCCCGGCGGCCTGAACGCGGTGCTCAACTGCCTGCAAGCGCATAATATCAATCTCACCATGATCAATTCGCGTCCCACGCGGCGCATGCCGTGGGAATACCTGTTCTATGTAGACGTGCAGGGCCATTCGCAAGATCCGGGCCTCAAGGAGGCTCTAGATGCGATGCGCAGCCGCTGTGATTTCCTTCGTATACTCGGATCTTACCCGGAATCAGCATAGTTTCCGGCGATTCGCACGGCTTCAAATCCACAACGTGTTCCGAACCAAGCGTGCATTCCGCGAATTCTCAAACATTTTTTTGATCGTGCAGGAACCCCGACGAAGGGTGTTGAAAATAGAGTGAAGCTGGCTTCCAGGAA
Organism: Armatimonadota bacterium; assembly: GCA_035686845.1. Taxonomy (GTDB): domain Bacteria; phylum Armatimonadota; class DASRZA01; order DASRZA01; family DASRZA01; genus DASRZA01. Next base: position 11,775 of record DASRZA010000549.1, on the reverse strand, counting down.
GGTGGATCGATGCGGAGGGGACATGCTATGGTACGTCGTTTGACCTGGGTCGTTCTCGCATACGGAGCGATCGGCGCCTTTGCCGCCGCGGCCATTCAGATCCATGCTCGAGGCCTATGGAAGAGCTCCGGAAATCTTGTACCCCGCGCCGCTCGCGGCAGCCGCGTGATCGGTCTCACCGATACGGTGACCAACGTTATCACCAGCAAGCCGCTCTGGGGAAGCGACGTGTTGGCCCGCGGCGGGCTGGATATCGTCTGGGGTCCTTCGACTTTCCGGTGCCAGCAGATTAGCGAGAAGGGTGAGAGCTGTTACCTCACGTTTCGCCTGCCGCGAGGCTGCTACGCCTACCCGAACCTGGTGATGGTTTACGCTCGACACACCTACCACTGGCGTCAGATCGGCAGGGACGGTTCAGGATTTGTGCGCGGCTCTGATGGGCGCGTACGGGAGTACGCAGCGGTCGTGGATGAGTTAAGCGGATCATCCATTGGCTGGGCCGGTCCATTCGGCCGGACGACTCCGCTGCGCGGAAAGAGCTCGGAGCGTCTCATGCCCCACGCTGCCCAAAAAAGCCATGCAGAAGGCCTCACCGATACGGTGTCTAACATCACCACTACTGAGCCGTTATACCAGCAAGGCGGCTTGATCTGCGCGCTGGGTCCATACACCGAATGGGCGGAGACGGTTAATGGAGGGCCCGTGAGAGCGTCTCTTCCATTTCGCGTCGCGGGGAGTTACCACACCTACGCGACGCTGGTCACGACGTACCGGCGGCACACTTACCATTGGCTGCTGGCTGACAACGCCGGGAAGCGGGGTACCGCCGATGAAGGAAAGAGCGAGACGGATCACACGGCTGTCGTGGACGAGTACGCCGGGTCCGGCCTCTCCTGGGCGCCGCCAATCCCCAATACCGTTCCGTGGCCGGTGCGCCACGACCGCTCTATGTGATAGCGCGACCAGGGAATTCTCGAATTCGAAAACTTGCGCGCTGCGCGAGGCAGGGGCCGCATGCGGCCGGCAACCGCTCCCCGCGCCGCCGCTTGAGCCTGTCGATTGAGGAAGTTGGTCGCAAGGTCCTCGGCCAGAGGTCCGCTTACAGGAAGTATGAGGTCATTCCCGGAAAACCGGCGAATGAACGGCCGCTCGCAATTCAGGCGGCTGCATCGCGAGGAGTTGTTTTATGCTGCGTCGCCTGTTATGGGTCATCGTTTGCTGCGGGATTATTTCTGCGCTCGCCGCATACGTAGTTATTGTTAAAGGGCGTCCCCATTTTGAGAATTCGGAGACTCTCGTGCCCCGCGCCGCTCGCGGCAGCCGCGTGATCGGTCTCACCGATACTGAGACCAACGTTATCACCAGCAAGCCGCTGTGGGGAAGCGACGTGTTGGGCAAAGGCGGGTTGGACATCGTCTGGGGTCCCATTATTCCGCAGTCGCAGTGGGTCATCCTCGGGTGGGGTGGTTCATCGCCCTCGTGTCGCCCTCAGACGAATTATTACACTTACCCCCTCGCTGTAAAGATGTACGTTCACCATACGTATCACTGGCGCCGGCTCGACGACGGTGGCGTCAGTCTTATACGCAACGCGGATGGGACCGTGCGGCAGTACACGGCGTCTGTGGATCAGCTTTCAATGACCGCGGTCAATTGGGCTGGGCCGTTCCCGCGGAACACGCCTCTCCGGGGGCAGAGTTCGGCGAGTCTCATCCCTCAGGCGGCTCGCGGCAGCCAGGTGCGAGGCCTGACGGATACGGTGACCGTCTTCCATACGATCGAGCCCTTATGGATGAAAGGGGGAGTGATCGGCGCCACGGGACCCCTTTTGCCCATGATGGTGTCCGCCACCGCGGGACCGGTCACGGCATCTCCCTCGTTTCCCCTTGCGAAGAATTGCTATAGTTACGCGACATTGGTCACAACTTATCGGCGACACACGTACCACTGGAGGCTGGCTGCCAGCGCCGGGGAGCAGAACTTATCCGCGACGGCGAGTAGCGCCAGGCAGCAGACCGCGGTCGTAGACGAGTACGCCGGATCCGGCCTTTCCTGGGCGACGCCGATTCCCGATACCGTTCCGTGGCCAGTGCAGCACGGCGCGTCTTCGTAAGGACGGGTGGGCGCGGGCGCCGTAGGGTAATCGGAACCCGGCGCAGATCGGGCGCCCGTCGCAAAGTCAAACGACCGTCGCCTCAAAATCCATGCCCGGTCGGCCCCAAACGTTGGACTCGCCGCCCAACGCGGCCGCCGAGTCCGTGGCGTCTAAAGCTCGGCCGTCCCTTCAGGACTTCGGGGTACATGAACCCACGGCAGCATTACCAGGGCTGAAGCCCTTCGCTATGATCGGCCGTCCCTTCGGGACTTCACGGCCGGACATTACGCTGGCTTGATGGATCCTTCAACCGTCCTCCCTCTCACACACTCACACACTCACACACTCACCCTCTCACCCTCTCACACACTCACACACTCACCCTCTCACACACTCCGCCCTTCACTCAAACCACGCCTCCAACCGGATCGGGGGCCACGCGAAGAGCTCGGGCGGGTAGCGGTTCAGGAGTGAATTGGTGAGTGGAATATCGGCCGGAGCGAAGTATTGCAGCGCGAGCGTTTCATCCTCGTCCACGTTTAGTTGGCCACCGATCGCGGCGCAATCGAAGACGAGGTCGGTGTACTCCACCTCGTCTTGATTCGGATATACCATTCGAAAGAGAGACGTGCCCCCAAAGACTCCCGCCAGTCGAACCGGGCGCACGATGAGTCCCGTCTCCTCCCGGACTTCACGAACAAGTGTTAGCGCCGGGGGTTCACCCGGATCGATGGCGCCGCCCGGAAGATCCCATTTGCCATCGTCGCTGCGCTGCTGCAGCAAGACTCTCCCCTCCGGGTCCCGGATGATCGCCGCGACTCCGGGCAGCGCCAGCAGCCGGTGACCGACCTTCGCCCGTATTCCGGTGAGATATGCGGAAATTGGCACTCGCTACTCCTTTTTATAGCCCTCAATGGTTCCGGCGGCCGGTGTCGACGTTTAGCCCGGCGGATCGGACCGCTCCGTTCGCACTTTACCGTCTTTCAAGGAATTTAACCTGCCTCATTTGGGACCCGGTTTTCGTTTGGGGATCCGGCGATTCTGTCGTGAGAAGATTGTCCGTTCCGAGAAGGTTAAACACCCTCGAACAGAGAATGAGACGAGCATACGAATTCGCAGCATTCTCATGCCGGCCGCGCCCGGCGGGACGGGTGAAATCGATGAACACACAAGAAGAGTACGCGGATTTAACGACGCAAACGACTCCTATGAGAACTTATCTCTACTGGCCAACCCACGACGAGCACGCGCACGGCCGTTATCCCGGACTACTGCTATACTCCGAGATTTTTCAGCAGACCGGGCCGATCAAGCGAGCCGCGCTTCAGTTCGCCAGCCAAGGCTACGTCGTAGCGGTTCCTGAAATCTATCATGACCGGGAACCACCCGGAACGGTGCTTGCGTACGATCAAGAGGGATCCGACAAAGGGAATCTCTATAAGTATGAAACGCCACTCGTCACATTTGATAACGACGCCCGCTCGGTCCTATCTCATCTCGGTACTCATCCCGCGTGCAGCGGACGGTTGGGCGTGGTCGGGTTTTGTATTGGCGGTCATCTTGCCTTCCGAGCCGCCTTTAATTCTGAGGTGGAGGCGACCTGCTGCTTCTACGCCACCGACATCCACACCGACAGCCTGGGCGCCGCGAAGAAGTCGGATTCTCTTAAACGGATGTCCGATATCAATGGTGAGATTATGATGGTCTGGGGCCGGCAGGATCCGCACGTGCCCGATGATGGCCGGTTCCTCGTCTATCAAACAATCCGGGCGTCGGGCGCCAACTTCACCTGGCATGAGTTTAACGCCGTTCACGCGTTCATGCGAGACGAAGGCCCGCGTTACAATCCCACGCTGGCCCGCGTTTGCTACGGTCTTGCATTTGAGACGTTTGAACGCGTTCTCAAGAACTGACATTTCCTGGTGCTTTGAAGGCGCAAGGTTTTTGAAACGGGAACACTCACAATGCGCGTCACCTTCTGGGGAGTTCGCGGCTCGATCCCGGTGCCGGGCCGCCGCACCGTGCGTTATGGTGGTAATACGTCGTGCGTGGAGGTGCGCGACAATGGAACCCTCATTATTCTGGACGCCGGTTCCGGGCTGCGTCCGCTCGGAGACGCGATCATCGCGTCGGGCGAGCGTCCCGTCGTCGCTCATCTCTTTATAACGCACCTCCATTGGGACCATATTCAAGGCTTCCCCTTCTTTACGCCGGCGTATCAACCGGGAAATCAGATCTTTGTGCGGGGATCGGCGCTTCTCCAGGAGAACCTGAAGCACGCGCTGGCGATTCAGATGGATCCGGTCTTCTTCCCCGTCCAGTTAGAGGAGATGGGCGCCGATATCCAGTTCCTGGATCTGGAACAGGACTCGGTGGTGAATCTCGGCGGCGACATCACCGTTCGCTGCGCGATGCTCACCCATCCCGGCTGCCCGTTTGGCTACCGGATCGATTCGCCGCGCGGATCCCTCGCCTACATTACCGACTGGGAGCCGATGGCGCGGCACTGCGCCACCGAACCCGGCGGCACGGCCCGCAGCCACGCCATTGCTGAACGGGAAGGGGATCGGCTGGATGAGCAGGTGGCGCGGTTCTGCAAAGATGTCGATCTCGCAATCTATGATTCCCAGTACGATTGCGCCGAATATGTGAGCAAACGCGGATGGGGCCACGCCTGTATCGATGACGTGGTGAAAATCGGATTGGAGGCCGGTGTGAAAAGGCTGGCGATGTTTCATCACGATCCCTCTCACGAGGACGCGCGGATTAATCAGATGGTCTCCTACTGCCGGGGAAAAGTGCGAGCCGCCGGACGCCGGTTGAGAGTATTCGCCGCCCGGGAGGGTGAAACGGTGCTGATTGGCGAATAGGTATTGTAATATGAATCCGGTGGCACGGGTCGGCCAACGCGCACGACGGAGTTGATAGGACGATGAAGGATCTGGGATCCCTGAGGTCCAATAGCGTACCATTTCGCGTGCCGGCTTTCGCCCTGGAGCCCGGCTATCGAAGCAAACGGAGATTATATAAGGAACCGAGGTGACGGATGGAGAGCCATTCCTGGTTGTATCCGTGGCTCGCGCTGACCGCTGGCCTCATCGCTCTTCTCGTTGGCGCCGGCTGCATGCGCGGCGACTGGCGAAAAAGTTCTGGCGCCGGTCCACCCCGCTCGGCGTTGGCGCTCTGGCTCATTGTTACCGTGGGCGCCGCGCTGGTCGGGCTGCGCCTCGGGAATGTGGCCGGCGTTGATTTCCTCGTTGCCAGGGGAATCTTGCTAGGGTCACTCGGCGGCGCCGTTCTCGCCTATCTTTCACGAAAAACCGCGGGCGATAGTCCCGATCGCGCTGCGGACCCGCCGCCCTATCTATGCCCTATCATTCTCGGCCTCGTGACCAGCATCGTCGCTATCGCCCGTCTGTGGCTGACACATGGGGAAATATCGGGGCTATCCGCCGTGGTTCTGGGCGCCGCGTTGGCGTTGATGTGCCTCGGAGCACTCCCCGCGGCCGGCGATCAGGGCCGACCCTCAGCGTCCTTTATCTCAACGCTCGGGCTGGTGTATCTCCTCTGTTTGGCCGCGGCGGTCGAGCTTGGATTCACGAGGGCAGGTATCCTCAAGCAGTTGGTCTGGGCGGACCTTCCGCTGCTGATCGGCGGCGTTCTTTCACTGGGCGCGATTGCAAGCGCCGGGCTGGTTCGCGCATTTGGCGCCGGTTCCCTCTGGGGGCTGTCGCCGATGATCGCTGCGGCCTTGATCGGTTCGGCCGCAGCGCGGGAGCTGGTCCATTCCTGGCGTCCATTGGAGCTTATTGCGGTGGGCGCTAACGTACTCTGGCTGCTTCTGATGTTAGCTCGTCGCGGCTCCGGCCTGGCCATGGATGATCCTGCGACGCTGGTAGGTTTAACGATGGCGGCGGCCGCCCCGATCCTGGGATTTAAGCTGTACGCCGGCTATGGCATTGCGCTGCTCTTGCTGGGCGGCTGGAGTGTCGCGGCGTGGGCGCTGCTCCAGCGCCGATCCTCGGATTCCCCGGCGGGCGCCATCGCCGGAGGTGGACTGGGATTCGGCGCGATTCTGCTCATTCACCGGTTGGCGATCCTGTCCAGCGGAACGGGCATCCGCGCCAGCGGTCCGGGCGACACGTGGGATCTCTTTTCCATTGCTATTGGAATTTTCTTTACGCTGGCGGTGGCCGCCTGGGCGCAGCCGTCGGATTCCGTCGGTCTGCATTGGACGAGGATCCTGGAATGGATCCTGCTGCTCGGCGCCGGCGGCATTCTGGTGGATTACGTCTGGGGACCGCGGTTCGTGGCCGGAGTTCTCCTCGGCGCCTGCCTGGCGCAGTTGATCGGCGCTATGCAGACAAGCGCATTTAGCCGTGCGACTCTCAGCGGCGTCACGCTCAGTTTGATAATCCTCTTACTGCTGCCGCTGGTCGGACAGATGCAGACTCCCACACGCGAGTTCCGGATCGAGATCATCGCTGCGTGCGCGGCGCTCGCTCTCCTGCGTCTTCTGGTCGCTCCGCTGCTGCATAGAGTTCGCTCGGCGCCCTCCGCCTGACCCGGCGCTTTCGGGGATCTCAGACCCCCAGCAGGAGTATTGAGCCGTGGCTCTCACCGATTCCCATTCAAACGCTGTCAATCTCTCCGGAGCGTTAGCGAATGCTTCAAAGTCCGCTCGCGGTTTATGGATTGCGCTGGCGGCGCTCTTCATCGCCGCAGCCGCCGCGTTCGTTACGAGCGGCTTGCCGCCAGAGGGATCGGTTCAGGGTGTCTGTCTGGATCGAGCTACCGGGCGTCCGCTTCCCCATGCCAGTGTCTGGCTGGACAGAAGCGCCAGTGAGAGCGATCAACCCGACGGAATGTCTATTACTTCCAATGAGGGCGACCTGTTCTCTGCGAGCGCTGGCGCCCGGTGGCGGGAACAGAGCCGCGACGATGGCAGCGTCGATGCGGCCGGCGCCAATCCCAACCCACGGGACTACCTCGAAACCGAAACCAACTCCGCGGGACGTTTCAGCTTTTCGCACGTTCGCGCGGGGGTGTATAATCTCGGGGCTTCCGATCCGGCGCACGAGATCGAGCCATCCACGGTGGTCGTGGAAGAGGGCCGCGTTGAGCATCGCCGGCTGCTGCTTGATCGGTCGCGGGACATTCTCGATTTTGAGGCGGTCATGCGCCAGTTCATGCCGGGCGAGAAGGCGACGCTCGGCCTTCATGGCCTGGTCAAGCGGCGCAAGGTCCAGATCACAGTCGACCGATTTGATATTGACGGCGCGATCGCCCACGCTGCGAATCAGCTCATTACTCCGCCCCATCCCCCCTATTACGGGGACGAACCGGCCCAATGGCCGGGGCAGTTCATCCGAATCCGGCAGTGGGTACGAAAACTGAAGCAGGCGAGCGCGGCAGGCTCCTTTTATGACCGCGTGCCACTGAACAGCCTTTCACCGGGCATGTACCGCGTCACCGCCGAGACCGTTAGCGAGAACCCGGTGGTTAGCAGCGTCGGATGGATCTGCGTTACGCGGCTGGGTCTGGTGGAAAAGGCCTACGGGACTCACGTGCTTGCGTTCGTGACCGACCGGAGCACGGGTAAACCGGCCGCCGGCGTTCCAGTCAGCATTTATGATGGGATAAATTGGCTGGCGTCCGTTCGCACGTCTCCACAGGGGCTCGCACGCCTCTCGACGGCTGGGGCTTCAAAAGAGAGCCAGGGTGTACTGGTCGCGTTGGATAGGAACTCTGTCGCCGCACTCGGTCTGGAGCTGAACAGTCCGGGTGAGATGGCGGATAATTCCGACAGCTCGGGCGCCGCCGCTCTCTCCGCCGGGTCCTCAGACAGGACGATCCGATCCTTCATCTATACGGATCGGCCGATTTACCGGCCCGGTCAAACGGTCTACTTGAAAGGGATTTGCCGCTGGTTCAATTCTCGCAGCGGCTATTCTCTGCCGGCGTCGGCCCCGGTGTCGCTTGAAGTTCGGGACGCCCAGGATACACTTATCAGCCATCAGTTCCTCACCACCAACGACATGGGCTCATGGAATAGCTCACTGGCGCTCTCGCCCGAGACCCTGACCGGCCAATACCGGGTGCGCGCCACACTTGGTGGGCAGACGCAGGAGGGATCGTTCGCCGTTGCGGCGTATCGGAAACCGGAATATGAGCTGACGGTCACCTTCGACAGGAAGCGGTACATTCGAGGCGACACGATTCATGCGACCCTCCACGCGAGCTATTTCTTTGGCGCGCCTCTTTCCGGCGCCTCGGTTTCGTACTCGGTTTACCAGGCGGATGATTGGAGCGGCGAAGACGACAGCGCTAACTCCGATTCGGCGGATAGTTCCCCGGACGACGGTGAGGGCGTTTCCGGGGAGCCGACCGCGAACCGGACCATTCGGCTGGATGCCGCCGGCGACGCTCGCTTCAGCATTCCCACGCGTGACGGGGCGGGCGCGGGCGGTAGTTCCACGGATAACTCTGAAGATTCCATGGACCAGACGTACACCGTGATCGCGAACGTTCAGGATCAATCCGGGCAGCCGGTTCAGGGGCAGGCGTCCGTGGTCGTGGCGCAGGGGGCGTTTTCCCTTCAAACAACGGCATCGCCGGGTGTGTGCAGACCGGGAACCCCGGTGATTACGTCGGCCGAGGCGACGAACGAGAATGGGAATCCGCTCGCGGGGCAGTCCCTGGAAATCCGAGCCGCTTACGAATCGTGGAATGGAGACACGGAAAAGCTCTCTCTCCTCCGAACCGACCGGGTGAAAACCTCCGCGGGCGGTATCGCGAAGGTCACCCTGACGCCGTCCCACGCCGGTCTGCTGATGATTAGAGCCGTAGGAACGGATCGACGTGGGAATCGCATCGCTTCTGAGAGCGACGTCTGGGTCACTGGTGATACGGACGACGATTTTCCTGCGCGCTACCCCGACCTCAGCCTCGTGCTCGACCAGAAGTCATACCAGGCGGGCGCCACCGCCCATCTGCTGATCAACACCGAGCAGCCGGGTCCGACCGCGCTGATCACGTTAGAGGGCGCTACGTTATACCATGCCTGGGCCGTGCCGCTCAAGCGCCGATCCACTGGCTTCAACGTAAAGTTGGATCCCTCGTTTGGGGCCGGCGTAACGCTCTCCGTTTGCTGCATCCATGACGGCCAGTACTTCAGCAGCTCGAAGAATCTGAACATCTCAGACCTTGCGCGAACGCTCAATATCAAGGTGTCGGGTGATCGACGGCGTTATTATCCGGGGGATCCCGCGACATTGACGATTCGCACTCTGAACGCCGCCGGCCGCGGGGTACCGGCGGAAGTCTCGGTGGGCGTCGTCGACAGCGCGATCTACGCCATTCGCCCGGAGCCGCCCCAGTCCATCACCGACGCGTTCCAGCCGGTTCTCAGCAACCTGGTTCAAACCAACGACTCTTGCGAGCAGGTTTTCTTGGGCGACGTCGACAAGGGCGCCGCAAACGTCAAAATCCGGAAAGTTTTCCCGGACACCGCGCTCTGGCGCCCCGACGTGCGCACCGGGCCTGAGGGCCGCGCCGTCATCTCACTCAAGATGCCGGATACGCTCACGACGTGGCGAGTGACCTGCACGGGGCATACACGAGGGACAGCGGTGGGGCGCAGCGCCTGCAACCTCGTCGTGAACAAGGATCTGCTCGTTCGCCTTGAAGCGCCGGCGTTTCTCATCGCGGGCGATTCCACCACAATTGCGGCGCTGGTTCACAACAACACCGCTGTGCCTCTTCATGTCAGTCTTCGGCTCGCGGCGCAAGGACTTCGCCTCCAAGGGGTCCTGGATCAAACTGTTGACGCGGCTCCTGGTCGGCCCGTTAAACTCAGTTGGACGGCTGAATCGCTCAAAGCTGGCCCGGTCAAGATAGAGGCGATCGTGACGGCGGGATCGCTCTCAGATGGCGTTGAGCAGACGCTCATTGTCATTCCACATGGCGCGAACCAGGACGTCTGGCACTCGGGCGCGATCCTTCACCGCGCTACGAAGACGGTGACGCTGGATCGCGGCGTCATTCCCGAAGCGACGTGGCTCGACGTGCGGCTTTCCCCGACAGTGATTTCCGGGATTCTTCCCGCGCTGGACTATCTGAGCGCCTATCCCTATGGAAGCACCGACGCCACGACAAGCATACTGGAGTCGAACGCCATACTGGCGGGAGCTTCACGCCCGGGCGTTGGGGCGATTCCACTGGGCGCCGCTCAGCGCGCCACGCTCGACGAAGAGTCGCGGCGCAGCCTGCTCCGGCTCTACCGTTTCCAGCATGATGATGGCGGCTGGGGTTGGTGGACGACGGGTTCCTCCGATCTCTTCATGACCAGCGACGCTCTCTGGGGTCTGACGCTGGCGCGGGACGCCGGGTATGCGTTGAATAGCACGGTCTTCAATGCGGCTGCTGGCGCCACTGCGCGACTCGCTTCAACCGCGCGTGAGACATGGAAGCCGCGATGGGACGACTTTAGCGATCTCACATTCGCAGCGCTGACACTCGCCCGCGCGGGACGATCTGATCTCTCGGCTTCAAATCTTCGCTTCGTGGAAGCCCGCTGGGCTAAGTATCCCGACATACAGACGTATATTGATCTGGCCCAAATGGCGCTGGCCGAGCAGGCCGCCGGTTTCCCTGGCGAAGCGAAAGCCTCAATGGATGCGTTGTGGGCCGGCCGGCGCGCGCTCGGAACGCTCGGGGCGTGGACAATACAGCCTCACTGGCCTCAAGCGGGTCGCTACCAGGATACCCCCGACGCTGAAACGACTGCGTGGGCTTTACTGGCGGCGGAGACCGTCACGCCGGATGACCCTCGAATCGACGGCGTGGCGCGCTGGCTGATGGCGAACCGGACCGGTGACCACTGGTCGTCAACACGCGCCACCGGCGTCGCCATCCTCGCGCTCACCGGCTATGTGAGCCGGGCGCACGAGCTTCAACCAGACTTTTCGGCGCGGCTCCTCGTCAACGGCCGGCTGGTTCGATCCCTGCGCTTTGCCGCCGATTCCATCGACCAGCCGGATACGCTCGTCCGGATTCCCTGCAGCGGTCTGAGGGCAGGGCGGAATGAGATTGTCCTGGACAAAGTAGGGCAGGGACGGCTCTATTATTCGCTAGACTTGCGCGAATGCCGTCCGGTCGCCCGGCCGGCGCCCGATCCGCCATTCTGGAAGCGGATCTTCGAGCGCATCTTTCACCCAGGGCGGGAGAAAGTTCGATCCTCGCCATCCGGTTACCGGATCCGCCGGATCTATTATCGGCTTACTTCGAGACGCGGGTTCCTCTGGGAGGACTCAACGCCGGCAAGAGGAACCCGGTTCGATCCGGGCGACGACATCCTTGTGCGACTGATCATCGATGGCGTGCATCCCGCCTCGCATGTCATGGTTGAGGAGCCTGTTCCGGCCGGCTGCGTGGTATCCGACGTATCGGGCGACGATGCGGACGAGTGGAACAATTGGTGGGATTACACGGACGTAAGGGAGAACCGCGTCGTCTTCTTTATCGGCGATCTGACACGCGGCGAGCACGAGATCGATTATCACCTTCAAGCTCGTACGACCGGCGTTTACGATGTAATGCCCGGGCAGCTCACCGGAGTCTTCGATCCCACACTGCACGCGCTGGGGCCCCCCAATCGCATTATTGTTGAGAAGGCCGGC
>DASRZA010000548.1:0-4076 GCA_035686845.1 Armatimonadota bacterium | reverse complement strand
TACACCAAGACCGGGGATCAGGGCGAGACCGGGCTGTATGGAGGTCAGCGTGTCTCCAAGTGCAGCATCCGGGTGGAGGCGTACGGCGCGGTGGATGAACTGAACTCCAACTTGGGCTGGGCAGCGGCCCAGCTCTCTACGGCGCCCAACCTCGATCACATTCTCCGGATTCAATCGGAGCTGCTTTCGGTGGGATCCGATCTCGCCACACCATCCGGTACCAATCCAAAACCCGCGGCGAAAGCCAATCAGATCGGGCCTGACCACGCTGCATACCTCGAAAGCCTGATCGATCGCCTCGAAACCGAGGTGGCCCCGCTGAAAAACTTTATCCTGCCCGGCGGCGATCCCGGCGCCGCGGCCCTGCACGTCTGCCGCACCGTCTGCCGCCGGGCGGAACGGGCCGTGGTGCGCCTGAGCGAAACCGAGCCGGTCAACCCGGCAATCATTATCTACCTGAACCGCCTCTCCGACCTGCTGTTCGTCATGGCCCGCCGGGTGAACGCGCAGCAGGGAGTCGAGGAGCCAATCTGGAAGCCGTAGCGCGGACGGAGGACGGAGGACGGAGGACGGAAGGTGTGTGAGTGTCTGAGCGTGTGAGAAGGGGGGGCGGAGGACGGAGGACTCCAAAAGAATGAAGAATGAATCAAGACCACCCGAACACAATCATCCCTTCCGCATCGCGCCTACCGGGGATCGGTTTTGTGGCGGATGCGTCGCCCCTACCGGGCTCCGGACACGGTCTGAGACGCCTGCGCCACTTCGCGCCTCGCAGCTCGCGCCCCGACCGGTTTCTCCGTCCTTCGTCCTCCGTCCTCCGTCCGGCTCACGAATCACTTCAGCGACAGGATCAAGGTCGGATCGACCGGGTAGGCGCCCAACCGCCGGCCGTAGAGGCTTAAGCCGCCGCGATGGACCGCCTGTTTGGGCGCTTCAAACCGCACGGTGAAGACTCCGCCGCCGGCCCGCTGCAGAATGGCGGCAGCCTGGTCGTCCGTCACTCGGATGTCGTTCAAAAACCCGTACGATCCGGGATCAATCTCGTTGTGGTGGCTTAATATGCCGCGTGCATCCGCCGGATCATCGGGAAGGTGAATCGCGCCGAGCGATACGCCATTGATTGAGACCAGGATATCACTTCCATACTTCCGGTCAACTTCGGTTTGCGGATAGTTTAGATGCCCTCGTTTCGCCTTCCAATCCAGTCTCCGGCTGCTGGTCCGCGCTCCGGCCTCAAACAACAGCCGGATGCCCTTCACATCTGCCAGGTTTAGCTGCTCCGGCGCCACAACCTCATATTCCACGGCGCCGCTGGATCGTGCGGCAAACTTCCAGCCCTTGCGGCTCACGGCGGCGTCGGCCCATTCGCTGGTGGAGAAGTCGCCTGGATTCCAGCGCAGGATCCACTCTTCGCCGCTAAACTGACTGACCGGAAGCGCCGGGTCATTAATCTCTACTTGAACGTAATGCCGCGCGACGATCGCTCCATCCGGACGGGCCGCCTCCAGCGATAACGTGAGCAGCCCCGGCTCGCCCGGCGCCGTCAATTCCACCGACCCCGCAGGACAAACCCCGTACCGCTGCGGCGCGAACGAATGGGTGCCGCTGCGATAGACGCTCGATGCTCCCAGGGTATCAGTGAATATCGCGGACCATCGCACACTCATCTTCGCAATCTCTTCCCGGATGAACTGACTGAAGAAGATTGGAAATTCGAGGCTCGCGCCCGGCTTTACCGTCTGGCAGGGCGGCGCATCCACGCCAATAAAATCGACACTGTGGATGCTTTCGACCGTCATGCCGGGCAAAATCTGCTCGTAGCCGAACTCCTTAGCAGACCGGTCGTAGTTGACGATGCCGTTGTGCTCCCACTCAATGTCCGCAAGCTCGGTGTAAACGTAACCTACAACTTTGGGATGACGCCGGAGCTCCGCGGTCAGGAACTTCATACAGTGTGAGATATCGCGGTCTCCATCGCTCGCTCCGATCCCGCCATACTCACTGTTCAAGAGCGGCTCCGTGCCCTGAAGATAATCACCGCCAACGAAATTGAATGGGGAACCCGGCAGTGTCCGCGCGACCACCTGGTTAACGTGACGCCGTGCCCGGTCGTAACTGTTGATGTAGAAGTGCCACGAATTGAGATCCGTTGCGACGTGGTCATAGAGACATGCGGAATTATCTTCGGCGAGGCGAGTCGGGTCCAACGCCCGGCAGAGCCGGTACATCTGGCTGATCCAACTCCATCCGGCGTCCGTCTCATGCTCCTCCAATCCCCAGGTCTCATTGAACAGAATCCAGGCGATAATCGAAGGATGGTTGAAATCGCGGTAAACCGCGTCTCGAAAAGTCTGCTCCCAGTTGGCGCGGCTGCGTGCGGTATAGAGTTTCGGCGACGGAATATCGCTCATCACAAGCAGGCCCATCCGGTCGGCCCAATAATAATAGCGCGGCTCGTTGATCTTGATATGACAACGAATCAGGTTGAACCCGGCATCGCGGGCGATCTGAAGATCGGCCTGAATCGCCTCGTCCGAAGGATACGTGTAAATGCCATCCGGGTGGAGCGCTTGGTCCAGCACACCGCGAAGATAGACAGGTTCCCCGTTCAGCAGCACGTACTCATGCTCGGATCCGCCCCACGTTCCCCGGCTGATCTCCCGCATCCCGAAATAGCTCGCGAGCGTATCCTGAACCACGCTGCCGGCGCCCAGATCGACTTCCACCTCGTACAGATAGGGATCCTCGCACGACCAGAGGCGCGGCTTTGGGATCGGGATCGTCAGCTCCACCTCCGACTCGCCCATCGGCAGCGTCTGCGACACGCGGGCGGGCTTAAACGCGTCATTCGTCGACCGGATCTCAATATCGTATGTGCCCGGCTCTTCCGTTTCCACCCATACTCGCGCATGGCACTGCTTGCCGGGAACATCGGGTGAGAAATGCGCCTGCCGCACGTGAGACACCGCGCGGCCCTCCAGCCAGACGGTTTGCCAGATTCCGCTGCTCGGCGTATACCACTCCTTGACCTGCTTGCCAAGCAACGTATCCGCCGCGCAGACGTCCCACGCTCGCACCACCACCACCGGTCGCAGGATGTCATGAATCGCCGCGGCGCCATCCGTCCCCACGCCTGCTTCCGTCGCCGCCGAAGTCACGCGGCCGGCTACCGCGGCAGCGATAGACCGCCGGATTGCGCGGGTGGCGTGAGCGGAAAAAGTCTGACCGAATTCCGGGTTAAAACTCTCCACAGCCTTTGCAAGCCCTTGATCGCCAGCCGCGAACAATTCCGCGAATGGCGCCCCGCGGCCCGCCATTTTCATCGCCACCGAGTGGATGTAGCGCAGCGACGCCTCTTGCAGACGGTCACGCGCCTCAGAGTCTCCCGCGGCCGATCGCCGTGCCGTCTCCATCTCCTGCCGCGCCGTCAGTACCGGCGCCTGGCGAAGTCGCGCCATCCAGTCCCGGAGCTCCTCCTCAACGGCGGTCTGCGGCATTCCGCTGCCCGAAGCCTGGGATGTCGGCGATTCGTCCAAAAACGGCGTGAGATCCACCTCGAACGGCGAATAACCCCCATCATGCTCGCCCGCGAAGCGGCCATTCACCCAGACCTTGGCGTTCCAATCCACCGCCTCGAAACGGAGAATCGGCCGGAGACCGTCCGCCAGCCACTGCAGCGGGATCTCCACGCGCCGGCGATACCAGCCGGCGCCGCGATAATCCGGATGGCAGACACCCGAAAGCTCGCTCTCCCAGGGAAACGGGACATTTATCTTCAGCTTGAAGTAATCCTCGCCGGTCGTCGGCCGGTACCACCGCTCTTGCTCGCCTAAGTTCTTGGAATCAAACGAAAAATCCCACTCACCATTCAAGCTCCGCCACTGCGGGCGCGCCGCTTCGGGCCGGGGATGTTCGGGCCGCGGCGCGGCCGTATGTTCGGAATGACTCAAGGTTTTTCTCCTGGATTGATTTCATTTTGGCCGCGGTCACCCGCCGGCTCAGGTATGGAACGCTTCAGAGTGGCTCTCTATCCACGGGAACAGGGGAATGCGGCGGCCGGCGCTGAAGTTCAGCGC
>DASRZA010000547.1:0-16935 GCA_035686845.1 Armatimonadota bacterium | reverse complement strand
CCGGATCTCTTCTAATGTGCGCAGGGGCTGCGGTTTATAAAAGTAGCGGGTGAAGGAGATCTCGTAACCGATCCGGGTGGATGATTCGTCGATCCAGGCGTCGGGGACGTACGGCAGGACTTCACGCTGGAAGAAGGCGTCGATACCGCCCGGTTCCAACAGCGGGATCTGTTCGGTGTCGCGCAGGTCAGCGTCCAGCTCATACTCGACCACGCTGGCTCTGCCCTCAGTCTCGACGCAAAAGAGTCCTCTCAGCGGGTCCGGTTCTATCTTCCCCGGCCTATGCAGCTTTTTGATGACCGGCGCGGCGGATTCATCCTTCTCAGCCAGAGCGGTCTGGAGGAGCTTTACCCGCTTCGCAGTGAGCTTAACGCCGTGCCGGTCTGCGTCTGCCTCGACTTTCTCTAAGAAGCCGTTGAAATCCGTGTAGGGACCGGGTCCGAGATTCTCTGACAACCGGTCGATGAGGTTCGCTAACGGCTCTTCGTTGGAGTCCGCGCACGCCCGGCGGAAAGAGGCGCGGCGCGCGGGCGTGAGATCGACTTTCAGGCCAGCGGGCGATCCGCCACGATTTTCCAATATCCAAAGGCGGCGTTGGGGAAAAGTCTGGACTGTTCGGTCTCCTCAAAGGCTAAGAATGTGTCCACGATACGCTCTATATCCTCGGGCGAGAGCTCACAGTTCTTCTTCCCCAGATTCTTCCGGAGCGGCTTGAACCAGGTCGTGGCATCAATCAACTGCACGTGGCCCCGCCGGCGCTCCGGCTTACGGTTGGTGAGAACCCAGATATACGTCGCGATGCCGGTGTTATAGAACATATTGAGCGGCAGGGCGATGATCGCCTCCAGCCGGTCGTTCTCGATAATCCAGCGCCGGATGTTGCTCTCGCCCTGGCCCGCGTCGCCGGTAAAGAGCGAGGAGCCGTTGTGCACCTCGGCGATCCGGCTGCCGAGCGGCGTATTGTTCTTCATCTTGGACAGCTTGTTCACCAGAAACATTAGCTGACCGTCACTGGATCGCGTGACCAGGCTCATCTCCGGGTCGCCGCCATGATTCACGATGAAGCGGGGATCACGCATTTCAGTTTTTCCGCCCATCCGTTCGAGGTCTGTCTTCCAGCTCTTTCCGTAAGGCGGATTGGAGAGCATGAAGTCGAATTCCCGGGCGGAAAAACCATCCTGGGAGAGCGTGGAGCCGAGACAGAAATGTTCTGCCTCGTCGCCCTCGCCCTTTAACAGCAGATCCGCCTTCGTGATGGCGTAAGTCTCGGGGTTCACCTCCTGGCCGAAGAGATGGATAGAGACGTCCTTGTGATGATCCTTCGCCAGCTCACGCAGCCTCTCTTCCGCCACGGTCAGCATTCCGCCGGTCCCGCAGGCGCCGTCGTAGACCAGGAAGGTGGCGGATTCAACCTCGCCGGCGATCGGCAGGAAGATGAGATCCACCATGAGTTTTACCACGTCCCGGGGAGTGAAGTGTTCACCCGCCTCTTCGTTATTCTCCTCATTGAAGCGGCGGATCAGCTCCTCGAAGAGGGTGCCCATCGCATGATTATCCAGCCCCGGCAAATGCGGCGATCCGTCGGCGCGAAGCACCGGATCCGGACCCAGGTTGATGGTGTGGTCGAGGAACTTTTCAATCAGACTCCCCAGAATATCAGCTTCGACCAGTGTGGGGATCTGATTGCGGAACTTGAACTTCTCGAGGATCTCCAGAACGTTGGGAGAAAAACCATCCAGATATGCCTCAAAATCGGCCCGGAGCCGGTGCGCTCTGGACCGAGCGCGTAGATCTCGCAGTGTAAAAGGAGAAGCGTTATAAAACGCCTGTCCCGCCTCGCCCCGCAGCGCAAAATCCTGATTCGTGACACCGGCGTCGTCCAACCGCCGCTTCATCCCCAGCACCTTTTCCTTCGTGTCTTCCAACACCGCATCCAGGCGCCGGATGACTAACATTGGTAGGATGACATCCCGGTACTTGCCGCGAACGTACACGTCTCTCAGCACGTCGTCCGCAATGCCCCAGATGAAGTTGACGATCCAGCTCAGATTGTCGCTCATGCTCCAGGTTCCATTTCAAATAGGGCAGAGGCGCTCCGCGGGAATCAAAGCTCCCCGGAACGTACGGCTCTGATCTTCTGCCGATGCTTTAACAGCGATCCACACCCGTATTATGACTGCCGGGCTGTTCCCGGTCAAACCGTCCCTTCGGGGCTTTACCGCCGGTCATAAGGCTGGCGCGTTACCCGTAACTATCCCGGTTTTCACAGCAGCCGGCGTGCTTCAGCGGACCCGGTACAGGGTATCTAGATCATACCGATCGGAGCGGTGATCAGATGCAGCTCAGAAAGGGAGAACAGCAATGATGATTGCGCCAATGTTTCGTGACCGGTTCGACGCCGGACGTAAGCTGGCGGAAAAGCTGGCGGGCTACACCGCCTGTTCGAACCTTTTAGTGCTGGCGCTCCCTCGCGGGGGTGTTCCGGTCGCTTTTGAGGTCGCCCGCGCGCTTTCTGCGCCGTTAGATGTATTCACCGTGCGAAAACTGGGTGTGCCCGGCCAGGAAGAGTTAGCGATGGGCGCCACGGCTACAGGCGGCGTTCGCGTTTTGAACGAGGAAGTCATCTCCGCACTTGGCATTCCTCCGGAGATCGTTAATCGCGTAGAAGCGATGGAACAGCGGGAGTTGGAGCGGCGTGAACGCCTCTATCGCGACGATCGGCCGGCGCCCGATGCGGCCGGCAAAACGGTCATCCTGGTGGACGACGGGCTGGCGACCGGTTCCTCCATGCGAGCAGGGGTTGCCGCGCTGCGGCTGCAGCGGCCTGCCCGGATCGTGATCGCTGTCCCGACCGCTGCGCCTTCAACCTGCGATGAACTCCGGGCCGAAGTCGATGAAATAGTCTGCGCCATCACTCCGGAACCTTTCTATGCCGTCGGGCTCTGGTACGAGGATTTTTCGCAAACCACCGATGAGGAGGTCCGCGACTTGTTGGAGCGGTCGCGAGCGACGACGGAGGGGGTGAGCGTGTGAGTGTGGGTGGGTGAGTGTGTGTGAGTGAGTGAGAGAGTGAATGAGTGGGTGTGTGGGTGAGTGAGTATGTCGGTGTGGGAGACGTCGAAAGAAGGACGGAGGACGGAGGAAAGGCGATACGTACCCCGGGCCCACTTATCGGGTACCTCGCGCCCCGCGCCCACGCCTGTCCTGGAGGACAGCGAATCATGACTATTACACTTCCATCACGGGAAATCACGGATGAGATGGGGGCCGCCTCTCAGTTGCGGCGATGGGCGTCTCCTATCACCGGCGCCGCAGAAGACTATGACGAGCTGCTGGATCAGATAGGAGGCGCCCGCCTGGTTCTCCTGGGCGAGGCGACGCATGGCACCCACGAGTTCTACGCCGCGAGAGCGGCCATCACCCGGCGGCTCATCGAGGAGAGAGGCTTCAACGTTGTCGCTGTAGAGGCGGACTGGCCGGACGCCTACCGGGTTAACCGGTTCGTTCGCGGATCGGGGACGGATACGAACGCAAATGAGGCTCTCGGCTCATTCACCCGGTTTCCGACCTGGATGTGGCGCAACCGCGACGTGCTGCAGTTTGTAACCTGGCTTCGCGAGCACAACCAGCGGGGAGGTTCGCAGGCGGGCTTTTATGGCCTCGATCTCTACAGCCTTCACAGCTCCATGCAGGCTGTGCTTGGCTACCTGGAGAGCGTGGACCCGGAGGCGGCCGCGAGAGCGCGGTACCGCTACTCCTGCTTTGACCATTTCGGCGAAGATCCCCAGGCCTATGGCTACGCCGCAAGTTTTGATCTCTCTGAATCGTGTGAGAACGCGGTGCTCGCCCAGCTTCAGGAGATGCGTCAGAGGGCGTGGGATTATCTGCACCGCGACGGACGCGTGGCCGCCGACGAGTTCTTCTACGCTGAGCAGAACGCCCGCCTCGTCAAGGACGCCGAGGAGTACTATCGCTCCATGTTCCGAGGCCGGATCTCGTCGTGGAACCTGCGGGATCGTCACATGGCCGAAGCGCTCGAAGCGCTCGTCGACTATTTTGATCGGAATGGGCCGCCGGCCAAAGTGGTGGTATGGGAGCATAATTCTCACCTGGGAGACGCCCGGGCGACCGACATGGGCGATCAGGGCGAATGGAATGTCGGGCAATTGACGCGGCAGCGATTTGGGCAGGAAGCGGCGCTCGTCGGATTCACGACTTATACGGGAACCGTCACCGCGGCGTCTCGGTGGGATGGACCGGCGGAGCGCAAACGGGTGCGGCCGGCCCTTCCGGAAAGCTACGAAGCGGACTTTCATGAGCTGGATCTGCCCGCGTTCTCGCTAAATCTGCACGTGGCCGCCGATCTTCTGCGGCAGACCCGGCTCGAGAGGGCTATTGGCGTCATTTATTTGCCGCAGACGGAACGGGTCAGCCATTACTTCGGCGCCGATCTTCCCGATCAGTTCGACGCCATTCTGCACTTCGACGAAACCCGCGCCGTCGAACCCCTCGACCGGTCAAGCGGTTGGGACGATCAGGATCTGCCCGAGACCTATCCGGAGGGAATCTGAACGAGAACGAAGGACGGAGGACGAGCGACAAAGGATGAAGGATGAAGGATGAAGGATGAGTCAAAAACACCCGACAACTCGTTCCACGGGCCGGGCGCCAGGCGCTCGTTCTTGGGGCCTGCGGCGGCGGGGGTGGTGGGATTCCTGGCAGCCCGCGCGCTCGCCGGGCGCCGGACGACGAGCTTCCGAGACCGGGTAGTCGTGATTACCGGTGGATCGC
Source organism: Armatimonadota bacterium (assembly GCA_035686845.1). GTDB lineage: Bacteria > Armatimonadota > DASRZA01 > DASRZA01 > DASRZA01 > DASRZA01. The sequence continues at coordinate 12,144 of DASRZA010000547.1, read as the reverse complement.
GGGGACTTGGTCTTGTGCTGGCTCGGGAGTTCGCCGGCGAGGGCGCCCGGCTGGCGCTGCTCGCTCGTGATGAGGACGAGTTGGAGCGTGCTCGCCAGGAATTGGCGGCCGGCGGCGCCGCAGTCCTCGCCATTCCGTGCGACGTCTCTCGGCAGGCGGATGTTGACGCCGCTGTCGATAGCATTCTAGAAGAGTTTGGCGCGGTGGACGTGCTCGTGAATAATGCGGGATTGATTCAGGTGGGCCCGCTCGAACAGATGCGCCTCGAGGATTTTGAGAACACGATGGCGGTTCATTTTTGGGGCCCGCTCTACGCGATTCTCCGCGTGATTCCACAAATGCGCGAGCGCGGCGGCGGCCGAATTGTCAATATCTCGTCCATTGGTGGGCTGGTCGCCATTCCGCACCTGGCGCCATACTGCGCCAGCAAGTTCGCTCTCGTCGGGCTCTCCGATGGCCTTCGCACCGAGCTCGCTCCATACGGCATCCAGGTCACCACCGTTTGTCCGGGTTTAATGCGCACCGGATCGCATCTGAACGCTCTCTTCAAAGGGCAGCATGAGGAAGAGTTCGCCTGGTTTTCCGTCAGCGGCGCGCTTCCCGTCAGTTCCGTTGACGCCCGATCCGCCGCCCGCCAGATCCTTGCGGCGTGCCGGCGCGGCGCTCCACGATTGGTGATCACTGTCCAGGCAAAGGCGCTGGTGTTAGGCGCATCCCTCTTTCCGGGTATGACCGCGCGCGCGATGGCGCTCCTCAACCGGATATTACCGGGACCAACCGCTGATCGAGGAGAGATCGTCAAAACGGGCTGGGAGAGCCGCTCTCGCCGGGCGCCCTCCGTTCTTACCCACCTGGCTGACCGCGCCGCGGAGCGAAACAACGAAGGGACGCTCGAATAGAATGGACCGCAGCCCATCATGGAAAGGAGATAATTCGGTGACGATACGAGAGAGTACCGCAATCGTAGATCAGGCGCCGACAGCGGCCAGAACGAAAACAGATCACTGCACTAAGGTTGTGCTCATTCCCTGAAAAAATGATTCCTTCTCCCATGTCCCTCTCCCATCCTGGCGTTGTTGTTGTCGGAAGCTCGAACCTCGACCTGGTTGCACAGGTGGAACGGGCGCCGGGACCGGGTGAAACGGTGCTGTGCGAGACATATTTTACGGCGCCGGGCGGCAAGGGGGCGAACCAGGCGGTGGCCGCCGCTCGCATGGGCGCGCCGGTCGTTTTCATCGCGTGCGTGGGAGACGACGCTGCGGGCGCCGCTACCCGCGCCGGCTGCGAGCGTGACGGAATCGACGTGCGGCACGTCGTGATGATTCCCGACGCGCCGACCGGCGCCGCGTTCATCTGGGTTGATCGCTCGGGCGAAAATCGAATCGTGGTTGCATCCGGCGCTAACCGCCGACTCTCTCCGGCGCATGTCGATAGCGCTGCCGCCGACTTTGCGCAGGCTGCTGTCGTTCTCTGTCAATTGGAGACTCCGCTCCCAACTGTCCGCCGCGCGCTGGAGCGGGGTCGCGAAGCCGGAGCCCGCGTTATCCTGAATCCGGCTCCGGCCGCAGCGCTGGATCGTGAGCTGCTCTCCCTGGTTGACATCCTCACTCCCAACGAATCGGAAGCGGCTCGCCTTCTGGGGCTGCCCGAAGCGCAAACCGAGACCCCCGAAGAACTGGCGGAGCGACTCCTGATCGCCGGCGCCGGCGCCATTGTATTGACTCGCGGTGAGCGAGGCGTTCTGGTCCTCGCGTCTTCCGGGAGTCCGGTTCATATTCCGGCGCCGCCGATTGACGTGGTCGATACGACCGGGGCCGGCGACGTCTTTAGCGGCGCGCTCGCCGCATTCTTAGCCGGCGGCGCCGACCTCGTAACCGCCGCTCGACTCGCTGTAACCGCCGCCTCTCTCGCCTGTACCCGGCCCGGGGCCCAGCCCTCCATTCCGCCGCTTGAGGAAGTAACGAGGACGGATGAGCGAGGGTGAGTGTGTGAGTGTGTGAGTGTGTGAGTGTGTGAGTGTGTGAGTGTGTGGGTGTGTGAGTGTGTGAGTGTGTGAGTGTGTGAGTGTGTGAGTGTGTGAGTGTGTGAGTGTGTGAGTGTGTGAGTGTGTGAGTGTGTGGGTGTGTGAGTGTGTGAGAGGGTAGAATCCGGACGCCCGTGCCCCGCGCCCCACGCCTCGGGCCCGCTCTTAGCGCTTGTGCTTGCGCGAAAATGTATGTTTTGGGTATAATCTGCGCAGTTCTTCCGGCAGTCTTGACTCCGAGCGTTTTGGAGGGTGGGCGCAGGCTCACAGATTGCGGAAGGCAGGATCCGGCCAGCGTCCGAATCAGCCTCCCGATTTGGTTCGTTCCGGAGAGTGTGGCTTGAGGATCTCTCAGCCATCCCTGTAAGAGTACTGGCTTCGCAGCAATGCTTTTGACCGGTGGTATGTTTGGGATGCGACTATCCCACGCCTGCGCCAGGCGCCATCCACCGCTGATGCGCCGCCCGCGTCGGGTAGGTGAGGTAGGATCGTTATGAGATTGACACGCGTTCACGGCTGTCGCGCACTGGATGGAGTATCACGGGCACAGACCCGAAATTGCGCCGGATCGTTTTTCTCGTGCTGTATTGCCGTTGCTCTTGCTCTTTTTGCGTCCCAGGCGCCGGCTCATGGGATGCGATGCGTCTATCTGCCGCCATCGCCAACCGGCACCGTGCAGATCGCGCGTCCCAATGTTGAGTGGGTGCTTTATCCCGAGGACGGGAGCGCCGTTACCGGTGTCAATATGCTGCTGAACGGGACTCGCGTACCGGCCAGCTATTCCGCGGCCCGGCACGCCGTGGAGTACCTCCCGCCCCGCGCTCTTGCTCCCGGGCAATATACCGTTTATTGCCGATTAACGATCGATGGCGCCTACCCGATGAAAAAGGGTTGGAGTTTTACCGTCCCGCCCCACGCGGTGGAGTTGTCGGCGCCGGACAGCAATCAGCGCTCACTGCTTGACATTGTCAACGCGTACCGCCGGATCATGGGACTCCATCCAATGAATATCAGTAGTCCGCTCTGCGCGGCCGCGGCAGCTCATTCCCGTTACCTGGAGATCAACCGGCTCAGCGGTCATGTCGAGTCGCCGGCGGAGAAGGATTTTCTGGGCGTTGATCCGTGGGATCGGGCCGCCGCGTACGGCTACGCGGGTTTTGGGTGCGAGGACGTTGCCGAGGGCGAAGCAACGCCCGCCGCCGCCGTGCGCAGCCTGATGAACGCTCCCTACCACAGGGCGGCGTTTATGGAGCCCGGAACTCCCGATTTCGGCGCGTCCCTCGATGGCGACCGCGCCACCTTCGACTTCGGCCGATCAGACACCACCGCCGTGGTGGTCTACCCGACCAACGGGCAGCGCAACATTCCCACTGCCTGGCAAGATGACGAAAGCCCCGATCCTCTCGCACTGCATCACGTCAGCGGAGTCGTCGGGTATCCCATCACTCTCTTCAGCTTCTCGTCTTCCCAAAACGATCCGGTTGCTTCCGCGCAGGCTTCCCTCACCGACGCCGCCGGGGATGCCATCCCGTTCTACCTCAACACACCCGCCGATGACACCGAGCTCACCAACGGCATATTCTTGATCCCGACTCATCCACTGTCGCCTCATACCACCTATGTGGTTTCAGTGCGCGGCGCCACTGCGAGCGGTCGAGACATCTCCCGGCGCTGGAGCTTCACCACCGGCGGTTAAAACTTCCCGCGCCCACTTTGACGTCACTACCCGCCAATCATGCCCGGCGGATCCAACTGGAGCAGTGTCTCGTCGATCACGAGCAGCGCCTGTGTCGCGCTCACGTGCGCCGCATCCCCCAATTTCTCATACACCGAAGCCGCGCTCATCCCGGCGTTAGCGCATTTCTTCTGCCACGCCCGCGTATCTTGAAGAATATCATCCGGCGCCGATCCCCACAGCCGCGGAAAACCCAGTTCTTCTATCCGTAACTTGATCTGCCGCCCTTCCGCAGCCAGCGACCGCCGCTCCTTCCCCGTGACAATCCTCATTCATTTCTCCTTAAAAGCGGGCGCGGTGTACTGGGCGCGAGGCGCGAGGTACACCGCGCATCCCGGACCTCTCTCCCGGCCTCTCCCCGCTTCGGGGAGAGGTGCCTATGCTCGGACGTTTGACGCATCCCTGATGTTTACCGATACGGGAAGCGGCGCGAGTGACTTCAGCGCTTGTGATTCATCCTTCATCCTTCATCCTTTCGCGTCTCTCGCTCCGTCCTCCCAGTATACTCTATCTAGCCTGCCGGGTGAACGCGGATCCAGGCGCCATCGCCCCGAGGCCGGTAGCCGCCCGCATGGAGCGCCGCCTCCCAAACTTGCACGGTTGTTTTCAGGTCCTTAAGAATCGCCTGCTCACCGATCTCGCGTCCCCGTTTGCCGGCGATTTCGAGGATCAAAAAAACTTCCCGTTTGAGCAGATCTCTGACGCCGCCCACGACCGAGTCCGGCTCAATGATTCCCCGGCGCTCCGGTGTAAACGGCCACGTCGCTAAGAATTCGGAATCAGTGTTTTTAAGATGAATCTCGCGGATAGCGTCCGGGAAGGCCCGGAACCAGGCGGCAAAATCCCGTTCCGCGTCATCCGGCGCCTCGGCCCGGCTGATGCCATGGCCTACGTCGTAACAGAGATGGACCGGAACCGTTATTTCGGGATGATCCCGGTGGAATTCGTTCAGCTCATCCAGCGTGCGCCGGGTCTGAGCGATGGTCGCGCAATCTTCCCGGGCCTGCGCGCTCATCTCCAGTATCAGTCCCTCGAGTCCCGCCGCATGCGCCGTCTGCATCAGCCTCTTCCATGATTCCATGGCCCGTGCCCGGCAAGTCTCCGGCTCCCGCTCAAAATCCTCGCGGCTCGCCGTCATCAGCGCGGCGCAGGCATAACCGGCGCCACTGGCCTTCGCCTGGTAAACCAGGCTCAAGAGCGACTGCTCGGCCGCCCTTCGCACCGCCGGGTCCGGGTGCGCGATGGCGCCTCCTTCCCGGTAAAACGTGAACACGGTTGGCGTCCGAATGCCCCGCTCCCGCGCATGACGCCCGATCGCCGTATGGCGGCGGATGAACGCCTCCCGGTCCAGCGTAAACAGAGCCGGCCCAAAATCATTCTCGGCCACCAGCTCCACCACCCGGAGCCCGAGCTCGTCGCAAGCGATGTCCAGCGCCGCCGGCGCATCCCATACATACCGGGCAAACCCGAGATTTGTTCCAAAATAAATGACATCACTCAACGTTCAAAGCTCCGCGGAGAGGGCGCGAGGCGCACATTGCGCGACAGAACATCCTGTGTTATAATAGCCGTACCCAAACTGGAGTGGTGGCCGAGCGGCTGAAGGCAGCGGTTTGCTAAACCGTCGTAGTCTAACAAGGCTACCGTGGGTTCGAATCCCGCCCACTCCGTATTTGAACACAAATCAGGTCCCGGGCGATCTCGCCGAGACCCCTCGGTGAAGCTCGTGAGCGCCGGGCTGCGGAGTGGTAAGCCCTACCAATCCGTGTCGAGTCGGCGCAGATCGATCGCCCCAAGGCCGCTCCTGAGACCGAGCCGTTCGATGGGGGCGCCCGCCGCTTCCGACCGGGAATTGTGGCCATGAGGTCGGGCCTGGCTTACGAGTACGATCCTTACTTCTCCCTCCCCATCGCTCGTGTCGATCCTCGACCGCGCTATCTTGAAGCGGTCTACGACTGCTTCCTCCGGATGTCTCGGCTCCACTGCCTCCCGGCCGATGACCCGACCGCCGAAGAGAGGGCTCTGAGGCGATAGTGACGATAACACATCAAGAGTGCGAGCAAACGGAAAACAAGCGGACCCTCGGCGAAACGAGGGCCGGCATTGAGTCCGTCGCGGCTTTTGCCACCGCCAGCGGCGGGGTGGTCCGGTTCGGCATCGCGGATGATGGCTCGTACATTGGCGTGCAGATCGGAGCCAACACCCTGGAGAACCTGGCCAACGACATCAAGCGGAACACGGACCCGCCGCAGTTTCCTTCTATCAAAATGGCTGGCGATGACTCTTCCGCGGTCATTACCGTCGAAGTTGCAGAGAGTCCGATCAAGCCAGTCTGCGCCTTTGGGAAACCGCTCAAGCGCGTGGGGCGAACGAATCAGGTGCTCTCGCGCGAGGAAACAAAGCGGCTGATCGAGGAAACTACGGGCCGTTCATGGGACGCGCTGGTGTGCAGGGAGTTCCGTCTTGAGGATATGAGTGCCGAGGCGGTGCGTGACTTCCTCCGCCGCGCGGGGCTCAACCCTGGGACACCGGTGGAGGCGGTGCTCGATAATCTCAAGCTCCGCACTGCGGAGGGCCTGACAAACGGCGCGCCTTTGCTCTTCGCCAGAGATCCACAGCATTTCCACCTCCGGGCTGTCGTGCAGTGCGGCCGCTTTCTCGGGACCTCAGAAGTCAAGTTCCTGGACGAGCGGACCATCCGCGATACGCTCTTCCTGCAGTTAGACGAGGCGATGGCGTTTATCGCCCGCAACACGCGAAACGCGTTGGTCGTGGGACCGGGTGTGCAGCACGACCGGATTCCCGAGTACCCCACACTGGCCGTGCGAGAAGCGTTGATCAATGCGCTGATTCACCGCCGCTACTACCACGCCGCGTCGATCCAGCTTCGCATCTACGACGACCGGCTCGAGGTGTGGAATCCCGGAACCCTGCCCTATGACCTGACGATCGATAGCCTCTATGGACCGCATCACTCCCACCCGCGGAATCCGCTCCTTGCCGACGCCTTTCATCGGGCGGGGCTGATCGAGCAGTGGGGGAGCGGAACCCTGCGCATAATCGCTGAGTGTGAAACCAGGGGCTTGCCTCGCCCCGAGTTTATCCAGGAAGGCGAGGTCTTTATCGTCCGGTTCCGGCCGGCGCCGGTTGCGACGGAACGCGAGAATCCATCCGAACGGGATGCCCTGGGGCTCAACCAGCGCCAGGTGAGGGCACTGGAGTACGTGCGGGAGTACGGGAGCATCAGCGTCCGAAGCCTGCGGGAGTTGTCGGGGGTGGGAAGGCGTCAGGCACAGAAAGATCTGGCGGCGCTATCGGAGAAAGGGATCCTGTGTCGCGCTGGCGCCGGACCAGCGACCCGGTATGTGCTGCCAATGGGACCCGAGGCGGACCGTCTCGGTGCGCGGTAAGTGCGCGGTAAGTGCGCCATCAGTGCGCGGTAAGTGCGCGGCGTCGACCGGGCTCCCAATCTTCCGACAGGCCAAAGTGGATAGGAACGAAGCTAAAGTGATCAGATACTCTCAACAGGAGGCTCTGGCGCCCGGCGAGAGAAGTCCATCCGGCACGGGCATATCTCCACGCTGCACATCTGGTGGACGCGCCGGCCCCTCGCTATGTGCAGCGCTGTCATCTACGGCGCGCTTTGGCCCGGCCCGGCAGACTCCGACTTGCCCCCAGGAGTTCCGGGACGCCGCCGTTCCTCCTCAACTCATCCATGCGTTCGTTCATCCGCGCAGTGCGATCCGCCCCACCGCGCCATCCATTCTGCGGCCAAAGTTCCTCCGCGGTTCTCCGCGGCGAAGTTTTCCTACGTCCGCGCACGCGCGCTCCGCGCCGGAATATCCTGTGCTATAATAGCCGTACCCAAGCTGGAGTGGTGGCCGAGCGGCTGAAGGCAGCGGTTTGCTAAACCGTCGTAGTCTAACAAGGCTACCGTGGGTTCGAATCCCGCCCACTCCGTTTTTGAGCACAAACCGATCCCTGGAGAACACTCTCCAGGGGTCGGTTTGTGCCGGTCTCGCTGCGGCTCGCCGACATCCTGTTAATACTGCACATTGCAATATAATGCCGGCCTTATCTCAGCCCAGAAAAGAACCTGGTCGGAAATGACACGGGGCTCGTGGAGGCGCCTACTCACGGCCACTATCGGGAAGGCACAAGGCAAGGGCCAGGCGCGCCTGTATCACCGGGATCGGGCATCTTCTTCGTCACCAAGGGACCTGGCGGAATTCCCCCAGCTTGACCGGGCGAACTCCTGGAGGTCCTCCTCAGACCACTCCTCGCTGTATTCCACAACCGATTGCGGAGGAATGTCGTTCAGGATCAAAGTCGCTAATCGGAAGCGGTCCTCGGGTGGTAATGGCTTGATGGTTTGTTCGTAGATCTCAGTTACGGCCATGACGGCGTGCTCCTTCTAACCTGGATTTTACCGCAGGGCAAGCGTTGAGTCTACTAATCGCGGTTCGGGGCGTTTTACCGAGAACCTTGGTGAAGCAGGAAACAGGCTCTCCCCGTAGAAGCTGATACGGGCGCCCAATTCTTTCGCATCCCACACTCTTGCATGAAACCATTTTGCTTCTTTACCCTCGCATTCGTGTTTATGTCGCTCGGCAAGGTTCGAGCACAGTCCTCTTCGCCCGGCCCGGTCGGGTGGTGGCGCGCACACGGCAGCTACGCCGACAGTATCGGCGGACACGATGGATCTCCGGTGGGAAACGTCAATTTCGCGCCGGTCGACGGCCGGCAGGGATTCCTGTTCGACGGCTTTTCGAGCGGCGTCGAGATCCCGGATTCGCCTGCTTTCGCCACCGACGGCTCGCTCACCATCTGCGCCTGGATCAAGGCCGATTCCGCGCGCCCCGGTAATATCCACCAGGTGTTTTTCCGAGGAGACGACCGTAACGGGCTGGATCCCTACTATCTGGACGTGCAGGACGAGAAGGACGGGCGGGCCACGCTCCGATTCCACATTGAGTCCGAGACGGCGGCGAAGGAGCTCCAGACGTCAATCCCGCTCGGCCGGTATCTCCACGTCGCTGCGGTCCTGGACGCGCAGGCGCGGATTATGCGCCTCTTCGTCGATGGCAAACCGGCGGCCGAGGCAGCCACCAATCTCCGGCCACTGCGAGACCTTGACCCGGCCAGGCATCCCGGAATCGGCATTGGAAACACCCAGGACGTCGGCGCCGTGAACGAGCCTTTCGATGGGATCATTGATGAGGCGCAGCTTTACAACCGGGCGCTGCCGCCACAAGAGATAGCGGAGGAGATGGCGGCCACCGCTCATCCGCTTCCCGCCTCCGGCGTTCTCTCGTCGGACCAGCCTTACCGCTACTGGCCCCGGTTCCCGCGGCCGCTCCACATAATCACGCTCAAGCAACCCTCATCGACGCCGCAGTGGAACATATTCATCCAGACGATGGCCGGTCTCGCGGCTCGAAGCGAGCTGATGGGCAAGACGCGGGACCTGATATGGGTCCCGGATGACGATCCCGCCTACGCGCGCTGGTTTCAGGCAATGGTGAAGCGGACGGGCGCGACCGTAGAGGGCCCACTGGACCCCTGGGAAGTGCTGGCGAGGCTGAAGGCGGACGGCGTCGTTCGAGGTTACATTCTGTACCACTATGATGACTCCCACCGGGAGATCTACCACGATGGTCCCCTGGACCCCTCATCCAATGTCGCGACGTCACTTGCCGCGCTGTTCGGCGGCGTGGCCATCTCAGAAGACCTTGAGGCCGAAGCCAGGGCGCACGGTCTGCAGCGAGTGGGCGATGTCCGGGGATGGACCGAACAGCGCTGCTTCGATCGCTACTCTCGCTGGTTCAGCCGCCGGGTGCTGGCCGCTGAGGATCCCAAGGTGTCCAATATCCGGGAGATGACGGTGGCGATGCAGGCGTTCATGATAGCCGGAACCGGGCCGACGTACGAGCGCGTTCTTTCCTGGCTGGAGCCCGACTCGCCCGTCCTCGGGTGGCCGGTCGGCGACGACGAGCGAGGGGTCACGCAGCCATCCACCCAGCGGGCCGCGTTTCAGACTGCCTCGAATTGGTGCGCCAACCTCCCGGCTCTCGCAACCGAAACCCCCGTGCCCTCAAGTGCGCTCAGGAAGCCTCCGACTCCATCCCTGTGGGACCTGAAGTGGGAAGACAACGTGCATTACGCAGCGTTTACCATGAGCGACGGGGACAACGAGCAATGGCTGATGGGTGGATTCTACGTGAGCGGCCGTAGGAGCTGGTGGAGCAGCCCGGACCGGGGGAGCGTGCCGATTGGCTGGACCATCGACTACCCCGACCTCGCCCAAATCTGTCCGTACACACTGGAGTACCTGTTCAGCACGGCCAAACCCGGCGACGACTTCCTGCTCTTCGCCGGCGGCTACTACTACCCGGACCTGTACGGCAATCTCCGCACCGGCGTCGATTCGATGGACCTGCACGCCCGGCGGCTGGGCTATTACTTTAACCTCGGAGGCTTCTCCCTCCTGATGGCGAACTTTCAGAAGTGGGACTGCCAGACTGCCTTCGACGCTTGCCATGATTACGTCCACTGGCTGCCCGGTCTCGATGGCATCGTTACCATCCAGTACAGTCCTTATACGGGCGGCCACGGCGCGGTTCACTGGATTCCAGGCGGCGCCGATGGTGAAACGCCCATCGTCTCCACGCAGCTTGCCATTTGGAACCACGCCGATTTCCCTGGTGGCGGAGGCCCGGCCCGGATCGCAGGGATGATCAACGCACTTCCCCATCTTGGCGCCCCGGATGATGTCGACCATTTCAGCGTGGTCATCGTCCACGCCTGGTCATGGTTCAAACACCTGGGGAAAGACGAACCGGTCGGGAACGAAGAGATCGATCAGAACAGCACCGCCAACCCTGACACCGGGGGAGGCATGGCCGCCGCAAAGTGGTGTTCGGAAAGGCTCCAGCCGTACGTTCGGGTGGTGACGCCGTCCGAGCTCGTTGAGCTCATGCGACTCCGGGTACACCCGCAGCCGACTCTCTCCAGCGCCCTCGCCGCCCTGGACGCCCGGCTCCGCGCAACTCGCGAGTCGGCTCCCGACCCGGCGGCGCGGGAGAAGCTGAAAGGCGCCAGCGCCAGCATCCTCAAAGCTCGCGTCGCGCTGGGCGCCGGTGATTACCACGCCGCGTTCGATGCCGGCCGTGCAGCGAACGTTGTTCTGGACGCGTTGAACCCGGTATCTCCGGCGGCCCGCCAGCCGCGATGAGCCGGCGCACGGCCGCTGTGGGCTCACACGGGCTTGCTAAGAGCGAAAAAGCGAACACGAAGGACACGAAGGGATCACGAAGGACACGAAGGGATCACGAAGGGCGCGAAGGAAAACCCCAATGGAAGGCGGGGCCGGTCTTACGCACTGGGCCCCTAAGATCCAATACCTTATCGCCGTGGTCCGGGCGCCAATAGCCGGATATTCGCTACATGCCCCACACGGTAATAATTCTGCTCGCGTACTGCCGCTCCTCCCGGAATAGCTTCTCCTCCCACGTCTTGCCCGGGGTCCGGTCGAAGATCACCAGGTGTCCTTCGCTGCCTCCACACGTATCCATATAACGCGACGTCTGTTCCAGCCCATCTGAAATCGTCCGGTCCAGGCTCTTACGCAGCGTCTTCATCTCGATCACGATTCGCTGCTCGAAGAAGTCGGGATGAGGCGCGGATGAGAGACCCCGCCAGAGCACCAGCAGATCAGTGCGGTCCCTGCCCAGGGCATACTCACGGTGTATCCGTCCGCCTCCGTTTACGATCCCCTGCATAAAAGCCTGCAGGAGGAGCTGCGGCCCTACTTCGCGATAGCTGAACCCTGGCAACCACGCATCCACGTTCTCCCGGTAGTATTGCTGGAACCTGGCCAACAGCTTTTCCATGTTCAGGCGCCCGTCCGGTCCCACGTACCAGGCGGTCTCCTGCGGGATCATCCGCTGCTCACTGAAGGTGATCTCCCGTGGAATGACTTCCTGATAAATAGGATTGGCGATACGGACGAAAGGGTTGAGCCGGATCAGGCCCAGGTCTTCCACATACTGAAGGTCATCCGTCGGGATCTGCTGGATTCCGTTCTCTCCGCTCAGTATCGGTTCGATCACGCTGCGGACCCGGTCCTCCTGCAGCTTGTCCGCGAGTTGATCCAGGTGCGTCGTCCGACTCAGGATCAACTGCTCAGCCGCCTCTTCCATATCCTCTGCGGTAACGGGTCGGGTGCGGTCTCGACCCTCCTTGTTCTCGAAGCAGGCCTGGTAGGCCAGGGCATTCACGAGCCAGGGCTGTCCCAGGGTCATGTCCCAGGCCCGCGCAACCGCCTCCGGCCGGAAGACCTGCCCGGTCTCCTCGGTGTGCTGCGCATAGAGCCGATCCATGTCCT
>DASRZA010000546.1:0-7125 GCA_035686845.1 Armatimonadota bacterium | reverse complement strand
ACTGAAAATCGCCCGTGGCCGATTTCCGCAGAGCTTTATCCTCCGAGCACAGCCCCAGCCAGCTTGGCCGAACCACGGAGCAGCGTGGGCTGAGCGCATTTTAAGCTACCGCTGAGTCGGCATGGCAGAGGGGCCGAAAGCGCCGGCGCTGCTATTTCCCCGGCGCATCAGCCTCTTAAAGCACGCCCGTGTGCAGCCGCCGAACAATGCGCAAGGCCAGAATCCCGCGTGGGAAATCGCGCCATTTCGACCACTCATGCTTTAGTGAGATCGAAACCGTCTCCAAATCGCGACGCCGGATCGGCTCGCGAACTCGTTGGGGCGGGTTGACATCTGTATGGGAAGGAAATGGTTCATGGCTGGCGCCAATAGTCGAAAACAGGGCTTTACACTCATCGAGATCCTCGTTGTCATCACCATCATTTCGATACTTGCGGCTATCCTGCTGCCGGTCTTTTCCGCAGTTCGTGCGCGCGCGCGCAGCGCGTCCTGCATCTCCAACCTGCGTCAAATCGGAGCGGCCCTGTCAATCTATCAACAGGACTACGACGGTTTTTACCCATTTGCGATCAACCCTGCGGTGCGCCTCCACCCCGACCGGTGGTCGGATGATCCGGAATTCGAATCCATCGTCCCCAATCTCCCGGAGTTCCATGACGTCCTCTATCCCTATACGCGGTCTCGTGAGCTTTTCCGCTGTCCGTCCGACTTCGGAATGCCCGTGCTGGAACAGTGCCCCGGGTGGGGGATACCCGAGACATCATCCGTATATGAAACTTATGGGACCAGCTATTTTTATCTCACCGAGTACGCCGGTTACCACCTGCGGGACGGATCGCTTCAATTTCCCTCGCGCGCCGCGGTCGTCGTTGACGCCGGTGCGGCCTGGCACGGTGCTCCGGACGGGCCGTTTCCCGAAGAATCGTGCATCTACGCGCGCTACAACGTGTTATTCGCAGATTTACACGTCAGAGAACTTAGCTTTTACCAGTTGGGCGACGCATTCGGGCAGACGGGGGCGTCCCCATCCGGGCCGCGCTGACAGAGGGATGTCATTCGCTGCAGGCGTCTGTCGCCGTGCGGGAACGCCGCATGAAAGGACCATGATGAAACGACTCGTATTATTAGCCCGATGGATTGCCGCGGCAGGAGTCTCAGCCAGCATTGTCGCTTCGATGACAGGATGCGGTTCTTCGGGCCGAAACATCGAAAGTCCGCAGCAGATTGCGACGGCTGGGGCATCAATGCAAAAACGTGGCATTGTATCGCAGAACGACTACACGCGTCTGCGGGCGCTGGCGGCCCAGTCGGATTCAGCCCACGCCATCTCGGATGCTGATCTGGAATGGTCGCTGCATCTTCTCAACACATCGCGTAGCGCGTTAGTTCATGCCCGGGTAATGACGATCGCGGAGAGGCTGAAAAACCTCACCGCAAGTCAGAGGGCCACCGTGCGGGCGGCTATCGTTCCGTTCCTTCACAGCCCGATCCAGCTTGACCGGTTAGCGGCGCAGCGGGCGCTGCGGGCCTTGTAAGGCGCCGTGGAGAGCTTCATGGCCGGTGGCTGATTTGCCCGGAGCTTGATCCTCTATTCTCCAAGCACAACTGTGGCGGCGCTGTGGGCGGGCACCACGAGACGAGCGCTCCGACCGGAAAACTTCACGGCGAGCGGCGCGAGGTGGACACGGAGAGGCGCCTCGGGTTCATTGGTGGCGTCTGCGCTGGGGCCGACCAGCGCCCGTGCCCGGGCGAAGCGGATCCGGCTCATCCCGCGGATGTCCAGGACTACGCTGGCGGGCGAGTCTCCATCGAAGTTTAGCAAGTTTACGGTGAGGCGCCGCCCGTTCCGTATGGCGACTGCGGAAACCGCAGGGACCGCCGGCGTGGTTCCGACCAGAACCGGTGAGGTTACGACCGCGGGAACAACCGTTCCGCTTCCCATATCGGTAAAGAGCTGGTAAACGTCGCCGGCGGGGGACAGGTACGCGCCGTGCGGACCGAGTTCCACGATGCGGAAGTACCAGGAGTTCAGGCACCAGAAGTTGGTCTCAACACAGAGCGGCTCGTCCAGCGCCCGCTGCAAGATTCCGTCCACCATGAGCGCGCTCTTCAGATCTTTGATTTGCCGGGCGTCGACGTCGGCGTTGGTGTACATGGCATTGAACTCTGTGAGATAGACCTGGATCTGACCCTGCCGCGCAGGGAGGTACCGGCGGACCGCCGATCGTATCTGCGCGAACCGGGCAGCGAAAATGGCCGGCTGTTCAGCCACCTGCCGGAGCATCTCCGCCGGAGACACCCAATCAATCGGCTGTCGCTGCCCCGCGTTTTCCACCCATGCCTGGTGGATGAACAGGTTTCTATCCTCAGTGGTGGTCATCAGGTCGTTCACAAAGGCAACAGAAAGGCGGTGATGGCCTGGTGATAGATTGCTCGTGACACGGTATTCGTCGACATGGCCCCTGGTCGAGTCCGCGCTCACGGAGAACCGGTCTACCTCTTTTCCATCCACGCTCACCACCATCTCGGGCCAGACACCTTGCGCCGGCGTCCCCGATGCCCGGAAGACCACGGTGGTCGGTCCGCCCCGGGTCTCTATCGTTACGTTTCGCTCTCCATTCGCCCAGAGGTTGAGGGCGGCGCTGCCCGTGTTGGGGCCGTAGTTGTGATAGATGAGGAAGCTGATGTCCCTGCCTGCGGTACGAAGCAGGTCGGGCAGCCAGTTGAAGCCGAGCACGGCGCCGATCCGGATGCGCGGGTCTACTGCCATCATGGCCCGGGCATATTCGTGTACGCGCCGGGCATACACAGAGCCGGTCATGCCGGCTCCCTGGGAGCGATCATCAACTTCGTTACCGATCTCCCAGTTCATCACATTGTAGGGAGCGGAATGCCCGTTCCGGACACGCAGGCCGGCCCAATAGCGGCTGTCGCGCCAGTCCATGCCTCGCCAATCCTTGCCGATTACCGCGTCCGGGCCGTCCACCCGGCCGTTGGCGTAGGCAACCCAGGCAGCCGCCTGCTGGGGGCTGCCACTCCACTGCGGTGTCGCGGGATAATAGGTGGCGTTGACGGTAATCAGAGAACCTGCGGCGCCGATCTGCTTTACCAGTTTCATCTGCTCGTCGAAGCCATAGACCGGGAGCTGAACGCTTCCGCCGCGAAGTCCCCAGGCGCCATTCACGGGAGCGCTGGCGGCGTTAAAGTAGGTGGTAATGGGCTTGCGCGTTACGACCGGGCCTACGGCGTCCTGCCACTGGTAAGCGTTCGAGAGGGAGCCGCCCGGGAAGCGAACGAGGGCCGGTCGCAGCGACCTGAGCAGACGAGCCACGTCCGGGCGAACGCTTCCGGCTTTCGCGTCCCAGAGGCCATCGCCGCTGTTGGTCCACTCGATGTTCTGGCCATAGAAGAGGGGTGGAACGGCGCGAAGACTTTTCCCGGCCTGAACCGTCACAACGACGTGGAGCGGCGCGGGGGGCGCCATCGCGGCGAACGACCCGAAAGCGAGAGCGGCCGACGAGAGCGCCGCCATGAGCAGGAGCGCACGGAAAAAGTAAGCGCGTGGGATCCTGGTGGTTGAGGCGGCCGGTGACAGTGCGCAAAGCTCAGCCACCTTTCCCGCAGGGAATTGACCCGGTTTGCTCGATGGCATGATTCTCACCCTTCACGTCCAGGCTGCCGAAGACACGGTCGGCGCCTGCCGCTGCGATGCCCACGTCCCGGAGAAACCGCCGCCCACGTCCCGCAAGTGCGCATAATTGGAAAAATGGGCCAACTGCCCTATTATTCCGGCCCCAATAAAAGGGACTCGAGGCTTGCCAATCACTTGATAAGAGTGACAGAGGCGCCGGTATGCCTGACGTTCGCGGTCGGTAACGCGTTCTGCAAGTTAGCGCCGGGTTCCTGCCGCCACCGGCGATAAAGTGATCAGGCGGCATCCACTTCGTCCACGATAAAGAACGGGATGGGCCGGACCCGGAGCATGGCGATGCGTGACTACTCGTGGTTGGGCTCGGATGGGATGAGGCCATCGACAACGCGAGCTATCGACGGAATCGTGCGGATGACCGTCAGCACGGCCGCAGCCTTTGTTTTGTCGTCGGCCAGGAACTGCTCGCGTGTCATGCCATCGACGTAAGATGCGAGTCGCCTGGCCGCGGATACAATATCGATCAGCAGCGATTTCTGTTGGTCGCATAGAGGGGCTCCGCTGAACCAAGGATTTCACGCTTCACGAGCCAATTGTCGCTGGTCTCGATAGCTTCGCGCTCGACCAGATCCACTTTGCGGCCGAACAGAGCCTCGAGCTCGTCCTGCAGATGAAGGATGTCGATCAGATCCAGTTCCACCTCGGGATCGAAGCTGACAAGGGCGTCAACATCGGATCCTCTGCGCAGCTCGCCCCTCGCGGCCGTGCCAAACACGGCAAATTCCCGGATGCGCCATTTCTCACAGATCGGGGCGAGCCGCGCCTTATACTTCCAGACATCGTCCATCGATGATCTCCCGCTGCGAAATGATCCTCGAATCATCACATCTGACTTGTTACGCTGCATGCATCACTTACCTGTCAGCACTCACCACCGACCTATTCTCTGGCCGCCTTCTCGACTCCTGCCCAATTGGAGGACGGAAGACGTGGGACGGCGCCACGATTTAACGGGTTTCAGCCGTTAAGCAGACGAGCTTCTGGCCCAGCGGGCGTACGCGTGGCCCTTGAACGGATCGAACTATGAAAACACGCTGCCGACGCTCCGATAGCGTGAGAGAAAGCCCGCGGCATCTTGATGTAAAGGGTGGTAGAGGCAGTGCGGAAGCAGCGAGCGAAGGACACGTATAGTCATTCCGGCGTTCTCACCGAGCCGCCGCCAGTCCGGTATGCCCATTCCCCGAGGGCGCAACGTCGCCGAGACTGAAGGACGGCGCTCGGGGCGCTGGTGGATATCGAGCACGGTGGTGGGCTACCGACAGCTCGGGACACGAAGACAGCGCCGGCGCCGCGCGTCCTCGTAGACCCATCATACCTGCACGGTCCAGTCTTCGAAAGCCAGTCCTGGCACCCGTTCGAAATCCCGCCGATTGCGGGTCACGAGGGTCCCGCCATAGTGAAGTGTTATGGCCGCAATGCGCAGGTCCATGGTACCAACGCCGAGTTTGAGCGCCCTTAAACGATGGAAACTTTCCACGGCCGGCACTGGAAACGCGAGGATCTGGAATCGGGACAACTTAACCACCGTATCAGCCAGGCGCCCGTACGCCCTGCTAAGGCTCTCAGCGGTGGTCGCCCGTCTGAGCAGCGTGTACCAGCCAGTAATCTGCTCCTCTACCGTAATCACAGTAATCGCAAGATCCGCTGGCGGACACGCCAGAACCCGCTCACTGATACGCGCGTTGCCGGCACGGAGTAATGTCAGGGTATCAGTATCGAGTACATTCAGCGCCATCTCAGAACGCCATGTCGCGTCCGCGCTCTCGGCGGTATTCTGCCATAGCCTCGACCCATTCGTCGAGCATGGGGTCACCCTTCAGATCGCCCGCGAGAGGCGCGCCGGGGTGCTCACCCGGCACGGATACGTACACAACTCGGGCGCCTGAAGCCACACGCTGGCTCATCATCTCCCGGAGGCGGTCTAGCGCCTCGCTCGAGGTGCTGCCTTCAGCCGACAGATCGAATGGAGCGCCTCCGGTGGCACGAAATCCATTCGCCACCGGCTCGACCAGAACCGGTACATCCATCGAACTCCTCCCTCCGCTCATACGGCCATTCCTCCCGCGCCAATCCGCGCTTGCGACCACTCTCTCTACGCTGCCATATTCTACCACGACAGAGACCACCCCGTGCCATCGTCGATTCCTCTGCACAACCTCTTTCAGCAACTCGCTCGTTCGAACCGATCGCCTTCATCGACCTTCCAAGGATCGTTTACCGAATTGAGCAACCACGAATTCCGACGGAGGATCACGCGGATTCTCACGAACAGATTGGGATAAACCCGCCGGGGATACTTCGTGGGGAATAATGCTCGATGTCGCGGAGCCACCATCCGGTCGGATCGGGAGATTACTTGCTTGTGACACAGAAAAAAGCCAGGCCCTCGGCCCCTAAGACCTAAGACCCTCCCCCGTCCAGGCTTTGGCGAATCCCTACCGGATCCCATCCCACGCGGTGTTCCGGACAGGCGACATCCCAATCTGCCCGTTGGGAAGAACCACGGGGGCAGGCGATATGCCGCCGGCGACCACCATAATGAGGACCGCGGGGATAGTGTCACGATGGTACTGCTCGCCAGGCCGTCGCGGTCGCTGGTGTCCAGGCTGCCGAGACTCAGGCCTCCGTGGAAGATCTTCGGCTCCATCGCGTGGGTCAGCATCGCTGGATCGCGCAAAGACCTGGATCCCATACAACTGAGCTCTCCGATGATCGGTCGCGCGGGCCAGCAGCTCCATCCATCCCCGCCTCCCGCTCTTTCGCCGGAGTCGGCAAAAGGTGGATCGCTCAGGCGTCGGTCTGCACGGAGGCCTTCAGCGTACCGGCGTGCCGCGGCGCCACGCGGGAGTCATACGAGGCCAGGGTGTATCCGCAGCTCGGGTGCACCGCCGAGACGATCAGTTCCCTGGTTCCTTCGTGTCGCACCATGAAGACGAATTGTGCGACCGAACCTCCCGGGTAACGGGCTGCGGGGCGCCTGGGTCAGGGTCACCACGGCGTGCGGGCCCGTCGGATGGGCATCACCCCAGGGCTGGCTCTCTGGGGCGCCATTTTTCTTGAGGTCGAGGGGCCCGTCGGATGCCCCGGCGCCGGCAGAGGTCGTCGAAGCCGCGGAATGGCCCGGACCCGAAGCGTGGCGAAAAGCAGAGCCCCCGTCGTGAGAGACCGCTCTCCGCCGCTCAATAACTGGAGTTTCTGCAGTTCCTGGCCCGGCGGCTGTGCGCTGATCTCTGCCACTCCCAATTGAGCCTGCGGGTGCGTGACTACTCGTGGTTGGGTTCGGATGGGATGAGGCCATCGACAACGCGAGCTATCGACGGAATCGTGCGGATGACCGTCAGCACGGCCGCAGCCTTTGTTTTGTCGTCGGCCAGGAACTGCTCGCGTGTCATGCCATCGACGTAAGATGCGAGTCG
>DASRZA010000545.1:0-12166 GCA_035686845.1 Armatimonadota bacterium | reverse complement strand
TGAATACCGGGAGGCGATTCGTATCAATCCTGCCGACGCCCGGACGCGCGCCGGTCTCGCGGAAGCGCTGTCCGAGAACGGTGAGGGAGAACAGGCTATTATAGAGGGCCTGGAAGCCCTCCGCCGGGATCCGAACATCTGGAATGTCCACTACGCCCTAGCTGGAGCATTCCATCGGTTGAATATGTGGAACGCCGCGCTCTTCGAGTGCAGCGAGGCGCTGCGGGTCGACCCCACGCATCAAGGGGACAGAGTCGTGCAGCTTGCAATATGCGTCACGCTCTTCGAAAGGGCGTTCCAGTCTCGCGGGCGCTACAAGTGGCGGATACTGCAGCATTTCTTTGCAATTTTTCCCACGCATAGGAGAACTTCCGTGGCGCGGAGCGACTGGCTGGCAGCGCGCGAGGCGCTCGAGGATTACGAAAAGAGTTATCCGGGCGATCCGGAGGCCCTGACGCTGCTGGGCCGCGCCCAATGGGCGCTGGGCGAGAGGAGCCTGGTGGTGGACACATTATGGAAGGCCTTCGAGGCGGATCCGAGCGACCCCATGCCTTTCTCGTATCTCGCAAAAGCTCTGCTGATTCTCGGGAGATGGAGAAGCTTTCGGCGTCTGTTCTGGCGCGCGTCCGATTCTCTCAAGGCCGATCCACGTTACCGTCGGATGAAACGAATGGAACCGTTGATCGATCGGGCGCCCAGAGAGTAGTGACCTTTGACTTTCCGTCTGGGCTGCCGTCGTTGGTCATTGCCGGGCGAGCAGTGGCCCCGACTGACCCCCAGGTGGAACGCCCGGGACTCCTAAGAATGATGGACCGGAGGGGGCGCTGGCGGCTCTAACGGATGCGGTAGAATTGCCGGAGGCGAGGGTGTTGGAGCCGCTGGGGCCGAGAGCTGACGGCGCAGCCGGCGTAGGAGGACGGAGGACGGAGGACGAAGGACCGAGGCGCGAGGCGCGGGCGCGGGGACGGAGGACGAAGGAGGGGTACGTGGCACGGGGCACGCCGGCGGATTGACCGCCGATGTAGTCGTGGGTGACGGCCGAACATAGCGAAGAGCTTAGCCCTGGTGGAGGGGCCGGGTGTTCATTTACCTGAAAGTCCCGAAGGAACGGCCGAGCTTTAGATCCGACGGGCGAGGATCCTGCCATTAACGGGGCGTTCGTGTTGGGCGGCGCGTAGGGTCAACTGGGCATGCGCTTGTGGGCACACCGAACACTGGCTCCTCCCGGGAATGGCGGACCGGAGGGCCGCGCGGAAGCTGGAGGTGCAGCCGGCGGCGGCCTTGAAGCGGGCGACCTTGAGCACGGTAGCGACGAACCTGGCGGTGAAATCGCGGGCGGCCCGCGACGCTGCTGATTGTCCGGGGAGGCGCTGGGATATACCTTATTACCTGCGAACCCAGTTATCCCAGCCGACCGCTGACGCAACTGGGAGAGAACGCCGCCGATTACGTGGGGCTCCGTGCCATGGCGAATGAGGCGTGGTCCCCAGCGACGCTCCAAGAGAGTGCCGCGGCTCAGCGCTATCGGCGCTACGGCGCTGCAATCCGCTCTGTTGGCGGTCCGAACCAGGCCAATGCGGGTTGCCGCCGGCGGGTCGGTCGCCGCCGCGACAATCGCCGAAGGGATTGTGCTCCTACAATTGCTTCGGCAGCCCTGTAGGAGCACAATCCCTTGTGCGATTTCCGCCGGACCCGCCCCCCGGCCCCGGAACCCCGCTCCTTTCGCGATTTCCGCCGGACCCTCACCCCGGCCGCGGAGTCCCAATCCCCGGCGCGATGGTCACGATAATCGCCGCCCGGCGCGATCTGTTAGGCGCTCTTACGAATGTCGCCCCTCACTTCCAGCTTCCGGCGCGGTCATTGCTATTCCATACCCGCCGCCAAACCATGCTATCATACTTTCCATTGTGCGGGCGCGCATTCATCTTTGTTCGCGGATCTATAAACGATGGCCTTCATCGATAGGTCGTTATCGCTGGAGCCGTCCGAGACCCGGCCCGGAGATAAACAATGCCATTCAAACGGATCAACGCTGATGAAACTGTAATCCATCCGGAGTTGGTGGAGGAGATCGCCCGCGAGTTAGAGGCCCGGCAGCCCGAAGGCCCAACGGATGCGCCCTTAATCCTCGAAGAGCAGGTCCCGCGGACCGATCGTTTTTATGTCTCCGTGATCTGGGATCGCTGGGCGCAGATCCCCAATAGTGAGCGAGGACGTATAATAATAGACGCCTATCAGAAGGTTCGCGGCTCTGACGAGACCCTCAAGATCAGCGCGGCGCTCGGCCTGACTCACAAGGAGGCGCGTGAGCTGGGAGTCCACGCTGAGCTGGTAGGCGCCTGATCTCGTCTCGCCCAAAAGATCTATTGCCGCTATCGTGACGGATGAGCCGCTCTGCCTCAAAATCCCGCGCTGCTCTGGCCCCGAACCCGGTGGGAGCGATTACTGTCTACCTTGCAGACACGGAAACCATGATCGACCGGATTCGTGCAGATAAGTGATCAGGTGGCGCTCAGAGCGTGAAGCATCGCGTCGAGGGTGTGGCTGGTGTTGACGGCGTCCCGGATGCGGGCGGCGCCGGGGACGCCTTTGAGGTACCACTGGATGTGAGTGCGCATCTCGACAGTAGCGGCGCGCTCTCCTTTAAGATCGCAAAGCATGCGCACGTGGCGTTCGGTCATCGCCAGTTTCTCCTCGACGGTGGGTTCAACTCCCGCGGCGCCGGTCTCAAAGTAACTCTTCATCTGCTGAAAGATCCAGGGGTTGCCCAGCGCGGCGTGACCCACCATCACCGCGTCGCAGCCGGTCTCAGCAAACATACGCTCGGCGTCGGCGGGGGTATGGACATCTCCACAGCCGATGACCGGGATGCGAAGCGACTCTTTGAGCTTGCGGATGAGGCTCCAATCGGCCGCGCCCTCGAACCGCTGCCCGGCTTTACGAGGATGAATCGTGATCGCCGCCGCGCCGGCGGCCTCCAAAGCCTGCCCGACTTCGGTGGGATCGGCCGACTCACCCCAACCACCTCGGATCTTCACCGTTACCGGAGTGGAGCTGCTTTCGGCGATGGCGCGAACCACCGAAGCGGCCAGGTCCGGGTTCTTCATGAGCGCGGCGCCGGCGCCGGTCTTGATGACCTTCCGCACGTCACAGCCCATGTTAATGTCAATGAGATCCGCGCCACGATCGTGGATGATCTTCGCAGCCGCTCCCATCAATTCGGGAACCGCCCCAAAAACCTGGCAGCCCACCGGCCGCTCTTCTTCCGTCCAATCCAGCATCTTCAAGGTACGCTGGTTTCCCTGGCTCAGAGCGAAACAGGAGATCAGCTCGGTGCAGGCCAACCCGGCCCCCATCTCGCGGCAGATCAGGCGATAAACGTGATCCGTAATGCCCGCCATTGGCGCCAGCAGTATAGGCGGATCAACGATCACGCTACCGATTATCATGGGTTGGAGTCGCATCAATCAATTCTCACCGGGGATCGAACGCCGGAGCGTCCTGCCGATTGAACGCGCCTGCCGGGCGACCGGTTCAGGTTTCCCGCTGCACGGCGACGAGGTCGTCGTAGCGGACACCGCTGCCCCCGAAAAGATCCAGGGCGCTGCCCACCGTATAATCGAGCCGCCTCTGCCCGAGTTCTCGAATCATTTCAATGTCTCGCATGTTCCGGATGCCGCCTGCGTAGGTGGTTGGCAGCGGGGACCATTCGCCCAGCCGGCGAACGAGATCCTCCTCGATTCCCTGGCAGAGGCCCTCCACGTCGACGCCGTGGATCAGGAACTCAAAGCAATAGGCGCTCAGCGCGTTGAGGGTCGATGGCTCAACCCGGGTTTCGGTAAAAGTCCGCCACCGGTCGGTGACGATAAAGTAGTCGCCATCTCGCTTACGGCAGCTCAGGTCCAGGACCAACCGGGAACGTCCAACGGCCTTTGAGAGATTCTTCAGCCGATCCCAATCGATGCGGCCCTCGCGGAATACGTAAGACGTGACAATCACCGCAGCCGCGCCGTCATCCAGCCAGGCCCGGGCGTTATCCGCCGTAACACCGCCGCCAACCTGCAGCCCGCCAGGCCACGCGGCGAGCGCTTCTCGCGCCGCCGGTTCGCAGCCCGGCCCGAGCATAATCACGTGCCCGCCCGTCAAGCCATCTTCACGGTAGCGCCGCGCGTAGAACGCTGGAGAATGCGTCGCGGTGAAATTGGTGACCGGGCCGCCGGAAGAATCCCAGCGAGCGCCGCCGACAATCTGCTTGACAACGCCTTCATGCAGGTCTACGCACGGCCGGAATATCATCAGGGTTCTCGCGGCGACAACCGGCCGCCGAGAGGCCGCCGAAAGCGCGGCGGGACAGCCAGCGGGTTAATGAGAAGGCGGCGCAAGGCTCAATCTTCGTCCTCGGAGGGACCCTTCCACCCGTGGGCCACCAGGACGACAAAAAGAAGCACCAGCGGAAAGGCTACCGCGAACAGCCAGAACCAACTCGCAACGTGCCGCGTCATATCTGCCAACGAATCATATCTCCTGTTCTTGTGTAGGGCGACGGGCTCATAAGCCGGGTTCTGTTCATTGCGGCCATCTCTCTGGAGGCGCGGTCACCCGCGCCTTCGTGCGACTTTATTGGAGAGCCGGCGGGCCGCCTCAGCCTCTCCCTCTTCGTCTTGCTCCAGGTAGAGTTTAACCCTTTTCACCTTCTACGGTCCGCTGTCAGCCCGAAAGCTGGCTCGAGGTTCGATCGGCCCCGCCCTGCGGCGGCGCCTCCCTCGAAGACCGAGATTCGTAGTCTCTGTGCCACTGGTCCTGATTGCCTGCTGCCACAGCGGACGGACCGCTGCGCTAAAACGACAACCGACGGGCGTTACCCGCTACCTTGCCCTGCGGAGCCCGGACTTTCCTCCCCGGCAAACCGGGGCGGCCGCCCGGCCCGTCTCCCTACTCTATAATTCTATCATACTCTGTTTTCCTCAGCGGCGTCGCAGGAGCGAAGCGAGATCAGTCGAATTGTATACTTTATCGGATTGCGGGAACGGACCGTCGGACCAATAAGCCCATCCCACAGAACCAGGAATCCCCCGTCTTATGCAGCAGGCCAATTCAAGAACTCACGTACAGTCAATCCGACCCGGCACGCTTCGCCGGGTCACTCGGAGTTTCCGTCCGTATAAACCGCAGGTGATTCTGGTGGTGATCCAGGTGTTCCTCGCAGCCGGCCTCGGTGTTATCGGCCCTTGGTTCCTGAAGGCGCTTATTGACAGGGGCATTGAAGCGCATCCCGTGAACTTCCCCGTTATCGAAAAGTACTCGGCTCTCTTTATCGGCGCGAGCGTGCTCTCCAGCGTATTCGGGATAGGGTACGCGTATTTAAGCACGGTTATCGGCCAGAAGATTATGCGAGACCTGCGCGACCAGTTGTTTGACCACCTGCAGGGAATGTCGCTGCGGTTCTTCACGGCGACCCGGACGGGCGAAATTCAGTCCCGCCTGGCGAATGACGTGAGCGGCGTTCAATCGGTGGTGAGCGACTCCGCCGCCAACATGCTCTCCAACATCACGACGGTTGTTGCTGTCGTCGTCGCCATGTTCTCCTTCGACTGGCGCCTCACGCTGCTCTCCATCGGGGTAGTGCCTCTCTTCTCGCTGGCCGGCGCCCGCATTGGCAGCCATGCGCGCCGGGTCCGGGGCGCCAGCCAGGCGCAGCTCGCCACACTCAACTCGATGATGCAGGAAACCCTTTCGGTGAGCGGAGCGCTGCTCACCAAGACAAGCGGCCGGCGGGCGCTGATTCATAGAAAGTTTGCGGCCGAAAACGAGTCACTTACCGGATTGCAGATTAAGCTGCAGATGATCCAGCGTTACTGGATGGCGCTCTTCGGGCTGACTTTCTCGGTGACTCCTGCGCTGGTTTACTGGCTTGCCGGCGATTTTATGGCCCATGGGGATACACATCTCACCATTGGCGTTCTCGTCGCGTTCACCTCGCTGCAGGGACGGTTCTTCTTTCCACTCAACAGTCTGCTGAGCATGCAGGTGGAGATTACGAGCGCGCTGGCGCTCTTTGATCGCATCTATGAATACCTGGATCTGCCGGCCGATATCCGCGAAGCGCCGGACGCCGTCAGCCTCGCGCCGGAGCAGGTCGAGGGCCGGGTGCGCTACCGGGACGTGAGTTTTCAGTATGACCCGGGCGCCGATCAACCGACCCTCTCGCATATCGATTTCGAGGTGGAACCGGGCCAGCTCGTGGCGCTCGTGGGGCCTTCGGGCGCGGGCAAGACTACACTCACCTACCTCATTCCGCGCCTGTACGACCCTGATGAAGGCAGCGTCGAGATCGACGACCGCGACGTGCGGCGGATCAAGCTGGAAAGCCTCTCGGAAATCGTCGGCGTGGTGACTCAGGAAACCTATCTTGTTCACGATACGATACGGGAAAACCTTCGCTACGGCCGGCCGGACGCGAGCGATGACGAACTGGCGGCCGCGGCGAAAGCTGCGGCGATCCATGATCATATCGCCAGCCTTCCCGAGGGATACGATACCATTGTAGGAGAGCGTGGGTACAAGCTTTCCGGGGGTGAAAAACAGCGGATCGCGCTTGCCCGAGCGATTCTAAAGAACCCCCGAATCCTCATCCTGGATGAGGCCACGAGCGCACTCGATACCCGCAGCGAACGCGCCATCCAATCGGCGCTGGAGCCGCTAATGCAGGGCCGCACCACCTTCGCCATCGCGCACCGGCTCTCCACGATTCTCTCGGCGGATCTGATCTTAGTGCTGGAAGAGGGCATGATTGTGGAGCGCGGTACCCATCCGGAGCTCCTGGCGCTCGGCGGGCTCTATTCTCGGCTGTATCATCAGCAGTTCGAAACTGCCCGTGCAGTGGAACCCGACACCGAACCGGGCGAATCCGGCGGCGAAGTCCCGGGCAGCTTCGACACCGCCGGCATGGTCGGAGAACGGTTTTGACGCAAGGGCGAGGCCGGCGTGAGAGCCGAGGATGGTGGGCTCGCTCCATCGTTTTTGGCGCCGTTTGCGTCGTTCTCGTCGTGGTCTGGATTGTCTTTTCGGAAGTTCCGGGCAAGGTCTTTATCAGTTCATGGTCGATTGTCGTTCCCGGAATCCTGCTGCTCGCTGTCTTCGTGGCGCTCCGGCGGCTCGTTCCCCACGCCCTGGCCCGCCGCCGGCTGCTGCTGATGTACGCGATGCTCTCGGCGTCATCCTGTATGGTGGGATATGGCGCCATCCAGGCGTTGTATCCGGCCGTCGCCGCGCAGTTCTACAACGCCACGGACGCCAACCAGTTCGACCTCTTCAACAAGTACGTTCCGCAATGGCTTGCTCCCCGGTCACAAGACGTGCTGCAAGGCCTCTTCCGGGGCCACTCGGCCGTACCGTGGCACGCCTGGATCATTCCGATGATCGCGTGGGGCACGATCTGGATACTGTTCGCTTTTGCGATGATCGCGCTCTCGATTCTCGTCAGCCATGCCTGGATTCACGAGGAGCGCCTCACCTTCCCGATTGTGCAGCTCCCGCTGGAGATGACGACCGAACAGACCCGGCTCTACCGGAACGGCCTCCTCTGGTTCGGCTTCGCAATCCCGCTTGTCTTAGAGAGTCTGCTGGCGCTGAACTACTACGCCCCGTCCATCCCGGCCATCCAGATGAAACACGTCGATTACTCTGCGATCCTGGGCGGCCGGCCCTGGAACGCCATGGCGCCCTTGTATATCGGTTTCACGCCGTTTATCGTGGGATTCGCCTACCTGGCGCCGACCGATATCTCCTTTTCCATCTTCTTCTTCGGGATCCTGGATCGATTGATTCAGGTTGCGACAGTCGCGATGGGAGGGGAGCCGGCTTCGGGCTATCTCCGGCAGGCGCCGTTCTCACAGCAGCAGACGATTGGGGCGTTCCTGGTCTTCGCCATTACACCCCTGGTGCGAGCATGGCCGGGCATCCGCCGCCGGGCATCCGACCGCAAGAACCGGGCCGAGCGAGGCGCGCTGGGACTCCTGGGCGTCTCGGCGCTCTGTATCCTGGCATTCCTGCACGCCATCGGCCTTTCTATAATTCTTTCCGGGGTCGTCATCGTGCTGATGCTGCTGATCGCGACCGCGCTGTCGCGAATCCGTGCGGAAGCCGGTCCGGCGTGGGCGTTTGGGCCATTTGGCGGGCTAGCCGGAAACCTTGTAAACGTCACCGGAACGGCAAGCTATTCCACGGCGGAGCTCGCGAACCTGAGCACGATGCAATGGATGTCGGCTGATCTTCGATTCCTGCCGATGCCGTTCCACGTTGAATCGCTCAAAATCGGCGATTCGGCCGGGATCCCGCGGCGGACGATGATTCTCGCTCTCATGATTGCGACAGTGCTGGGTGTGGCGACTGGTCTCGTCGCGGTGCTCTATATCGAATACCAGCTCGGGGTCGCATCAGGCAAAGTGTATGGAGGCGTAAGTTACTGGCAGACGCTGGTGACCAGCGTGTCGATTTACTGGACCACCAACCATACCACCTGGGATACCGCGGGCGCCCCCTGGATCGCTGTCGGGGCGCTCATTACCTGGGGTCTCGGGGCGATGCGGCAGAACTTCCTCTGGTGGCCGTTCCATCCGGTCGGGTACGTTCTGGCGCACACCGGAACCGGATACTCATTCTGGTCGCATTATCTGATCGCATGGGCGGCCAAGTCGCTGGTGCTTCGCTATGGCGGCAATGACCTCTATCGCCGGTCCGTTCCATTCGTGATCGGGTTGATTCTGGGCGATATTCTGACGCAAACGGTCTGGTCGGTCGGCGCCGTTCTGCTCGGCGCGCCAGTCTATCAGTTTATCAGCTAAAGATGAACGGGCTGCCCCGCGAAGCGGGACGCAAGCGCTATTTTCAACGGGTGTCGTTTTTGCCGGCGGGGGCGAACGTGCGGTATACTACCGTAACCCCGCTGGACGATCTTCCGGGCAGCGGCCTCCGTCTTATACGTCCGCTACATCCCATACTTCTATACATTGGCCTTTGGAGAGCAATAATGGCGCTTTCAATTACGACTCTTAGGACCCGGGTGGAAGATCCGGCGCAGCGTGCGTCGATTCGTGTCGCGATCTTCATCACGGCGGCGGTTATCCTGAACAGCCTTGTTGGGATGTTCAGCGGCGAAAAGATGAGCTTTCTTTTTAAGGAGGTGATGGGCCTCAGCGCGAGCCAGGTCGCAACTCTGGGCATCATTACCGGTATTCCGGGATACCTCCGGCCGTTCATGGGCGCCGCTTCGGATTTCGTACCCATTCTCGGGTATCATCGCCGCGCCTATTTCGCGATTTCCTGGATCCTTACCGGGCTGGGATTCCTCGGGCTGACTATCCTGCATCAGTATCACGTTAGCATGGTCGTTTGTCTCGTTCTTGTCACCGCCGCCGGGGGCAACCTGCTCTACGTGATTATGGACGCCGTGATGGTGGCGATCGGCAATGAGACCGGGACGATCGGCCGGCTGCAATCACTCCAGCAGTTTCTTCCCCTCGGTCTCGGTATTGCTTTCGTGGCGTCAACGAGTGGCTATGTGACGCAGCACTGGAGTTATGGTCTATGCTTCGGAAGCGCCGCGGGAGTCGCGTTCCTCGGCGTCCTCCTGACGCCACTGATCAATGAAAAGAGGCAGTTTGCCGCGCGGCAGAAGCATGAGACCGAGGAGGATCATGCTGCGAGGATGGCGGCCCGCGCCGCCGAAAGGGCGCGGATACGTGAAGCCCTCGGGCGTGCCGCGAGATCCCCCGGCCTCTGGGCGATGGTCGGTTTCGTATTCTACCTCATCATCACGCCGGGAACCGGGCTCGCTCAATTCTATTACTCTGTGGACGTGCTCCATTTTGATAAGCAGTTTATCGGCAACCTGGGACGATATGGGTCGGCCGGCGCCATTGTAGCGATGCTGCTATTTGCATCACTTTCCCGAAAGCTGCCGGTACGGGCGATGATCTGGGGCGCCTATCTCATGGATTGCTCACTCTACCTGGTGAGCATGGGCCTCCACGACAAAACGTCAGGAATGGTGATCGCCTTCGCCCTCTCGCTCCTCGGCATGATCTATAACCTCTGCCTGCTTACCGTGGCGGCTCGTGCCTGTCCGCCCGGCATCGAGGGCACAATCTACGGCCTCGTTATCGCCGCCATAACTCTTGCCGGGGCCCTGGGCGAAAAGATGGGCAGCTCGATCTATGATTACTTTGGTCCATCGCATCATTACCCCACCGCTCATGGATGGTTTACGCTGCTCTGGTTTGGTTTCGCCTTCACCGTGATCGCGGTTGTCTTCATCCCATTCCTACCCGAGTGGACAAAGAGCAGCGAGCCTATCACGGGAGGACGATCGATCGGGTAAGGCGACATCGCAGCGAGCGCGAGGCGCCGATCAGGGTTGATATCCTTCGAGCCCCGTGCGTGAAAGCCGATGCGGGTTTGCGCTTCAGAGGCCCGCCGGGTGGGTGAATCGCTGATCTCGGCAGGAGATGCAGCCTCTCTTGATGAACAATTGTTATGTCCCACTCTGTGGGCACGGCGCAGGCCGGTACCGGAGATACGATAATGGCGCTGCCAGACCCCGATAGAATGCCCCGGCGTAAAGAGATATTCTATCCCTCTTCCGATGGGAAACCCATGGCCGAAACGGACAAGCATAGAGATCTGGAGATTCATTCCATCGACGCGTTCATGATCCGCTATGAGACTTCTCCCAACACTTACGTCTCGGGTAACAATTTCCTCTACTACGAAGAGGGAAATCCTAAAAAATGCGTATCGCCCGACGTGTACGTGGTTTTCGGAGTCCCCAAATATCCAAGAGATAACTATAAAGCCTGGGAAGAGGGAGGAAAGCTGCCCGCCGTCGTTTTCGAGTTCACTTCGCGCAAGACACAGCGGGAAGATCGTCTCACCAAGTTCCCGCTCTACGAGAAAACGCTCAAGATCCCGGAGTTATTCCAGTTCGACCCAACCGGTGACTATCTGAAACCGCGACTGCAGGGATTCCGGTTGGTAAATGATCGTTATGAGCCTATCGAGATGCGGAACGGACGGCTTTATAGCGAGCAGCTGCAGATCGAGATTGTGCAAGATGGAGAAAGGCTGCGGTTTTTCGACCCCGTGGAAGGAAAGTGGCTTCTGACGGCTTCCGAACACGCCAGACGTGCCCAGATGGAGGCGAACCGGGCCGATGAAGAAGCCCGTCGCGCCGATGAAGAAGCCCGTCGCGTCGCTGACGAGGCTCGCCGCGCGGATGAAGCGACCCGTCGAGCGGATGAAGAGGCCCGGAGCGCGGCTGAACACGCGCGCCGCGCGGATGAAGAGGCCCGCCGGGCCAACGAGGCCGAAGAACGGGTTCGCCGGCTGCAAGAGCAGCTTGCGGCGCTGCGCGGTGAAAAACCTTAAACCCAGCGCTCGAAAAAAGGACAACGGACTATCATAGACGGTAAAGCGCCAGCTTCGACTCTCTCCGATTTACCGGCGGCGCTTCGCGACGTTTTCGGCTTCGACTCCTTTCGACCGCTGCAGGAGGATGTGGTGCGGGCCGCGCTCGAGGGGCGCGACGCGCTGGTGGTCATGCCGACCGGGGCGGGTAAATCGCTCTGCTTCCAACTGCCGGCGGCGCTTTCGTCCGGAGTGACGCTCGTAATCTCGCCGCTCATCGCCCTCATGCGCGACCAGGTTGACGCTCTCAACCGGCGGCCTACGTTCGCTCGTCTCGGCTGCGCTGGAATCCACTCCATGCAGTCGCCGGCGGAACAGATGGAGCTCATCCGTCGGCTGGGCGAGGGCCGGCTCAGGCTGCTGTACGTGGCGCCGGAGCGTTTCAGATCACCCGCGTTCCTGGAGGCGCTTCAGTGCGCCCGCGTAACCCGTTTTGTGGTGGACGAGGCGCACTGCATCAGTGAGTGGGGCCACGACTTCCGACCCGATTACCTGTCGCTGGGCCCCGCCGTACAGTCGCTTGGCCGTCCTCCCCTGATGGCGGTAACCGCGACAGCCACCAGCCGGGTGCAGGAATCAATTATCACGCAGCTCGGAATGAGGGACCCGGCCCGGTTCGTAGGCGGCTTCGACCGTCCAAACCTTCATTACTCGGTACGTTCCTGCAAATCCGAGGCTTCCCGTTGGGAAGACCTGCAAAGAG
>DASRZA010000544.1:0-8186 GCA_035686845.1 Armatimonadota bacterium | reverse complement strand
GGTGAGTGTGTGAGAGGGTGAGTGTGTGAGAGGGCGAGAGGATGAGACGGGGGGATCGTGGACGAAGGAAACGGCGTCGGGCGCGGGGTGCGGGCGCGGGAGTTACCTTCTCGGGGGCGGACCCATCGAACCCGTCGCAATTGACACATGCTAACATCCAGGAATAGAATGGGGCCAGGCGGTGGTGGGTCTCGAATGCGTAAAATGTGGCATCGTTGGAGATCTTGATGAACGAGTTTTATGAGAGTATGCTGGATCTGGTAACACAAACGGCGACCAATCTTCCTGCCGACGTGCGGCGATCGGTTGAGCGGGCTATGCGCAGCGAACAGCCGGACAGCCGGTCCGGGCAGGCGTTGGATATCATTGCGCTTAACATCGACATGGCTTGTGAGCGCGAACTGCCGATTTGCCAGGATACGGGAATGCCCACGTTTGAAGTCCGCTGCCCGGTAGGCGCCAATCAGATTGTCATGACACAGCAGATTCGCGAAGCTGTCGCGGAGGCGACGCGCCGTGGGAAACTGCGAACGAACTCCGTGGACTCGCTCACGGGCAAGAATTCCGGCGATAATCTGGGCCCGGGCACGCCGGTCATCCATTTTGATCAGTGGGATCGAGACGAGATTGAGGTGCGACTGCTGCTCAAAGGCGGCGGCTGCGAGAATAAGAACATTCAGTATTCACTGCCTTGCGAAGTTCCGCATCTCGGCCGGGCCGACCGGGACCTGGATGGGATACGGAAGTGTATTCTTCACGCGGTCTACCAGGCGCAGGGGCAGGGCTGCAGCGCCGGGTTCATAGGAGTCTCGATTGGCGGTGATCGCACGACCGGCTACTCGCACGCCAAAGAGCAGCTCTTCCGGGAGGTAGACGATATCAATCCGAATCCGACGCTGGCGGAACTGGAAGCCTACGTGATGGCCAACTCGAACAAGCTGGGCATTGGGACGATGGGTTTTGGCGGCCAGGTAACGCTGCTCGGGTGTAAGATCGGGGTACAGAATCGGATTCCCGCCAGCTTCTTCGTCTCCGTGGCGTATAACTGCTGGGCGTATCGTCGCCTGGGCGTAGTTCTGGACCCGGACAGCGGCGCTATCCGAAACTGGCTCTATCGTGATGAGCATCCTGCCGCGATGGCCCGCACAGCCGGCTTCCCGGTCTCCGGCCGTGAAGTGCGGCTTACCACCCCGCTGAGCGAGGAAGCGGTCCGCGCGTTACGGGTGGGTGACGTGGTGCTGTTGAGTGGTATGATTTATACCGGACGTGATCAGATTCACCATTATCTCCTTCATCATGACCCGCCGGTCGATCTTCACGGCGGAGTGATCTATCATTGCGGCCCCGTGATGCTCAAAGAGGATGGTGAATGGCGCGTGAAGGCCGCCGGGCCAACCACCAGTATCCGCGAGGAGCCGTTCCAGGCCGATGTTATCCGGCGTCACGGTATTCGGATGGTGATCGGAAAGGGCGGCATGGGTCCGAAGACGCTGAACGCCTTGCAGGAAGAGGGCGCCGTTTATCTGAACGCCATTGGGGGCGCGGCGCAGTATTATTCAACGTGCGTCATGGCCGTTCGAGGCGTCGATTATCTGGAGGAGTTCGGCATACCTGAAGCGATGTGGCGCCTGGAGTGCCAGGATTTCGCGGCGGTTGTGACGATGGATTCTCATGGAAGCAGCCTGCACCAGGACGTGGATACGTCTTCCGCCGGTAATCTGACCCAACTGCGCGAGCCGGCGTATGCCTGATATCCGGCCGGACGCCGATTCCCGGGCACAGGAGGTATTCCCGGCTGTGGGTGGGGATGAGTCTGCGAGGTTGGCCGATTGGCTCCTGTTCGCGGCGCTCGAAATCCGGCCGAGGCTGGCGCGCCGATTGCTGGAAGTCCTTGGCAGCCCCGGCGCCGTGCTGGATGCGTCTCGCGGTGAACTGGAGGAGTGCGAAGGAGTGACTCCGGATCTGGCGGAACGGGCGCAAAGCGGCCGGGACCGGCGGGAACTCGCTACCTGGATGGAATTCGCTCGCCGGCAGAGTGTCGAAGTCGTACCCTTCGATTCGCCGGCTTTCCCCTGGCTTTTGAACCAGATTCCGGATCCGCCGGCGGCGCTCTTTGTGCGAGGATCAGTTGACGCGCTCTCCGGTGATGCGGTCGCTATTGTGGGGACGCGACATCCAACGCGCGAAGGTGTGGCGCTGGCCCGAACAATTGCCGCGGGACTCGCCGCGGCAGGGGTTACCGTTGTCTCCGGCGGCGCGCTGGGCATCGATACGGCGGCGCACTCCGGCGCGGTGGGCGCGGGCCGATCGGTGGCAGTGCTGGGATGCGGACTGGACGCCTCTTACCCGATGTCGAATCAGAATCTTTTTGAGAAGATAACCGGGCAGGGCGCTGTGGTTTCGGAATACGCGATGGGCGCCCGGCCGGATAGCTGGCGGTTCCCCGCGCGGAACCGGATTATCAGTGGTCTATGCCGCGCGGTGGTTGTCGTGGAAGCCGCACGGAAAAGCGGGGCGTTGATTACCGCCGGCTTCGCCGCCGAGCAGGGTCGGGAGGTCATGGCGGCGCCTGGATTAGTTTCGTCAGCGCAGAGCAAAGGCTGTCACGCGCTCATACGAGATGGGGCCACGCTCGTGGAGGACGCGGAGCAGATTCTTGAGTCGCTGGGCCTCGTGGCGCGTCCCACACCTCCGGGAACTCCTCTACCGGGCGCAACACCGCCGGATCTCCCGATCGATCAGGGCGCGCTGTTGCTCGCGCTATCTTCGGGGCAGCGGCATCTTGACGAGCTTAGCAGTGAGTGTGGACTGGCGCCGGCCCAGGCTGGCGCCGCTATCACACTTCTTGAAATGAGAGGATTGGTTCGGCGTTTTCCGGGCAACCATTTCGCAAGAGTATGAACCCGGCCGCCGCTGTTAAGAGTTGCGTTCAGCGGCGCAGGTCGCTATAATTCCGGTTTTGCAGCCATTCGCCACTCTGAAGCGATTCTCAAAGGCTGTGCAGTCATCATGGTTGGAGTAAATTTAACGATGCGCCAGGCGCTTGTCATAGTGGAATCTCCCGCGAAGATCAAAACGTTAACGAACTTTTTGGGATCAAATTATAAAGTCATGGCTTCGATGGGACACGTGCGCGATCTCCCAAAGACGACGATGGGGGTGAACATCGAGCAGGGTTTTCTGCCCTCGTATCGCAATATTCCGGATCGAAAGAAGACGCTCGACGATCTCCAGAAAGCGGTTTCAAAGTCGGGCGAAGTTTATCTCGCCTCTGATCCGGATCGGGAGGGAGAAGCGATTGCGTGGCACCTGGCGCAGGCTTTGAAGCTGCAGTCGCCGAAGCGGATCGAGTTCAACGAAATCACCCGCCAGGCGGTTGAATCGGCGCTTCAGCATCCACGCATGATCGATATGGATCGGGTGAATTCCCAGCAGGCCCGCCGGGTCCTGGACCGGCTTGTAGGCTACATGTTGAGCCCGCTTCTCTGGAAAAAGGTGCAGCGTAAGCTTTCGGCCGGCAGGGTGCAATCGGTTGCGGTGCGTCTGATCGTTGATCGCGAACGCGAGATCGAGCGGTTCCAGCCGGAGGAATATTGGACCGTCGTCGCACGTCTCACTCCCCTTGATCGGGAGACGCCGTTCGATGCGCGGCTCATCCAGCGCGCCGGCAAGAAGCTCGAGATTCATAACGCGGACGAGATCAGCGAAATAAAGTCGGCGTTGGACGGCGCTAACTACAAGGTTGACTCGGTCAAGCCGCGCGAGAAAATCAGGAATCCGTCGCCCCCGTTCATCACAAGCACTCTCCAGCAGGAGGCGGCCATTAAGCTTGGTTTCGGGTCCAAACGCACCATGACGGTGGCGCAGCAGCTTTACGAAGGGCTCGACCTGGGCAAAGAGGGAACCGTCGGTCTCATCACGTACATGCGGACCGACTCGACTCGCGTCGCCGCTGAGGCGCAAACAGAGGCCCGGCAATATATCGAAGAGCAGTTCGGAAAAGAGTATGTTCCCGAGAAGCCGCGAGAGTTCAAATCGCGGAAGACCGCGCAGGAGGCCCATGAAGCGATCCGCCCTACCTCGGTGCATCGTCATCCGGACCTGGTAAAGGAGAAGCTGAGTCGGGATCAGCATCGACTCTATGAGCTGATTTGGAAGCGGTTTGTAGCGAGCCAGATGCGCCCGGCCATCTTAGACGCGGTCACGGTAGATATTGGAGCGGGGGACTTCACGTTCCGAGCGAGCGGATCGAGCATCAAGTTCCCCGGCTTCATGCGCCTCTATATTGAAGGTAAAGATGAAGCGACGCCCCCGGCCCCGGAAGAGGAGGCGGAAGGCATGCTGCCGGCGCTCACGGCGGGAGAGCTGCTCCGGCTGTTGCAGCTCACTGATAAGCAGCATTTCACTGAGCCGCCGCCCCGCTTTAGCGAGGCGACGCTGGTCAAGGCGTTGGAAGAACAGGCGATCGGCCGGCCGAGTACTTACGCCGCGATTGTGCAAACGATTCAAGATCGGCGCTACGTGATTCTTGAGAATAAGCGATTCAAGCCAACTGACCTCGGATGCGCTGTAACCGATCTGCTCGTCAAGCATTTTCCCGAGATCTTAGGTGTCGAGTTTACGGCGCAGATGGAACGGGAACTGGACCGGGTGGAAGAGGGCGACACCGATTGGATCAAGCTGCTGGACACCTTTTATCCACCCTTCAAAGAGCAGCTTTCGCAGGCGGAGAAGACCGCCGAGTCCGTGAAGATGGAGCCGCGGATTACGGATCAGATTTGCCCGGAGTGCGGGAAGCCGATGGCGATCAAGCAGAGCCGGTACGGGGAGTTCCTCGGCTGCACGGGTTATCCGGAATGCAGAAAGACCATGCCGCTCACCGCCATCAAGAAGATCGGTGTGGCGTGTCCCGATTGCGGCGGCGATATTATTGAGAAGCGGTCGAAGAAGCGTGGGAAGGTGTTCTACGGCTGCAGCAATTACCCGGAGTGCAAGTATGCGGTCTGGGCGAAGCCGGTAGATCAGAAGTGTCCCAAATGCGGATCGCTTATGGGCGAAGGGACGGGCCGGAACAGAGACAGCATTATCTGTCTGAACCGGGATTGCTCGAAGCAAGAGCATGCCGGCGATACCGGTGAAGCTGAGGGGGCGGCCGCCGGCGTCGAGATGCCAGAGGCGGCCGCGTGAGCCGCGCCGCGTGTCAATGAGTGACGTACCGCTGCGCATCGTGCTGCCGGGCGGTTCCGGTCAGGTGGGAACGGTCGTCGCACGACATTTTCATGCGGCGGGCCACGAGGTTGTGGCGCTCGCGCGAAGCCCGATTCGCGCGCCGTGGAAAACCGTTCAATGGGACGGAGCGACGGTTGGCGACTGGGCCGCCGAAATCGACGGCGTCGATATCGTCATTAACCTGGCCGGGAGAAACGTGAACTGCCGCTATAACGCGACCAATCGCCGCGAGATCAAAGAGTCGCGCGTCCACACGACGAAACTCGTCGGCCAGGCCATCGCGCAAGCCGCACGCCCGCCAGAGATCTGGATGAACGCCAGCACCGCCACGATTTATCGTCATACGTTCGAACGAGCCATGGACGAAGCGACCGGCGAGCTGGGCGGCGGTGAACCAGACGCGCCCGATGCCTGGCGTTTCAGCATCGAGGTCGCAAAATCCTGGGAAGAGGCGTTCTTCTCCTCGCCGGCTCCCGCGACACGGAAGATCGCTCTCCGCAGTGCGATGATCATGAGCCCGGATCGAGGTGGTATTTTCGATACCCTCCTGGGGCTGGTGCGACGCGGCCTGGGCGGGACCGCAGGTTCAGGCAGGCAATTCGTTTCGTGGGTACACGAGCAAGATTTTCTGCGCGCGTTGGAGTATTTTATCGACCATGCAGACATCGAAGGAATCGTGAATGCCGCCTCGCCCAATCCGCTGCCCAACAAAGAATTCATGTCGGACTTGCGCGAAGCGTGGGGAACGAAAGTCGGGCTGCCCGCAGCGGCATGGATGCTGAAAATCGGAGCAGTCTTTCTCCGCACCGAAACGGAGCTCATCTTGAAGAGCCGCCGCGTCGTTCCCGGAAGGCTGGCTGCGTGCGGGTTTCAATTCGAGTTTCCGGAATGGGCGGTGGCTGCGCACGATCTGATCGAACGTTGGCGTAAGCAAGCTTGAGAGCCGGATACCGTGGCTGCTGGACTGGATAAGCAATCTTATGGCACGGCTAAACATCCTGCGCTCGCGCCAAAGGAGGAGTCTTAGCCGGCTCTTATCGTTTCGTGTTTATAATCAATGAACGTGTATCACCGGGCGAGCCTGCAGGAGCGGAAAGAAAAGAGTTAGCAAAGGCGTGCAGCCTTGAAAGTGCAATTGACAGGCGCCTAAACGTGGTGTATACTCAATAGGCAGTGTCGCATGGGATGTCTCGGCGTGCCCAACCGTGAGTTGGGGCGATCGAGGCGATGGCGCGGCCCACAACGCAGGGGTGCGGGTTTTCGGGAGGTTCTCTTTATTCTCACCGGCTGACCTTCTTGTCCATTCAGATTTTGGACCTGCCTTGCGTTTCACGTATGGCGGGTTTTTTTGTGTTTCCGGGACTTAAGTGGTCCTGGAGGAGGAAGCATGCCGACCATTAACCAGCTGCTGCGGAAGGGACGGGTCAAGCCAGTTCGCAAGACTCGCTCGCCGGCGCTGAAAGGCTGCCCGCAGCGGCGAGGCGTTTGCCTTCTGGTGCGGACGCAGACGCCCAAGAAGCCGAACTCCGCGCTCCGGAAGGTCGCCCGTGTCCGGCTTACCAATGGCGAAGAAGTTACCGCGTACATTCCGGGTATCGGACATAACCTTCAAGAGCACTCGGTGGTGCTGGTGCGGGGCGGCCGGGTGAAAGACTTACCGGGGGTGCGCTACCATATTGTTCGGGGCACTCTGGATACGGCCGGAACCCGAGATCGAAAGAAGAGCCGTTCCAAGTACGGCGCCAAGCGCCCGAAATAGTCGATCGCATTCGTGCCGCCTCTTGCGGCGCAAGATCGGGCGTTTCGACCGACCCGTTAACTTGGCTGGCGGGGTTCGCGGCTTGCAGATTCGGTGTTGACAGGTTTGGAATTAACGATGGGGGTGGCCGGGGATGACAGGCCGCCGAAAAGTGAGGGAGAATCCAGAATATGCCCAGAAAAGGGCCGCCGCCGAAGCGACGGGTGCTGCCGGATCCGGTCTATCATAGTGAGACCGCAGCAAAGTTTATGAACAAGCTCCTGATGGATGGTAAGAAGAGCGTCGCGGAGCGAATCTTCTATGGCGCGCTTAACCTTGTCGAGAAGCGCATGGAGCGGAACGCTCTGGAAGTATTTGAGCAGGCGCTTCGCA
This sequence comes from Armatimonadota bacterium, assembly GCA_035686845.1. Taxonomy (GTDB): domain Bacteria; phylum Armatimonadota; class DASRZA01; order DASRZA01; family DASRZA01; genus DASRZA01. The sequence goes on along the minus strand of DASRZA010000544.1, from coordinate 826 downwards.
ACGTGCAGCCGGCGATTGAGGTGAAGCCGCGCCGGGTGGGTGGTTCGACCTACCAGGTGCCGGTGGAGGTGCGCGCTGATCGAAAGCAGGCGCTGGCGTTCCGCTGGCTCATCAGTTACGCGCGGCGGCGCGGCGGTCGCACGATGCAGGAGAAATTGGCAGGTGAGATTATGGACGCCGCCAACAATACCGGGCAGGCGGTGAAGCGGAAAGAGGATACTCACCGGATGGCGGAGGCCAATAAGGCGTTCGCTCACTATCGCTGGTGATAGCCGCCACATATTTGTTCAGGATTTTTTGAAAAGTTTTGAGCCGCGGCGTCCACGCGGGCGCCGCGGCGTTTTGACGCCCGGCATCCCCCTGCGCCAACAATGGCTGAGTGGCACGGTTTCTGGCAAGGGCGGGAGGTAAGGAAGCATGGCACGACAATTTACGCTGGACAAAACTCGAAATATTGGAATTGCAGCTCACATCGACGCGGGCAAAACCACCACCACCGAACGGATGCTTTTCTACACGGGACGCATCCATAAAATCGGTGAGGTGCATGAAGGCGCCGCCACCATGGACTGGATGGAGCAGGAGCAGGAGCGGGGAATCACCATTACCTCGGCCGCAACAACTTGCTTCTGGCGCGATTATCGAATCAATGTGATCGATACGCCCGGTCACGTCGATTTCACGGTGGAGGTGGAGCGCAGCCTCCGGGTGCTGGACGGCCTGGTGGCGGTGTTCTGCGCGGTGGGCGGCGTGCAGCCGCAGTCCGAGACTGTCTGGCGGCAGGCGAACAAATACAAGGTCCCCCGAATTGTTTACGTCAATAAGA
>DASRZA010000543.1:0-9213 GCA_035686845.1 Armatimonadota bacterium | reverse complement strand
GCTGCTCACCTTCGCCAAGTTCGGCGGTCAAACGGAGCGGATTGGCGGCTACTTCGGACTTCTCACCGCAGGCATCGCCTGGTACGTCGCGCTGGCCGGCCTGCTCAGTTCCATGCCCTCCGCGTTCACGCTTCCCGTGTGGCCGGTAAGGGGCGCTGAACCGGCGCCTCGTTCCTGAAGCCCTGGCGCCTGGAGTGTGAATCAATAACTCGACTCGGTCGCATCGAGCACGTACGGGTCCGCCCTGTCCAGAAGCGCTGGGCGCCGGATACACGACGCCGCGGTGACGAGGATGCAGTGAACACCGGGGACGCCCGGGAGACTTCGCGCGGGGCTTGCGATAGGCGTCGCCGCGGTAATGGCGCCGACGCCAGATCCAGGCGCCGCACGGGCGAGCATGCCGTCGCGGGCGGGACCACCAGCCCGAGTTGGCTGCGGATGCGGCGCGGCGGGACCAACTGCTCGCGGAGTTGTGGGGCGGACTTCCGCGATTCACGCTGGCAGCCGCACAGGAGTCGTTGGAGGAGAAGATGCAGTCCGCGCTGGCGGCGCTGCGCGGTCTGTTGGCGCCGCGGAAGATGGAAACCGTCGCCCGGAATGCTGCCGCGCACGGGCATCAGGGCCGCCTGATGTCCAGAGCCTTCAGGAGCGCGTCCTCTATTCTCCTCACGGTTTCGGCTGTCACCATCCCGCGTCGATGCGTCAGCCGGGTCTTGGTGAGCGCAGCGATCTGGTCGGTCTTGGCGAGGTAATCGCCTGTGAGACCGCCTTCGCTAGAATGGATTATGACCTGACTTGGTAGATGCGCTGTCCCCGAAGAGTCGTGAACGGAACAGCAGCTGCTCGCCAGCAAACAACGCTTCCCGTTGAGCCTGTTCGAGCTCACCGGCGATGACGAGGGTATCGCGCTCCTAATCTGGGTCGGTCGCCGTGAGCGCGAATTCAGAGTCATCGGCCTCCCTCTGTATTCGATCGAGCAGGTCCCGCACGTCCCCGGCTATCAGTTCGCTCCGACTATGCGCCTTGCCCGGCGCAACCACACCATCCACCTCTCGGATGAGGTCGAATGGCAGCGAGAAAGTTGTCCGAATAGTCCCGCCTGCACTGGCGCACATCTTGTCCTCCTAATCACCGGGCCGGAGTCCGAGCTCCAGGTCTCGTTGTGGTTATCAACAGAGTCTGCCGCGATCGGCTTCGATTGTTTTAGCAGATTAACACCCAACGCCCAACCTGGCAGGAAGGGCTAAGCCGGCCTCGAACTTCTGACTCATGGGACCTCAATCTCCAGACGTCGGCAAGGCGGCCGGCGCGCGGCCGCGCGCCATCACCTTCCGGGCCGTCCTGCTGGGCTTGCTCGTAGTGGTCTTCGTGAATGCCGGGTCTCCCCTTGCCGAAGCGCTGGCGTTCTCCAATTTCTCATGGAGCTATCTGCCGGAGGGGGGCGTGGTTCCCTTCCTGCTGCTGCTCCTGATCAACCTCGGCCTCCGCCGCTGGCTTCCCCGACGAGCGCTCACGCGCGGAGAGCTGCTCACGGTGTTTGTGATGGGGCTGGTATCGAACGGGACGCCCCTCTTTCTGATGTTCTTTCACCTGAGCGCCATCGTTTCGCCGCTCTACTTCACCACGCCGGACGATCGGTGGGCCACGCTGCTCCTACCTCATCTTCCGCACGATCTCATCGTAAACGATCCCAGGGCCGTCCGCTGGTTTTACGAGGGCCTGCCTGCCGGGCAGCCGATCCCGTGGCATGCGTGGCTCGTTCCCCTTTCGCGGTGGGCGCCGTTCCTGCTCAGTCTTCTGGCGTCCAGTTACGCCCTGGTCGTGTTATTCCGCCGGCCCTGGCGAGAGCATGAGCGGCTGTCCTATCCGCTGATGCAGCTTCCACTCCTGATGGTCGACGAGAGCGCCGGGGCCGGAACACCTCCGCTCGCCCGATCCCCCTGGTTCTGGATCGGCCTGCTGATTCCGTTCGGCGCCACCGTGCTCTATGCGCTCCACAGCGCCTTTCCCACGCTTCCGGCGCCAGCCCTCGATCATATTGGCTCGCTGCGGTTTGGAATGCTGCCCATCAATCAGCGCACGCCCTGGATTCAGGTGGAGTTCACTCTGAACTTCCTGGCGCTGGGAATCGGATACTTCGTTCCATCCCAGATTCTGTTGAGCATCTGGGTCTTCTATCTGTTCCGGCTGCTGGAAGAGATGACGATTTCGGTGCTCGGAATCGATCTCGGCAGCGGTGGAATGTTCACGTGGGGCAATAGCAACACCGCCTGGCAAAGCGGAGGCGCGTTCTTTATGCTCGGTCTCAGCGCGATTTACGCGGCCCGGCGGCATCTCCGGAGCAGCATCCTGCAGGCCGTGAGAGGCGGCCCCGATTCTGAAGAATTGCTCTCCCCCCGCACGGCGTGGGCGATATTATCGGGCGGCGCGCTCTTCATGGCCGCATGGTTGACCCACTACCGTATGCCCGCCGGCGTCGCCGCCCTGTTCCTCGCGGCCGTGCTAATTATTTACCTTGGCATTGCGAGGGTGGTCTGCGAAGCCGGCGTCTTCTACTTCGTGCCGCCACTCATCGCTCAAAACCTTGCCATCTATACGCTGGGATCGCGCTTCATCGGACCCGATGGAATGTTCGCTCTCGGACTAACCTACTCGTGGCACGGGGACGTCCAAACCGTGCTTCCAGGCCTCGCGTCGCAGTGTTTTCGGCTGAAAGACGACATGCGCTGCAATGGACGCCAGTTCAGCTTGATCATTATGCTTACCCTTGTTCTTGGTCTGGCAGTCGCCGCCTTCACGATCATCACACTCGGCTATACACATCCGGCGATGAGCTGGAACACCTGGGTCTTTAAGGGCTGGGGACCTTCGACGTACGGGCAGGTGATTCAGCAGGTTCAAAACCCCTTTGATTCCAGTTTGCCGCACATCCTGTGGTTCGCGGCCGGCGCAATACTGACCGCCGCGTTGGTGTGGGCAAGGATGCGACTGAACTGGTTTCCGTTTCATCCCATCGGGCTGGCGGTTGTCTCGTCATTCACGATTGGGGTCGCGGTCTGGTTCGCCTGCCTGGTCGCCTGGATCGCCAAGAGCTGCATCATCCGGTGGGGAGGGATGGCAGGCTTTCGAGCCGCGGCGCCGTTCTTTTTGGGACTCGCTGTAGGACACTTCGTGGGCCGGGTGCTGGCCATCACCGTTGGGATTGCGTTCGGCGTGCAGCTGCTGTAGGCGGGAGGAACGCGGGGGCCGCCAGTGGTATTCTCTCATCGGTTTCTTCATCGTCCAGCCCGGTACACCCCGCAGCCAGCAGGCTGTCAGATGGCGCCCGGCCCCTCAACCCGTGGGCAGGATCGATTCTGCGCTGGAAGCGAATGGACGGGCCGGCTTCCGCCGGTTTACCCACTCCGCGAAGTGACCGTCAGCGCAGCGGGGGAATCACTTCAAACGGTGTGCCGCCGTGGATCCGGTAAGCGTAGAAGTGACGGTCAAGAGTCAATACGCGGCGGATGCTCAGGACCTCAGCAGCCAGGACCAGCGAGGCATCTGCGAAATCCATCGGAGTATCGGCGTATTGCCGGATGGGGGCGCAGACACGCAAAGCATCCGCCAGCGCTGGAATAACAAGAGCAAAGAAACCTCGCTCGATCTGACGGCGCAGCGTTTCCTGTTCAACCGGACCCGCGTGCGCTTGCAGCCGATACATGTCCTCGGTGATGCAAGGCCATGTCGTGATTAGCTGGAAGCGAATGGTTCTCAACAACTGCGCACACACGGCATGGTCCTGATCACGACGGTTTATGACAGCGACGATGACGCTGGTGTCACACAGGATCACGGCTGGACTTTTCGGGACGAGGAAGGCGTGCCGAAGCCGCACGCCAGGTATTCTTCTGCCCGGCGACCCAGGTCTGCGGGCTCGAAGTCACCTGTGCCAATAAGATCGCTAAACATCTCATAGACGCTCTTACCGCCAAAGTCGCCCTCGGTTTCGTCTGGCCGAGCCCCGTTTTGAAGGGCGGGCGGATGAAGCAATCGGTCTATGAACTGGTCCGTACTGATGCCTTCCGCAGCGGCACGCTGCGTGATTTCTGTTTCGAGTTCTGGGCTGATGTCAAGTGACATGAACTGTTCTCTCCGGTGATTTTCGCGCATTATACCACGGCGGGAGGAGTGAGGTGAAAGTGAGTTGAATGATGGCGGCCGGGCCCCGTTTCCGGGAATCGTTCTTTTGCTGACGCCCGATTCGCCTACAACCGTGCCGGCATAATGGCTACGCGATGCCAACCACGTTATAAAGCAGGCTCCGGAATCGGCTGTGGCCCGGGGAGTCCTCGTCCATAATCTCCTCCAGGTTAAAGAACTCCGTTGTCGTTGGCGACTCGCGTCTCGCCTGCCCCACGTTTATGCGGGCCCGTAAGATTGTCCAGAACTGAGTGTAACCGGCCGCTTTGGCCTTCTGGTGACTCTTTTCGGCCTCGCCGATACGATTGTGGATATTCGACACATCAGCCCCGCCTTTAATCTCAATCGATACTGTTGGGACGGCGAGCGTCAAGAATGACACAACCACAGCGATGTCGGGATCGGAGGCGAACGCAATCTGAACGCTCCTCCCGGAATCATTACGAAGCGCGATTACCTGCTGAGTACTGGTGACAAGGTAGTTGCCAACCAGCCGTCGAACCAGCTCGAAGACGTCTCTTGTTGCGCCCTGACCGATGACATTGTTCTCAGAACCGCGCAGCTGGGGACCGAGGGTCAAGAGCTGAAGTTCATGTATAGAGTCCAGTGAGATAGGCTCGATCGCTTGAAACAGCTCCCATGCCGTCTCGACCAGACTCCGGCAAAGTCCGGGAATACGGCCCGCGTTTTCATGGGATAGCCGGTTCGCCTCCTCCATCGGCTTAAATCTGCCAAAAGGCCCCTTGTGATAGAACTCCTTCTGAGAAAACCCGTAGAGCAGACGGTAGTAACCCAGCAGCAGCGGCTTGCCCGAAAGAACGGATGGAGCAGGGTAGAAGGACTCTCCCCTCAGTTGGTAGCGGGCAAGCGAGGCCAGTCTCCTCTGTCCGACAAACTCGGCAAGCTCCGAATCAAGAGTTGGAATATCCATACCGCCTATCAGGGTCGAGAGGGAGTTGTTGAGGTACTGAGTTCTGATGAGCTGGAGTCGGGTGGAAAAGCGAATCTGAAGGTCTGCGGACAGGATTGGGTAATCCGGTTGGGCAGAGCTGTCACTCATGGATGGTCTCAATCCTGTCCGGTGACCATCCGAGTCGCTCCGCTGCCATCGCGGCATATTCTTGCTTAAGTTCAATCCCGCAAAAGGCGCGTCCAGTCTGGCGCGCGACGAGACCTACAGTGCCGGCGCCAAAAAAGGGGTCGAGAATGGTATCGCCTTGCCGCGCGCCGGCCAGGATGCAAGGCTCTATCAACTCTGGCGGAAAGGTGGCGAAATGAGCCTTCGGGAATGGCGCCGTATTTACTGCCCAGACAGTCCGCTTGTTCCGGTATCCAAACCCGTCCTCGGTCGACTCACGGATTGCCTGAAAATCATAATAGTATTGCTCTGACTTGCTTAGCAAGAAGAGATACTCGTGCGCCTGGGTCGGTCGGTCCCGGACCGACTCTGGCTGACAATTGGGCTTATACCAAATAATGTCAGATCGGAGATACCAACCGCGGCTCTGGAGTGCGAAAGCGACGCGCCACGGAACGCCGATCAAGTCCTTTGGCTTCAGCCCCGGCGGCGTTTGCGGGCGGTACGACATCTCACGAGCTCCGTTTTTCTTGTCAGGCGCGCGTCGATTCCGGCCTCCGCTGGTGTACGAGTCTCCGATGTTCAGCCAGAGCGTCCCATCCGGGCGCAGCACCCGGTAAACAGCATCGAAGACCTCGCACAATCGATGGAGATACTCTTCCAGGTGTTGTTCCGCTCCAATTTGATGGGGGACCTCATAGTCACGTAGAGACCAGTAAGGGGGGCTCGTCACACAGCACTGCACTGAATCCGGGGGGAATGTCCTCAGAATATCCGGCGCGTGACCGACGATAATGCGGCATCCGGAGATTTCAGGTGACTCCGTCTTTGCCCGGCCCTCGTAATCGTCGAGACCTGGTAATTTGAACTGAAGTGTCAATGAATAAACCTCCCAGATCACCCTTGCTAGATTAATCTCTATTCCGCGTACTTCGACTCAGGAGCGGTCTCATCCTTTGGAGAATCGGAGCCGGTCCCACGTTTGAATCCGTTATAGGGCCAAACTCGAGGAGACAATGAGATGAGGCAAAAGGTGTTATTAGCAGGCAGGCGTTTCGCATCACATGCCTCGAATTCACCGCGATAAAAGCTCCAGCTGCTCAAATCTCGATCCGACTCGGGACCTCGAGCTTCACGTCACGAACATGGATAGCGCGGGTGAGCTGCTGGAGTCGTGGTATAATGGCTGTTGAGAGCAGGAGGTGTTCAGATGCAGACGCCGCTAACGACGGAGGCCCCGGCGGTCCAACGCCTGGTGAACCGGATCGCAGACGAAGTCCACCCACTTCAGATCATCATGTTCGGGTCTACGGCCCGGGGCACGTCTGGCCCGGACAGCGATGTGGATCTGCTGGTGGTAGTACCCGAGGGGACCCACCGCCGCCGGACGGCCCAGCACCTGTACCGCACGATCCGCAGCGACAGTGTTCCCTTTGATCTGGTGGTGGCAACACCGAGCGACCTGGCTCGACACAGGAACAATCCCGGTCTGATCTATCATAGCATTCTCCGCGAGGGAAGAACAGTCTATGCGGCCTGACGCTGGCGCCCCCGCGGACTGGCTCCGGCACGCGCGCAGTGATCTCGCGTTGGCGCACCCGTCTCCGGATCCGCAGGTGCTTCGTGAAAACCTCTGCTTCCACGCACAGCAAGCGGCTGAGAAGTCGATCAAAGCCGTGCTCGTGGCTCGCGGACTGGCTGTTCCTCGAACCCACAATCTTCGGTCTCTGGTGGACCTGCTTCCGCCGGATATCACCACCCCGCCGGATATCCTGCTATCGGCGGGGCTCACCGACTACGCCGTATCTTCTCGATATCCGGGAGACTACGAGGAGATCACGGAACAGGAGTATCAGGAGGCCCTTCGTTTGGCAGCGGCCGTGGTAACCTGGGCTGACCAGTTGTGCCTTTCACCGAACGAGGCAGAGCAAAGCGCCGCCGCAACCTGACATGCCGGCATGCGGCTCTCCGCGATACACAACCGTGGCGGCGCGAGCGGCGTTTGGAGACAAGATCCAGGTAGGCCTCGCGGCGCTGGAGTGGAAATCCGCGCGCATTGCACGGGGATCCGGAGCGCCGCATTGCCCCATCCCCGACGAAGTAGTATGATGATGATCGATGCCACTGTCCGGTGGTCGCGGCTGGCAGTCATGTCCGGGAGATGGTTCAGCGCCACAGATGTACGGAGCTCAGGCCATGACGATCGAAGAGATACTTTCCGAAACGCTGCAATTGCCGCCCGACGAACGGGAGCGGCTTGCCGAGGCCCTGTTCCGGAGCCTGGAGGCGGACGCCGAATGGGAACGCACCTGGGCGGCTGAAGCAAGACGACGGCTGGATGAGATGGACTGCGGCCGGGTAGCTCCCATTCCAGCCGAGGAGGCGATGAAGCAGGCGCGTGCGGCGCTGTGGCTACAGCCGATAGTGACTGACCCGGTTCCTGTGGCGTGTGAATCAGAGATCAGCCCGGGTCCGTCTGAGTCTACGGCGTAGATGGCGGCGCCGAGCGTAGCAGCGCCTCGAACCCGGCCTGCACAAAGTGGTAGTCGTGCGTCAATGCCGCAGTGATGCCACGCTCGCGCATCACGTTGAAGGAGATGCAGTCGGTCAGCGACCACTCCTTGTCGGACCGATTGCGGTGCAGTTCGAGGCCGGCCGAAAAGAGCAAAGGGGATGCTTCTAACACGACATAGCGCGGATCGGCAGACATGATATCCACCAACGCGTGCGCGTGCGGCCGGCCCATTCCCGTCGAAAGCTGATTCACAAACTCTACGATGACGTACTCTGTGACGAGCAACCGTCCGCGGACTGCCGGTGCCCATGCAACAGCAAGGTCGTGAAGGTTGTCCTTGGGGCTGACCACTGCGACGAGATACCCGGTGTCCAGGAAAACAACGCGCCGTGCATCGCTAATTTTTCGGCGTGCCATAGAGGTAGTGATCATGCTGGGCGGCAGCATCAGGGGGCAGGTCCGTAATTGGTGGAAGCCCAGCGACGGCCTGCACTAACCGCATCAACGGTGGGATCTCGTCGTCGCCCGGGCCCCCGTCCGGCTCGAAAGGTGCTGATGCAGCCACGTCGACCGGGCAATGCAATGGAAGGTTGACCGGCTCGTCGGGGACAAAGACGCTGCCATCGTAGTGTGCTTTGAAGCTCATCATGACCACATTATAGCACCCGCAGTGCGCGCAATCGATGGTATGCGCTTCCTACGGCTGGAACCGCGGACCGAGGCGATCCAGTGCGCGCTCCTGGCCGTGAAGGCGGCGGGCATTCCCTTCGCGTGACCTTCGCGCCCTTCGTGTTCGTTTTCAGGCCGTAGGAGTAAAAAGAGACGAAAGAAAGTGGGACATCATAATCAGCAAACCGAACATTATCCTGGTCCTGGCCGATGACATGGGCTATGGGGATCCCGCCTGTTACGGCGGCGCGGGAGCCCCTACCCCCAACCTGGATCGGCTCGCAAGGGAGGGAATCCGCTTTACGCAGTTTTACGTCAACTCACCCATCTGCTCGCCATCACGAACCGCGATCACGACCGGGCAGTATCCCGCGCGCTGGCGGATCACTTCGTATATCGACAGCCGTGCAAAGAACCGGGAGCGCGGCATGGCGCAGTGGCTGGATCCCGGGGCGCCATCTCTGGCACGCCTGCTGAAGAACGCCGGCTACACGACGGGGCATTTCGGGAAGTGGCACATGGGCGGAGGACGGGATGTCGGCGAAGCGCCACTGCCCGCGGAATATGGATTCGACGCGTCGTTAACACAGTTCGAAGGTTTGGGCGACCGCGTTCTGCCAATCATGAGCGCGCAGGGAGTTCAGCCGGAGCACAGGCTGCCGCTCGGCGAGATGAGCGAAAGACTCGGACGCGGCGAGGTACACTGGGCGAAACGGTCGGAAGTGACGAAAGCCTTCGTGGACGGGGCACTGGATTTCATCAAGCGAGC
>DASRZA010000542.1:0-6769 GCA_035686845.1 Armatimonadota bacterium | reverse complement strand
CACGCCTGGTGCGAGCAATGCCGACGGGCCCATCCTTCATCTCTGTGGGCGAACCACCTTTGCCCATCGTGTTCGTCATCGCGGGCTGTCGCGTGGTCTGTGCTGCGACTTAGCCGATCAGAATACCCGGAGATACCGATTCGGGGTGGTGAGTACCAGCCCTGAGAATTGGCTGACGATGAATCCGCGAGCGGGCGGAGTGGCCACAGTCGCTGGCGGATCTTTATCAGCGCTTTCTCGGCTGTCAGCGAGTGAAAGGGCGATCTCTGTAGGCGCTCAGGAGCGTGGATGATAGCGATCAACTCCAGGAAACGGTCCTCTCGGTGGTAGAGCCGACCCAGCGGGGGGAAGCGAGTGAGGTGGCTGCGGCCCTTTGACCGGCAGGAATTCGCCCTACGCGAAGTGGTCGGGCGAAGAGAGTTCTCGATCAACGTGCTATGCAGCGGGTACCTGCGCCCATAACTTTTTGCTGGTGAGGCGGATTCTCCAGACGAGATAAAGTGGCGTTCGGCCCAGGTCACCCGAAAGCCGGGGATGTTACGCGCGGGCGGGATCTTGAGCACGGCGCCTTATTCTCGGCGCTACACGGAAATGCGGCCGCCAGTCGCAGGGCTTAGCTTGCGCCGCCGCCCAGAAGGGACGAGATCCGCCCACGACTCCGGCGCCCCGGAGGAAGAATCGCTATGATATAAGCATGGCGCCGCGAAGCAAACGGGCGCCCGACCACATCCTGGACGTAACCGAATCCCCATGCCCAATTCTCTCAATCCCGACGATCCCTCCTTCAACGACACCCACCTGCCGCTTGGGACTCCTGACCCCAATGCCGAGCGACTGGACCGGCTCCGCGAGCTTTTCCCCGAAGCCTTTGCCGAGGGCGTCCTGGACGTGGAGCGGTTCAAGAAGGCGGCGGGCATAGATACCGACGAGCGGCCGGAGAGATATGGTCTGTCGTGGGCTGGTAAGTCGGACGCGATCCGGGCCTTTCAGACCTCTATCGCCGGTACGCTCCGGCCAGTTTCGGCGGAGTCGGTGAACTTCGAGACTACGGGGAACGTGATTATCGAGGGGGACAATCTAGAAGTTCTCAAGCTGCTGTAGCGGAGTTATCACGACCGGGTCAAGATGATCTATATCGACCCGCCATATAACACTGGGAACGAGTTCATCTACCCCGACAATTTCCGGGAGGGGCTGCAGGAGTACCAGCGGTTCACGGGGCAGGTGGATGGCGACGGAGTCCGGCTCACCACCAACGCCGAGACCGATGGCCGCTACCATTCCCGCTGGCTCAGCATGATGTATCCCCGGCTGTTCTTAGCCCGCAACCTGCTGCGGGAGGACGGCGTCATCTTTGTCTCCATCGACGACCATGAGGTCCACAATCTTCGCCTGCTGATGAATGAAATCTTCGGCGAGGAAAACTTCGTCGCGACCATTATTTGGCAAAAAGTTTTCAGCCCCAAGAACACCGCAAGGCACTTTTCTGAGGACCACGATTACGTGTTATTGTACGCCCGGGATGCCGCCGGCTGGACGCCGGAACTTCTTCCGCGCACCGAAGAAATGCAGGAGCGTTACTCAAATCCTGATGACGACCCCCGTGGAGCGTGGGCATCATCCGATCTTTGCGCTCGGAATTATTACGGTCGCGGCACATATTCGGTGACCTGTCCGTCTGGGCGGGTTATCGCGGGTCCTCCAACAGGAACATATTGGCGCATTTCACCGGACAAGTTTCGCGAGATAGACGTAGATGGTCGTGTCTACTGGGGACCAAGCGGCGACAACATGCCTCGCTTGAAGCGGTTCCTGGCAGAAGTTAAAGCCGGTTTGGTCCCTCAAACGCTTTGGAAGTACCAGGATGCGGGGCACACGCAAGAAGCCAAGAAAAGCCTGCTGCAGTTCGTCACCTTCTCGACCTCGGACAGCGTTTTCGATACCCCCAAACCTCCCCGGCTGATCGAACGAATGCTTCGCATTGCCACCACCGATCAGGAACATGACATCGTCCTCGACTTTTTCGCCGGGTCCGGCACAACGGCGCAGGCTGTATTGGAACTGAACCAGGAGGATGGCGGTAACCGGAAGTTCATCCTGGTCCAGCTTCCCGAGCCAACCGGCAAGGATGACTTTCCGACCATCGCCGACATCACGAAGGAGCGGGTGCGACGGGTCATCCAGAAATTGGAGAAGGGGTCGGACGGGAAGCTTGCTCTGGAAGATGCGCCGGCGCCGGACCTGGGCTTCCGCGTCTTCAAGCTCGCTTCCAGCAGCTTTACGCTCTGGGACGCGGACGCTGTCCCGAAAGACGCCGAAGTTCTGGGTCAGCAGCTTGAACTCTATGCCAACCACGTGGCGACGGACCGGTCCGAGCTGGACATCCTGTACGAGCTGCTGCTTAAGCTCGGCCTTGCGCTTACGGTCCCAATCGAGGAACGCACTCTCGCCGGGCAGAGGGCATACAGCGTCGAGAGGGGAAGGCTGTTAGTCTGCCTGGAAGATCCGGTCGCAAAGGAGACGCTCCGCTCGATGATGGAGCTGAAACCGCAGCAGATCCTTTGCCTGGACCAGGCTTTTCATGGCGACGACTCCCTCAAGACCAACGTCGTATTAGAGATGAAGTCGCACGATATTCTGTTTCACACGGTATAGTACGGCCGGCGGCGGCGTGGTATGATATGCCTGGAGGCAGGAAATGTCTGCGGAACCTACCGCGTCCGTGAGCGACGCGGACCATATTTTGGCGGAGATAGAGCGCGGCGAGCCGTTGGAGCCGTGCTGGCGGATCGCGTCCCGGCTTCAGCGATTGATCGACGAACAGTATGAGGGTCAGCCGCCTCGTGGACTGGAGCTTGACTTTCTGCTCTGCCGACTGCACCGGCGGGGCCGCGTTTTTGGCGCGTACGATGAGGATGAGGCCGGGGCCGCTGGCGTCCCCGGTAAGAAGAAGGGCGCCGCGGTGGACGGATTCAACAGTTTCGGCGGCGGTTGGCCCGATCCGTTGAAGCTGGCCGAAGAAGGCTCCTCATACTTCGAGAAGCGAGCCGACAGCGTTGGGAATCCTGTGCTGCGAGGGAGGTATCACGACTTTCTGTTCTGCATTCCGGGTAAATCGAGGGATAAGCTGGCGCATGCGGGGCAGGCCGTTGCAGCTTATCTGGAGAGCGCGAGGCGCTTCACTCTGCAGCACGAAAATAGGACGGGCCGACATGATGCACACGATGCTGCAGTTCATCTGGATTACGCGGCCGTCGTCGCCGCTCGTGCAAAGAATGCCGAACTGCTGAAGGATGTCGTGGAGGCTCTGGAGGGGAGCATTCGGGAAGGCGCACGCCTGACCTCCGACGGTCGTTTGGAGGATCTCGATCAGGCGCGCTGTACATTGGAGCTGTCGGACCTGCTGGTCTGGGTGGCCACCCGGCCGCGCGCAACGGTTGAGGATGCGTCGCTCCTGCAGATTCAGGTTTTGGCCGAACGCACCGCGAGGGGTTATCGTGAGCAGGGCGACCATGATGGCGCTTTCGAGTTTCTGGAGTTGGCACAGCGGGTTGCGAATCAGCGCGCTCAGCCGGCGGAAGCACTGGAACTCGGCGCCAGGGCTTGTGTGGCGTTGGAAGAGCAAGCGCACACGAGCCTGGCCAAACCGAGTTCATCCCACCTGAGAGCCGCCGGCCTTTACCGCCTCGCCATCTACGAGTACGAAAAACTCCTGAAGAGCGCACAAAGTGTTGGCGACGCGAACACCGTTCGGTTTGTCGAAATGAAGCTGAGGGCCGTGAAGCTGGATATGCGCAACGAATACCTTGAGGGCGAGGGGGAAGTTGCTCCGGTGGAGACGCCCGCCGAGGTGAGAAAGGACTTGGAAGAGTACATCGACTGGCTGCTGCAGCCTCCCACGATTCTGGAGTGTCTGGTTCGGATCGCGACTGAGGAGGCGCTCATTTCAGATCTTCAAGGCGCTTCGTCGTTGTTAAAAGAATATGGGAATCTAGGGTTCGCCATCGCGAAGATCCCGACGATGGTTGTAGCCGAGGGCCTGCCCACATCCAGCGGCGAGGGACCGCCCGCGGCTGAGGTGCTGCTTAAAGGCGTCCTTATGCGCGAGACCGCAGCGGTTCTGCAGCAGTTGTTCGATCGGCTGCGCTCCGGCAAGAAGATGACGGTCGAGGACATCCTAGCTCACCTGTCGACACAAGGTACGTTGAGCGAAGGCGACCGGGCGATCTGTGGTGCCGGTCTCAAGCTCTACTACTCTCGAGATTGGGTTGGTGCGGCGCACATTCTTGCGCCGCGATTAGAAGCGATGCTGCGCGGATGGATGCTCGCTCATGGGATGGACGTGTACCAGCGGAAGCGAAGGTCGGACGATTGGGACTTTCAGACCCTTAGCGAGCTGCTGGGCGAACTCGAAACTGTCTTGAATCCTGCTCTGGTAGAGTACGCCCGGTGGGTCCTGGATGACCGGTACGGGCTGAATCTTCGAAATCGCATCGCGCACGGCCTGGCACAGCCGGAGGAGTGTACCCGGTCCGCCTGCGATCTCCTTCTTCATCTTCTTCTCATTATATCGAGCCTGGATCGGTCCACCTGTTGGGTCAAGCAGCCGACTGAGGAGCATACGCCATGAAAGCTTCACCAACTCGTCTCCGCCCGCGCCGTCCTTCAGATCCGCAGGCCTTCCGCAGAAGCATGCTCTCGGTGCTGGCTGCCATCGACCCCGGTTACGTCATTCCTGGCGCTGTAGTTACGCCTGGACTTCCGGCGCCGTGGCGGGCCTTCTCCGGCGCGCTCGTCGCATCGGTCCGGCGTCGCGATCGTGCGCCCTCCGAGGACAGCAGCGAAAGCCGCAGCAAAGGGGCCCCTCCGACCGACTCGATCGGTGAGACCGTCGAGGGGCAGCCTGGGTCCGCATCCGGTCGAAGCCTTCTTGATTTTTATGGTTGCTGGCAGGGTGATGATATTGAGGAGCTGCTGGAGATGGTCTACCGCTCGCGAATCGAATCCCGCTTCTGATGGCGTATCTTCTGGATACCAATCACTGCAGTGAGCTTTTTGCCGGCAATGACGAGCAACTGCGACGAAGGGCCGAGCAGGAGGATGCCGACGAGGTGTGCATTAGTGCTACGGTCGCTGGAGAACTTTCGTACATGTGCTGGAATTCGGAGAGACGCGAGGAGAATTGGGAGCGGCTGGAGCGTTTCCTGAAGACTGTGCGGGTAGTTCCTGTGGAGGTCGAGGTCGCCCGCTATTACGGTGAAGTGAAGGCAGCGCTCTGGGAAAAGTTTGGCCCCAAGAGCAAAAAAGATCGGCGGCAACGTGAATTCAAGACGATCGGCTTCTCTGAAAACGATATCTGGATCGCAGCCGCGGCCATCAGCTGCGGAGCGATCCTGGTTACGGCTGACGGTCATTTTTCCCGCATTCAGCAGGCGTGCCAGGACTTGCGCGTTGAGTCATGGCTCTCTTCTCCACCCCCTGCGCCTCTGCGATGAAGAGACCACGAATTTATCAGGAGGGAGCGCCGGGTGAGAATCCAATTCGACGCTAACCAGGAGTTCCAGTGGGAGGCGATCAATGCGGTAATGGATGTCTTTGAAGGCCAGCCGCTGGCCGGCGGAAGCTCGGAGCTGCGGCTGGAGGCGGCGCCGGGCGAGATGCTCACGGAGCTTGGAGTGGCGAACCGACTGCTCCTCTCCGACGACGCCCTGCTGGATAATGTCCGCGCCATGCAGGCGAGAAATGGTATCGAACTCACCCCCAACCTGCAGGGCCGGAACTTTTCGGTGGAGATGGAGACGGGTACCGGCAAGACTTATGTCTATCTGCGCACCCTTTACGAGCTGAACGTCCGGTACGGGTTCAAGAAGTTCATTATTGTCGTTCCGAGCGTCGCTATCCGGGAGGGGGCGCTCTCCAGCCTACGACTGACCGGCGACCACTTCCGCGAGCTTTACGGCAACATCCCCATGGAGTCACGGGTGTATAGCTCGGCGCAGGTCTCGGCGCTGCGGCAGTTCGCCAGCAGCAACCAGATGCAGGTGTTGGTGATGAACATCGACGCCTTTAACAAGGATGCCGCCGTCATCCGGAAGGAGAATGACCGGCTCTCGGGCCGCCGGCCGCTCGAGTTCGTCCAGGCCGCCTCTCCCATCGTCGTCATCGATGAGCCACAGAACATGGAGACCGAGACGGCAAAGGCGGCCATCGAGAGCCTGAATCCGCTCTTCACCCTGCGCTACTCGGCTACCCACCGCCATCTCTACAATCTGCTCTACCGGCTGGACCCCGTGCGGGCTTATGATCTGCGGCTGGTCAAGCGGATCGAGGTTGACTCGGTGATCGAAGAGTCCGACTTCAACCGGCCGTACATTTTAGTCGAATCCATTACGGCGAAGGGAGGCAAAATCTCGGCCGCGCTTCGTATTGACGTGAAGGGCGCGTCCGGCCCGGTCCGCAAGGTTATCACCGTGAGCAAGAACGGCGCCGACCTCTTCGATCTCTCTGGGGGGCGCGAGCTGTACCGCGGCTACGTCGTGGGCGGCATCGACGCCGGCGCCGGCTGCATCGTCTTCGAGAATGACGTGATCTTATCCACCGGCGAGACCCATGGCGGCCGCGAGGACGAGCGGATGCGCATCCAGGTCCGGGAGACCATCCGGGAGCATTTCGAGAAGGAGCTGAAGATTCAAAAGCTCCCCGAGGGCCAGCGCATCAAGGTCCTCTCGCTGCTGTTCATTGACCGGGTCGCCAACTATGCGGAAGACGA
>DASRZA010000541.1:0-12795 GCA_035686845.1 Armatimonadota bacterium | reverse complement strand
AGCCACCCGAACTCCGGGTCGTGCATTGCGTAGGCGCCGGCGCCGTGAGCATAGCCATAGAAGGCGATGCCGTAATCAGCGGTGTTCGGATCGAATTGTAAGACGGCTGGGTCCGCGTCAAACCCGTACGATCCGAATCCGTTCCGGTCGATATTCGCCATAACCTCGCTCATTCCGGCGTAACCCACGCGCAAAAGATAGAGATTACCCGGGTCCGCTTCGTAGGCAGCCAGCAGGGGAATGGAATTAATCGATGAGCCGTAATGATTCGTCATCCGAACGATCTGCGGCCATTTTGTGCCGTTCACCGGAGCGTCAAAATAGCGGCGAGCGGCGCCGTTATACGCCCAGTTCGGCACGGTCGGCATGTAGCCCAGCACCGCGTCGACCGTGACGCGTACTTTGTCGGAGAACCCGAAGTAGCGGCACCAGGTCGCGATCTCCGACTGACCGGTGGAATCCCACGGCATTTCGCTGCCGAACGGGTAGCGGAGCGTGTCCCAGTGGTCGGCCCGCCGGCGCATCATCGCCTCCATCGCAGCGGCCTGCTTGTTCCAGCCTTCCCGGCGCAGGTCTCGCAGGATCTTCGGGAAGACGCTGCCAACCATCAGCCCGAACTGAGCATACCCCGGCGCAAACTTCGGAATGGCCATGACCGTCTGGTAAGCGTGGTTCAGATACCACTGCCAGGGCTGTGTCTTCACCAGCCCACGATGATCCCGCGCCAGCCGGTACAAAGCCCAGTACACCGCGGCCACGTGCGGGTAATTGAACGTGCGCCAGGTCGTTTCGGACCGGGCTTTATCCCATCCGCCCCGAATCGTGTAATAACCGGGGAAAAGCCTGGGCTCGTAATAGAATAGACTGGCGCGCACACTGTAATCCGGGTTTTGGACATGGCCCCAGAGCGTATGGGTGGCGTATTTCTCCAGCAGCGCGATCTCCTGCGGATCAGGCTGCCCGAGGTTTTTCATTGCCATTGCTACAGAAGCCCCGGCGCCGATTTCATCGCTCAGACCCACGAACCAACTGTGGGAATGCTGCAGGACCATGCGCCCGGTGTCCCGGTTAAACGGCATAAAGGAGAAGGTGCGGAAGAACGGATCTTTCGGGTCGGTGAACCATTGTTTCGAAGCGTGGAACGCTCCCAGCCGGCGCACTTGCGTCGCTTCCGGTGGGATAACGTTGTACTGCACAAACTGCCGCAGACCGTCGGCATAGAGAATGGTCAACCGGCAGCGCCCAACGCGCTTGCCGGCCAGTGTAAAGCCGCGCCAGCCATGCGGCGTGGGGCGCCCGTCGGGCCGCAGCCGGAAGGCGCCGGCGGGGTCCACTTTGATCGCGCGGATCGGCCGATCGGAATGAATAAATAGACGACCCATCTGATCGGTGGGAAGAACATAGCCGGGGACGCCGATCACGACCGGGCGTTTGTTCGCGATCAGCGTGGACTCGATCTTCTGGATCCCGGGCGCCAGGACAAACTCAAAACCATAGCTGGTTGATTGGCCGGGCTGCAGCATGCGCGAAGTCGGTCGGTTCCAGGGCTGAACGCCCTTCCAATCCTGATCGCCGTACGCTTTTGACTGCGTCATCCACTCGTAGAAACCTTCGAACGTCACGTCGCGCGGTGTTGGATCATCGTAGAGCGGGCGATACGCCTCGAAGGAGGTTCCCCGCTCCGGCAGCACCAGGAGCGCCGGGCCATGCCCGTTCAACCGGGTCACCTGCAGATACCCGGCCTCGCCGCCAATATAGGGGTCCGCGAAGCTGCACCGATCGTGCGCCTCTTCAAGTGACCGGCCCGTGAGCAGGTTGTTGAACACCATCGCGGCGCCAAACGCCCCGATCTCCACGGGCTCCGCCGTGCGATTGGCGAGCGTGAATCGCATGACCAGCTTGCCGTTCTTATGGCGCCATTCTCGATGGATAGTGACGGGGCAGCCGACCGGGGTGAGGTCACCGGCTGCCAGCGCGCCCGGAATATGGAGCGGCTTAAACCGGGTATGGTCCGCGGCGGACGAAAAAGATTTCCAGGGTCCACTGCCGGATCGTACTCGCAGCGTCACGTCGCCGAGATTGTAATATCCATCGGAAGAACGACCCATCAGCCGGTCGCCGGGCAGAAAATCGAAGCTCGTTCCGTTGGAGGTCTTTGATTCCCCCGGTGAGAGCGAGGCGCCAGTTTGCGTCGCATGAAGAAGCTTGAGCGTAAAACCGCCGGCTCTGAACCGGTCCAATCCCTCCGCCAGCAGTCCCTCCGCATCTTTACGGGACGCGCCGAACCGGGCGGATTCCATGTCGAAGTTGCGCGCGATCTGAGAAGGGGTGAGGGCGCCGGCGCTGATCGTTACCGCGGCGATAGCGAGTGATCCCGCCTGCTGCGTGCCATCATATTCATTGCGAAACTGGATCGATCCATCGGCGCGGTTCTCAGCAGCCAGGTTGATCGTGAAGCCGGGCGCGGTCCGAGCCGCGATCGTGCGGGAGGCTTTTTCAACGGTATCGTCGTAAACCCGGGCCGTGCGGCCATCGTAGGTGTAGACCAGATAATGCCAGTGACGCGGGGAAGGAGGACCGTTCCAGCCAAGATCCTCGGCCCAGTGCGCCACGGCGCCAAATGCAGGATCGCGGCCCCAGCCGAACGCCAGCAGCGTGCCCTCCGGACCTCCACGACGACCCCAGGCGACCATCGTCTCCTCAGCGGAATCGATCGACGGATTATAGGCCCACACCTCGATTGTTCGCGGCGCATTTCCTTCGAGGGCTGGAACCGATTTGGGCCCTCGATAGGCGTCGTGCGCGCCATCGAAGACGACTGCCTTCACGCCGGCGATGGTCTGAACCGCCGGATGCCCAACACGCGCGAAATCCCCAATCGTCCCCTGATTGCGCCAGATCGAAGAGCCGGCGCTCGGGTCTCGCGCGTCCAGGTTTACGAAGAGGGTGTGCGGGGCCGGCGCCGGCGCAGTAAGGGCAATAGATGGCGCCAGGGGAATTAAGATCGCCGCGAGCGCGCCGATCAAGATCAGACGATTGGTGAGCGGAAGTCCGGACAGGTCTGAGTCTCCAAAACACTCAACGGCAGAGCCGCTAGAGCGTCTTTACGTGAGGGTACTGCAGTATCTTGCTATCTACAGTCATAAGTTCACAATTGTAATACCGTGCCGTCGCAACGATTATCTGGTCGGCCGGATCCGGGTGGAACGAACCCGGAAGCTGCGTAGAAGCAATGGCAATTTCGGGCGTTAGGTCGAGCAGCTTGATACGCGGATAGGTCAGTGCCTGGGCCATCCATTCATCCAGCGCGACCCGGAGCTTCACATTCCCTTTCTCGACCAGTTTCGCCACCTCCCAGCAGGAGATAACACTCAGGCCCAACTCATCACCTGATTCTAACCGCTGGCGGTGTTGACGCTTTAGCCAGTTCGAGCCGTCCACCCACCAGATCCAGATGTGGGTGTCGAGCAGGATCACTGAAGCGCTTCCCAATCATGAAGCGCAACGGGCTCCTCAGGATCGACATAAGTGATTAGCTTTCCCCGGAGGGGATACTGGCTCTGGTGAGACGGCGATTCTTCGGGCGGGATCTCAGGCAGTGGCGCGAGCGCGGTCTCCTCCCAGTATTTGAGCCACTTAAGATCTTCGTATTCGTTTCGTTCTGTGGACGACGCGCTCCCGTTCAGAATACGACCGGTGAGGAATTTATAGCGCGTCCGGTAGTTTTTATCTAAAAGCCATAGAGGATCGTGCGTCGGAAACTCTCTTGGCGCCGCGATCACGCTCTCCACCGTCCGGTCACCGCCGTCCAGCAGCGCCTCCACGCTCCTCAAAAGCCGGCGCTCCTCGCTCTTCTCGAGCGATAAAAGACAGAGGAGGCGGACGAGCAGCAGTTCGCGGACCGGCTTGATGGCTGCTTCGATCCAACTCCGCAGATGAGGCCGTCGAGGCTCCGATCGTGCTTCGTATAGCGTCGAGACCTGAAACACCAGGTGCGACACCCGCTCCAGTTCCACGCGGTCATAGCGCCGGGGCGCCAGAGGCAGACCCGTCAGCGCATCGATGGCACGGTCATCGGACGACGACGTCTGGTCCGCGTGTTGATCCATCAAATCCTGATAGAGAGCCTGACCAATGGCGGAGTTCAGCAGCCCGAGCGCCGCGTATGTCATCCAGAGTGTCTGACCTGGAAGCAGCCGGGCGAGGCGCCCGCGCTGAGGGTAGACCGGATCGTGCGTGAGAACGGCCCGAACCGGCTGATTACGACCCTGATCGGTAATTACGATTTTGAGCGGCGCGAATACGACATCCCGAGAAAAACCCGAGGCTTCCCGGGCCTCCCTGCCGAGGGCCTCGCGGATTTCATCGAAATCGGCCCAGCGACCCGCGCCGCTGAAATGAAACGGTTGGATTCCACTCGGTGTCACTATCCGGCAGTCGTTCGGCCCGCGGCGCTCTGGCGCAAGCGTCACTCTGCGCTCCGACCCGTTCGGGCCGCGAATTTCCAGGCTGTCCCCAAACAACCTCACCCTGTCGGAAGGCAGACGCGCGCGGCGGATTTCCAGAATATCCCCGAGCTGGATAAAATCGGCAAATTCTATCTTTCTCGAGGTGGACTCTCGCAATGCTGACATAACGGCGCTCTTCCGGAATTGGCGTCCATGTTGTGGCGTCCTCGAATCATAATAGCTCTATTCTACAGCGGCGTCTCGGTCCCTTCGTTGAGGATCGAGAGATACTGACGGCGCGCCGGATACCTTCCCATTTCGTGCATGAGCAGGTCGGAGAGCGACGATTGCGTCCCCTCAATCTGGGAGGAGAGCACCGCTTCTTTCCGAACATACATATAGAGAAACAGCGCCCGGTCCGGCAGGATCGCTCCAATTCCGTCCAGCCGGCCCAGCGCTCGATTAGCCCGCTCCAGTTGGTCTTGAAGGGCCGTGTCCAGTTTCAGTGTGGGCTGGGGAGGAAGCGCACGCGGAAGATACATCCGGAAATTCTCCCCGCCCGAGGTAATTTGTCGGTATGTTCCCTGGAGACCTCGCTTCAATCGCCTCTCCCTCCTCGAAATCAAAGATTCCGAGAGCAATCGCTGGCCCGCGGTTAGCCGGTATGAAAATTTTTTTCGTACCAATGACGGGTATTAAAAAAATCGGCGTTTTCTTTAATACGCTTTATTCTATCGCATTCGCGCCAGTTTTGCTGGGATAGATTCGGCGCGGCGCATCGGGGCTGGCCGGCAGCGCGCCTTGCGCATGGCGTTCAGGCATCACCCGCCAGCGGTTGGCGGAGACGTTCAGATGATTTGTCGCTGCCGGCGCCGGCGCAGTCGGAGGGTATAACCGAACCAGGCGCCCAGGTAGAACAGAAGCATTGCCGCGCCGAGTATCACCCCGGCCGCGCGGGAATGACTCACTTTCGCGACCACCACGTAGAAGTCGCCGCTCAGCCCGAAAGCGAGCGCGGTCATCCCGGTCAGCATGCACCGGGTGGCAAATCTCTCAAAGGATTCGGTGTCTTCGCCCCCTTCGGCGATCCGGTGGTACGCCGCCGGCGTCATCAGCAGCACCATGCTGATGGTGATCCAGACCAGGCTTGCAAGGTGGACCTCGCGCGAAACCAGGGGCAAGCGGGAGAAGCCTTCACTGAGCATGGCGATTAGCTGAAATCCGAGCAGCGCCTGCACGCCGGGCAGCACCACGCGCAGCTCAACCAGTACATCCGACACACGTTCCGCGATAGGTGTGGCGCCGCTCTCATTCCGGGCGCTTTGCTGATCCGTCTCCGGCTTTTCAATCACTGTCTTCTGGCGCTTTCTGGAGAGCCTTCCAAGACCAAACCAGGCGAACGCCGCAATTGCCGCGGTCACCACACCAAAAACTACCGCGGCGATCCAACCAACGACAATATACGCTGATACGGAGAGATCGAAGCCGAGGGCGATGGCAAACAACAAAACGGGCGGCTGAATAACCCTGTTCATGAACCGCTGGAAGGCGGGGGTGTTTTCACCCCCGTCCACAATACGATGATAGGGCGCCACAAGCATCAACAGCGCCGCAGCGGCCAGCATCAGCCCCAGCGTGATCGCCTCAACATACTTCAACTGCGCCGGGAGCGTCTCAAAACCCTTCTCAACGATGGTGCGATACTGAAATCCGACCAGCACCTGGCTGCCCAGCATCAGGATACGGCCATCGTTGAGAGCCTGTTCAGTTTTCTTATCAAGAGACGCCATAAAGAGTGTTCGGCGGTGGATGCCGGGCCTTCGGTGTCGGGCGCCGGATGCGGGATAGGGATTCAGGCGACAAACGCAGACGCGCCACACCGTCTCACGCACTCACTTTCCCATTTTCCCGCTTTCCCACACACACAACCACTCTTCCTCAGATATCAATCACCTTACGCTGCCAGATATAGGGCGGCTCGAGAATCTGGCGCTGCCGCGGGGTCATCCGGGCGAGCGTCTCTTCACTGCGGCCAGCGCGTCCCCAGCTTTCATGGGCCGGGCTGTACTTAAACAGCGCCGCTCGCCGTTCGTAGGGCGCGTTCCAATCCAGCGTTCCGTGCGTCAGCGCCTCGGTAAAGATGAGCGCTGATCCGGATCGTACGGGGATCTGCGTCACGCAGCCGGGATTGATTTCGAAGCGGCGAAGCGCCGCGGGGCAGGGAAAGTTCGCCTTGTGGCTCCCGGGCACGCAGCAAAAACCGCCGTCACCGGGCGCCACGTCGGTGAGCGCATAAGAGACAACTGTGAGGCCATTGGAGATCTTGCCGTTCTGACAGTGATAAAACTGATCCGAGCTGAAGGGGGCGCCGCCGCCGTGAAGGCCCAGGCCCTTGATTCCCGGTCCCATGTACATGCCATACTCATGATCCAGCCGGAACCCCTCCCCCAGCAGCTCCTTGAGATACGGAATCATAATGGGGAGGTCAATCAGGTTTCTGAAATCCGGCTCCTCCCAATTCACGAAGCCGTAAATACGGGCGTCTGATCCGTCGTGCCCCTTCACACCGCTCGTATGCGCGTCAATAACCGCATTGAGGCGGTCTACCCGCTCCGGCGAAAGCGCATCCTCCACGACAAGAAAGCCCTGCAGGTCAAACAGATATCGTTCCAGTTCGTTCATAGATGGTTACTCCGGACGCCGGTCGCGCGCGGGCAATTCGTGATCTTCCGAAGCCAGATCACAACTCGACTAACGCGTGATCTCATGGTACCCGCGAGGATGGTGTTTTACATACCGCTGTCACGGGTTGACTCCGCCGCCCCGATGTCGAGAGGGTTCCGCGGCTATAGTACTGAATGAGTGAATCGACTCGTCTTTACGCGCATCCTGTAAGCTTTTGATGAATTGTGAGGCGTCTGTTGCCGGTAAAATCATCCTCCGAAGACCGACTGCGGAAAAAACGGTCCAACACCACAACGGCCGGCGCCCATTTACGTGTGGAAAGGCTGACCATACACAATTTCAAGGCCATTGAGCTCCTGGAGCTTACATTACCAGTTCCACGAATGAAGGACGATCCAGACATCATTGTCATGGGCAGCGAAAATGGTGTGGGCAAGACGTCGGTTCTTGAGGCCCTGGCTTTCTTGCTCTGGGCCCTGGGCGCGGACGGGGTCGCGTCGGAAATGCTTAGTCGTGCTGATCTTCCGTTTGATTTTCCCGATCTCCTGGTCCGCGCGGGATCCAAGGAAGCGGAAATCGAAGCGGATTTAGTCTTGAAGGACGAGATTATTACGTACAGTGTTGCGCTTCATAGAGACGGCCAGATAAAGATAAAGCCGGGCAGTACCAGAATAAGCGATTTGTTGGTTCCAACAGGTCGAAGAGCGGAGGGGCGGGACTTAATCTGGCGCGGGATCTTTCCATCCCTCGCCGGTCTGAGCCCCGATCCGCTCGTGCTCCCGCGTCTGCTCTATTTTCACAGTTATCGGAAGATTCAGGAGGGTCGAACAGAGCTGGGGATGATGGTAGAAGATACCGGTCAATATCGACGAAGCAGATTCCGCCCCTTGCCCAATGTTCCGAACAGCGCCTTCAAGGTGCAGCTATTGCGATCGATGATGAGTCGGGGTGGGTTATTCGAAAACATGGCGTCAACCGATGCTGATGCCGTTCTCGATAAACTTAATGACCTTATGCGCGAATTCGCCCACGGCGCCGTGGAGAAGCTTCGCCCGCTCCCGGATAACACGGTGGAGTTCCGGGTGACCCCGGTCGGAGGATCCGAGTCATTTCCATTTGATGGATTGAGCTCGGGACAGAAGGAGATAATATCTACGCTCTTTCTGATCTGGCATGAGACGCTGGGGAAGCCGGGCCTGGTCCTCATTGACGAGCCAGAGCTTCATCTTAACGCCGAGTGGCATCGACGATTCATACATAATCTTCACGCCCTGGCGCCCGATAATCAGTATCTCATCGCCACTCACTCAGAAGACATCTTTGCTTCGGTTGAAGCGGATCGTCGACTGCTCTTGCGCCCCAATGAAAATCCCAGGTGAGGGCGGAATTCGGCGTCCGGCCAGAAGAAGCGCGGTTTGCAGCCGGCCACGTCCTCTTTGTTGAAGGGAGCTCCGACGGAATCGACGTAACGGCCCTGCGTATACTCCTGGAAGACACGGTTCGTGTCGAGGGTCTGGGCCCCGCATCGGGTATCGAGAGCGCCGCGATGGCTCTTCGAGCATATCACCCAACGTACTATTTTCTGATCGACCGGGACCATCGTTCTCGCGAGGATGTGGACCAAACGTGGCTAGGTTTTCCGGACCCGGATGCCAGCAACCGTCTCATCTGGCGACGGCGCGAGCTTGAAAACTACTTCATCATTCCCGAGTACCTTGCACGTTCGCAATACATCAACTGTACTTCCCGCCGGCTACATGCCGCCATCAGGTCGGTTGCCGAACAACGCGTTTATCTTGACGCCGCCAACATCGTCATAATCCGGGCCCGGGAGGAGCTCAAGAGGAGCTGGATCTCACCGCTTAAGCCTGCCGACGGATGCGCGGACTACCGGACCGCTCTCAATCGTCTGCTGCAAAAGCCCGAGTTCTCGAAGCAAGTGAATAACGCCGCGTCGCTCCTAAGTCCCGTTCCTATCCAGGACTCGCTGCGAGTTACAATCCGTGAACTCCTCGGAGATAAAGACGAACCTCAGTGGGGAGAAGGAAACTGGCTCGAGCAGATCAGCGGGAAAGAGGTTCTGAACGTCGTGGTCGACCGGTGCTTCCGCGTTGAGGATGCGGGTGGAAAACCGCTGCAGGGCAAAAAGAAACTGATGGAGGTCGTCAAGGATCTGCTGCGACTCCCGCTTAAAGATCAGCCGGATGATTTTCAGGAGCTGCACAGGCTGATTATGAGGCAGGTGGGCTTGCCCGGGAATACCGTAGCTTGAGTATCCGCGGTCTCACACGCCCAGCTCCTTCCCGAACTCCCGCCACCGGTCGTAGAGTGGGAGTAGGCGAGCGGGGAGGGATTCGCGGAAGCCTGGCGCTTCCATCCATTGCACGGTTGTGTAATGGTTGGCGAACTGCATGGCGTCAGCGCGGGTGAGGGCCGCGTGCAGGGTCGCACGCGGCTGGCTGCTGGGATAGATCCCGCGGTGAATCAACTGGCTGTTGTAATAGACCCCCTGCCCCGCTTTCAGATTGACCACCATCTGATGGGTCAGCGAATCCATCGGTCTTCGGAACTGAACTTCTCGCTCTTCGGCGGTCGCGGCCCTCCGGTGCGAGGCCGGCACGATCAGCAGGCAGGAGTCGTCATAGAGCGCCGTGTTCCACTGCACGCCGCCCTCATATCCGGCCAACCGCTTCACCTCCTCTTCGGGCGCCAGCTCTTCTGGCAGCATGTCACGGTGCCAGCCGATGGCAAAGTCACGGTGCGCCGGGTTGCAGAGCATGTTCACAAGACCCAGGCGGAGATCCCCCTGCAGCAGATCGCAAGCCACCTCTAAGACCGGATTACTCGCCATGTAGTCGGCAAAGACCGGTTCCCCGAGATCGGGATGGAGAAGATGCTGTACGCCCCACACATCGCCATCGCCGACGGCGCGAAAATGCGGCCAATCCCCGCGGCGCGTTCGATCCGCGATCCGCGCTGCCGCCTCCCGCAGCGGCGTCATTAAGCCGGGTTCGACCGCCGCCTCGACGATCACATAACCCTGTTCGGTAAACTGCTCTCGTTCCGAAGTAGATAACATCTCGTTGTCTCTCGCCGAACCCACCGAAGCGGGGCTCTGGGCGAAGTGATATCCTCCTGCGAGGGCAGGAGCCTCTCACCGGCCGCTGAACCCCAACTCCGACCTATCCCCCGGCCCCATTCCCTAAAAGGGAAGGGGTGACTATGTTCGAGCGGTTAGCGTATCCTCCGGCGCGTCTGTCCCCCGCACCTCACGCCTCGCGCCCGCAGCTCGCGCCCCGTACCTCACGCCTCGCGTCCCGTACCTCGCGCCCCGTACCTCACGCCTCGCGCCTCGCGCCCCATGCCTATCATCCATCTTCGGTCCCGCGCAGCAGCATGAACCAGTGCTCCGCGATCGCGGTGGCGCAGGCGAGGTTTGGCTCGATGCCGAAGGTGAACCAGGTGTCGGTGGAACGTAGGCCGTGGCCGCGGCAGAGCGCCTCCAAATCAGCGAGGAGAAAGCCGTGACGGGCAGCGATCTCCCGGATGCCGGCGTTCAATCGCTCAAAGCGCGGGCGCCATTCAGGCGGAAGATCCATCTCCGGCGCCAGGCTGTCGTCACCATCACTCGGGTCATAGACGCTGTTCAGGATAACGACCGCGATCTCGTCGAGTTTCTGTGCAATCGCTTCAATCGCTGAAAGTGTTTCGTCAACCGGCCTCCCGAGAAGAAAATCGTTGCCGCCAATCGTAAGCGTCACCAGATCGGCCCGCACGCCGCCGCGCAGATCACCCAGAACCTCCGCTGCGATATTCCCATCCCGCGCGCGGTTCTCGAAGTCAGCGACCGCCAGGCGGCGTGCAAGTTGACTCGCCGCGCCACCACCAACCTCGCCGGTATAGGCGTCAATACTGATACTATCGCCGAGGGCTACGTAACGGATGGCCATCTGCTTCCCGCTCCATTCACGAGCTCTGCCCGCCGAGACGTTCCGTCAGAAACCGATCCAGTTCATCCGGGTTGAAGCCGTACGGACCTTTGCCGCCCTGGTAGATCACCACAGCCTCGCTATCCAGCACGTACAGCCGTTCGGGCCAGCCGTTGTAGGCGATGTCTGCGGCATTATCCATCCCGTCGAGGAGGGCGGGAATGGTGAGACCGAGGCCGGTCATGCAGGCGCCCGCGAGCTCGAGCCGGGCCCCGGCGGTCTCCGGCTGTTCATACTCAACGCCGTCCCGCCGGT
Organism: Armatimonadota bacterium; assembly: GCA_035686845.1. Taxonomy (GTDB): domain Bacteria; phylum Armatimonadota; class DASRZA01; order DASRZA01; family DASRZA01; genus DASRZA01. The sequence goes on along the minus strand of DASRZA010000541.1, from coordinate 1,418 downwards.
TGGCCTCCAGGCCCCAGCCGTTCGTAGGATGCGCTTCGCGAATGTAGACAAGGTAAAACGCCGCCCGGTCCCGAAATGTCTGGTATATCCTCTCCAGCCGGCCTGCCAGGCGGCGGAAGGGTGGTCAGGTGTAACTCCCGAAGATCAGAACGGTAGGCCGTCCGGCGGCCCCGATGGTAACCGGCGCGCCGCCCGCAAGCTGCTCCAGTGTGATGGCCGGCGCGGTGTCTCCAACCTTGAGCCGATCGGGATTAAGGTAGCCCATCTCTTTAATAAAAGGGAAGGCTGCGGCCGGGATATCGGAGGGTGGCGCCGGTGGGCGCGGGTCGGGTGTCATCTTCAGCCTCTACTAATGGACATCGTTAGCCCGCAAGATGCGGCTAAGATATACGATATTATAGTCGCGAATATGGCCGCGCCGGGTTCTCCGACATGGATCGCAAAAGTGATGCGGCGACCTGGATAGGTCCGACGATATGGAGGGCATTACCATGTTAGAGTACGAACCCATCGACCTTTCTCCGTTCTGCAATGCCGGACCGGAGATGATTAAATGCGATTGTCAGCCTCGAATCGGCGCGCAGACGTTCCAGGGGCTGCCATTTGAGATCGGCGGCGAGGGAGCGCGCTGCTTCATCGCGTTTGGGCCCGATCTTGTCTCGAAACCGGTCCGCGTCCCCATTGAAAAACCGGCGAACTGGGTGATCTTCGCTCACCGCATATTCAACAGCCGGCTCCACGAGGGCGATCCTCCCGGGCGCGTGTACGCGAGCTATGCCTTCGTATATGAGAATGGCGAACGCGTGACGACGCCAATCCGCGAGCGCTTCGAGGCAGGCGATATTCCGCCCGGCTGGGGCGAGCTTCCCTTTATCGCCGTACCGGATGAGAAGGACGGAGTCCGGAACGATCGCTATCGAGGCGACTGGGGATCGGCCGGCTTCAGGCAGACGGAGGCATCCCAGGCGCTGCCCCGGGACTATTACCTCTGGGCATGGCAGAATCCGCGCCCCGATCGACGGATCGACCATATCGAGATCCTGCCGGGCGCCGGCGATGAGTCGAAGACCCCTGGATTCTTGATCGCCGCGATCACGTTGAGTCATCTGGAAGAGTCGCCCTTCTGTCAATCCGCGGCCGTGCCTGTTAAGCTGACTCTTCCACGACCGGAAGACGCTGCCGGGCCGTTTGGGCTGGAAATTGAGGTAGATCGCGGGAGCGCAACGTATCCCTTCCCGCTCCCCGGTCAGCCGGACGACGCGTTTCTAAATGACCCGTTCCGCGGTTGGGGCGAAGCGTACAACAAATCGAACAGCCCTGCCTATGTTGAAATCGCGGCGAACCCCTCGGCGACGGTGAGTGTCCGGCGCGAGGGAGAAGAACTGGGGCAGGCGCTGTGGAGCGAGCTGGAATCGGGT
>DASRZA010000540.1:0-6096 GCA_035686845.1 Armatimonadota bacterium | reverse complement strand
CTCTGCAGCGCACTGGTGACCGCTGATGGGCGCCGCCACGAAATGGCAGGCGTCATCCCGGGAGAGGCATTGCTGAATCCGCGTCTCCAGGCGATCGGTTACCGCGATGTCACCTTGAGCCGTGATTCTCCACTGGGAGCTGAAGGTACGCGGGCGCGAGGGCATGAATTCCGGTATTCACGGTTTGAGGGCGCCGCGGCTTCGATCGAAGCCGCGTTTTGTCTGGAAGGGGGCGCAGCGGCCGGATACGCCACTCCGACCCTTGCTGCCTCCTACATCCATATCCATTTTGGCTCCAACCCTGAGCTGGCGCGCCATTTCGTGGACCAGTGCGCCCGGAAACGTTAAGACCCCGGGCAGCGCGCTTAACGGTGTCAGGAGACGGATCGCCGCGGCCCTCTTGTTCCCGCATTTATGACGCCGGCGCCATGATCCGCAGGAGCGGCCGGCCGTCGACATTCTCCAGCGGTAGGTAGATCCAATGGGTGCGAGGGTCCACCGCTATGGTATGGGCTTCCTTCGCTACAAAAACGTCTCCCCGCCGGGTGAGCGACCGTCCATGCAGGTCGAATACTGACACAATTCCGGACTCACACGCCACGTAGAGACGCTGGAGACCCGGGTCGAAGGTTAATACGTCGGGGCCATCGCCGACGGGCAATTTGGAGATGACGCGCATCGTGCCGAGATCGACGACGAGCACTCGCGCGTTGCCATCGCAGGCGACAAAGGCCAGACGGGCGGGCGCGTCGATATAGAGTCCGTGAGGATGGTCGGCGCCTGGTAAAGAATAACGATTGACGACACGAAGCGCGATCGGATCGATGGTAACGAGCTGATTCCGATCTCCGACCGTGACCATGATCAGCCTGGATACCGGATCGAACCGGGTGTTTCCGACGCCGCCGCCAACTGGAATGCGCGCGAGGCGTCGATTGGTTTTTGCATCAATGACGATGTCCGCTCCCCCAGATTCGTCGGATACAAAGATCCGTCCGGTTCCCGGGTCGAAGGCGATTCCATCCGGAAAGCGTCCGGCAGGCACCAGGTCAACCACCTTCAGGCTCTGGGGATCGATTACGGCGACCTTTCCGATTCGAGACGCGGATGCGAAGATCTTCCCCACTTCGGGCACCGCAAGCACTCCGGTGGATCCCGGGACGCCGGCGATATTCGCAATGACCCGTCTGCTCTTCAGGTCGAACACCACCAGGTGGTTATCGTCCATGTGAGAGATGTAAAGCCGGTGATGCGCGAGATCCATGCTCTGGTAATCGAAGCGCACGGCCGCGCCGGGCATCGGCACATCGGAAACTGTTCGAAGCAATGGCGCTGCGGCGCCCCCGCGGCATGATTCCAAGAAGCCAACTGCCGTCATTGTCGCGATCAGCGCGGCTGCTGCGATGGCACGTTTCATAGTTTGATTCCCCGTGTCGTTGAGAACGCGGCGGCGTCCCGGTATGACACGCATCATTCTACCTTGACGAGATTAAGCTGCGGTTAAAGGAGTCTCAAGGGCCGGACCTGAGTGTATAGCCGGCGCCAATGATGGTCCCAGGGCGCAGCAGCGTTCGTGTGGCTTCATCACAGGCGTACTTATTTGATATTTATCCATTAAGTGGATAATATTTATCCATGTATGATCGTAAAATCACCCCTCTAATACGTGACGCGCTCGCGGACAGCCCGGTCGTCCTGGTGAACGGCGCGCGGCAAACCGGCAAGACCACCCTGGTTCAGCAGTTTGTTCCCTCACCGGGTCGGCCGCTATCCGGTATTGCTGCAGGGCCGGCCGAATCTCTCTCTCCGCGCGCGTTCCTGACGCTGGACGACAGCAGCGTACTGGCCGCGGCCGCGGCGGACCCGGACGGATTCATCGCGGGTCTCACCGGGCCCGTTGTACTCGACGAGGTACAGCATGCGCCGGAGATTTTCCGGGCGATCAAGGCATCGGTAGATCGAGACCGTCGGCCCGGACGGTTTCTACTCACCGGGTCCGCCAACATCCTGCTTCTTCCAAAGCTCTCCGAGTCTCTGGCCGGACGTATGGAGATACATACTCTCTGGCCCCTGGCCCAGGCGGAGATTGAAGGCTCCGGCGCCGATGTAGTGGATCTTCTGTTCTCCGGAGAACTCCCGGCAGGTCCGCTGCCAGCGCTGGCGCGAGACGATCTGGTCGAGCGACTGCTGGCCGGCGGTTATCCCGAACCGCTTGCGCGCCGGTCCCACTCGCGCAGGCGAGCATGGTTTAACTCCTATCTCACCACCATTCTTCAGCGAGACGTCCGCGATATCGCAAACATTGAGGGCTTAAGCTCTCTGCCGCGTCTGCTGGCGCTTCTCGCGTCGCGCACCGCGTCGCTGCTTAACCTGAGTGACATCTCAACTTCGGTTCGGCTGCCATACGCGACACTCCACCGCTACATGGCCGTCCTCGAAGCCGCCTTTCTGGTGCAGCAGTTTCCGGCCTGGTCAGGCAACCTCGGTAAGCGGCTGGTAAAGGCGCCTAAGATCTTGATGAACGATACCGGTCTCGCGGCGAGCCTGCTGGGAATTGACCGCACGCGCCTGCTTGCGGATGGCAATTTGCTCGGATTAATGCTGGAGACCCTGGTGGCGATGGATCTCGTAAAAGCCGCGGGGTGGAGTGAGACCCGGCCCACGCTATTCCACTACCGGACCCACGCACGCCAGGAAGTCGATATTGTTTTGGAGAACGCGGCCGGTCAGGTGGTGGGAATCGAGGTAAAAGCGGCGGCGACCGTCACCCCGTCGGATTTTACCGGGCTGCGCTCCCTCGCCGCGGCCGTGGGGGATCGGTTTGTTCGCGGCGTGCTGCTGAACACGGGTGATCATGTGGTTCCATTTGGTGAGCGGCTTCATGCGGCGCCACTCACGATGCTGTGGAATTAGACGCTTCGCGCTTCCGCGTCACGAAAAGCGGTGATCGAGTCACTCAAAGAGCGGCTCAAGGCGCCCGAGCAGGCGGCTCTGGCGAATACGTTTGCAAGGTGGATCCACCAGGTACTGCCGCCATCGCGGCTGCGCGGAGCGAAACCACCGCCGGTGCGGGACTTGCCTGACACCCTGCTCATCTGGGCGGAGCGGGTCCTGACCGCGCAAAGCATTGAGGAAATTCTGAAGCTCTGATGCCCTAACGATTCCCTAAACATTCGCCGGTAAGATGAAGACTATCGAAGCGGGAGATACCGCTTCAATGTTTTCGTCGGAGAAAAAACCGGCGGGAGGTTGGGGAATGATTAGAATCAGTTGGGGAATCGTCGGAATCGCGATCCTGGCGAGCTTGCAGCTAACACCGGCATCGGCTCAGGGAGGGAGATTCGGCGGGCGATTCGGACCCGGCTCGTTCGCCGCGGCGACAACGGGCGGGCAGTCCGGCGGATCGTGTCCGGGAATGGCCGGAGGATCCTCCAGTGGATCCACCACGGGCGGCGCTTCAGCAAGCAGCGCCTCAGCAGGAACGAGCGCCCTTTATCGAACCTATGGGCAGCAGGGAAACTACGCCGCGCAGGGCTTCTATCCGACAGAACCATATAACATCAGCGGTTACCCGTCGAATGGATATGATTCATACGGATACGCCCCAAACGGATACACGTCCGGCGGATACACGTCCGGCGGATACACGCCGAATGGATATGCGTCGAGCGGATACGGCGCAAATGGCTACGCGCCCGGCGGATACGATTCGTACGGACCGGCCGGGTATGGCGCAAACGGCTACGCGCCGGGTAGTTACGGCCCGAACGGCTATGGCCCGAACGGCTACGTCCCGAGCGGCTACGGCCCAAACGGCTATGGACAGGGAGCTTATCCGTCCATTAATGAGGCCGCCTCAAGCGGTAACGGGGCCGTCGCGTCCTCCGACGCTCCGAGTTCAGCGCTGTCCGGCACGGCGTCCCTCACCGCCGCGGCGTCACAGAACAACAGCGGCGAGTTCACGGCGCCGGCCCGGGTCACGGCGAAGGGACATACGACCACCATACCCGCCTTCGATTGGACCGGAACCCACACCGTGAACTACACCAGAAGCGCGATTACCGATGGCAAATTCACAGCGGCCAACGGCAGTGGCGACACGGTCTTCGGAATCTATACCGGAACTTTTGATCAGTCCGGCGGGTTTCGACTGAACTACCAGATCACCGGCGGTACCGCCCATTGGACAGGAGCGTCCGGTACCGGCGTCATCACGGGTTCTTCAAACGGAGACTCGTTTACTGCATCCTTCGCATAAGGATAGAAGCGAGTGGTATTGCGCCGGCGCCGGCGTAATACCACTCGCCAACACTCCAAAGCTCCGGACTTCAGCTCACTCCATTCCTTCGTAAACCCCCGAGTCATGCGTGATCAAGAGGCGCGTGGGATTGGTGGGATCAAAGACGATCTGATTGCCTTCTTCGCCGGGCGAGAGCGGTATCGAATTGGCGATTGGATCCCAGGTTTTCCCGCCATCCAACGACCGGTAGACGTTGGTCTTCTGCCGGGTGACATCTTCCGCAAACACCATCAGATAGACCCGGTTCGGATCACGAGGATTAACCGCTGCCGCGCTGCTTAGCCGGCTGTCGAGCTTGCGCCATGTCCCACCGTGATCGTCACTGCGCCAGAGAGAGCGCTCGGTCCAGAATCCGGCAGGGACGGCCGGATTCATTGCGATTGCGTACAGCGTTCCGTTCGCATTGCAGATGGCCAATGATTGGATGCTGCCCAGGCTCTCCGGCGCCAGGTGAATCCAGGTTTTTCCCGAGTCCTCGCTTCGATAGAGACCCGCGGAGGCGGGGTGCGACCCAGCCGCGAAAACGGCCGCAAAGACCCGGCGCGGATTGGTGGGATCGACCAGAATTTTTCTAACCGAGTAAGGTGGGCCGGGCGTCACCGGAAGCAACCGCCAGTTTTTGCCTCCGTCCGAGGTCTTGAAGAGACCGGTGTCCGTCCCGGCGTAGAGTACGGGAACGCCCGGCGGCGAGCGTGGGTCAATAGCTAACGCGCGGACATACGGGGTCGTCTTCGTGCGATGGGCTTCATCAGTCAGGGCCGGAATCCCGATCACGGTGAATGTGCGGCCGGCGTCGTCGCTGCGATAAACGTGACCAAAACCTCCCCAACCGCCCCCACCCACGTAAAGCCGGTTCTTGACCGCCGGGTCGAACAGCACGGCCCGGACATAATTGCGCTCGCCGTTGAGCATTCCATGATACGCCCATTCCCACCATGTCCCGCCATCACGGGAGATTTCGAGGCCGGTGTCGGCGTAACCAATCGCAATCGTTTTCGAATCGAACGGATCAACCGCCGCGTCCATCGGATTGATTAATTGAAAGCCGCGGGATCGAACTTTGTTGGTGAGCTGCATGGGAGGACGATCGCCGAACGCTCCCGGCCAATACGCCGCGCCGAATTCGAAGCCCGGCTCCGTCCAGTGCGCCCCTCCATCGTAACTCAGACCCATCCCCGCGTTATCAACGTACGCGACGGCGTTGGGATCGGTGGGACAAACCGCCAGGCCGTTCGCCGGGCCATAGACGTTGTAATAGCTCTGATCGAAGTTGCCAGATCGGTCGCGCACCCGCCAGTCGGTTGGCTCGCCCGCAGCGTCCTTGCCTTTCAACCAGACTGTTCCGATGTCCACCACGCTTCGCCACGATTCGCCCGCATCGTCGGTCTTGTAAACCGCCTCGTCATTGGCGAGATACAACACCCCCGGCCGGGCAGGGCATGCCGCAATCAAGCAATACTTGAGAGAGCTGTGGGCGCACGCGGCGAGCGAACTCTCCAACCCCCGGTTCTTCTCCACCCACGTCTTGCCGCCGTCATCGGATCGGTAGACGCCGCCCAGCCACCGGGTCCGCGACGCATTGACGAATCGAAGCCTGATGGTCGCAAAAAGTATGCTACGTTTCTTACCGGGAACGAGCGCCAGATCACAGATGCTGCGGCACTGGACCCCCGGCTCGGCGACGTTGACGATGCCGCCCGGCAGATTCCCCTCCAGCGACTTCCAGGTATCGCCTCCGTCTTCGGAAACGAAGAAACCCGATTGACCGCACAGATACACGCGGCTGTGGCAGTGGC
>DASRZA010000539.1:0-17356 GCA_035686845.1 Armatimonadota bacterium | reverse complement strand
GTGGCTGGAGGCGGGCAGCGTACTTCTCCTGCTGGACGGGCTGGATGAGGTGGCCAACGTCGAGTTTCTCGCCAACACGGTGCGAGAAGCGCTGGCTCGATACAAGAAATGCCCGAGGGTATTGAGCTGCCGGGAGGTGAGCCGCGACCGATTGCGCAGTGTGGGCATCGACGGACGGGGCTCCCCGGTTTACACGCCCGCGCCGCTTCAGATGGCCGATCGCGAGGCGTACGTGACGGGGTATCCCTTTGAGAACAGGATGGATCGCAGCTCGCTGATCGAGCAGCTCCGCGTCCGGTCCGAATTCCACACGATGGCCGCCCTTCCCGGCCTGCTGGCCAACCTCTGCTACGCGATGGACGAGGACACGAACCCCGCGCTGCCCCGGACCAGGACCGCACTCTACGACATTGTGGTCACCAAGATGCTGGGAGATACTATTGCAAGAGACGATGTGGCCTATCCGCCCGGGTACTACCGCCCGGACGCCGAGCGCCGGCGGACGTTCCTGGAGCAACTGGCCCTCTCCCTCTCCGACAGTCCCGCGCGCCCGACGGAATTTAGCCGGGCAGCCGTGAAGAAAGCTCTGGAGGACATTGCAGCCCGCGATAGCTACCCGCTCCCGTACGTAGACTCGTTGATGCGCGACCTGACCGTCAACTCCCGGCTGTTGACCGGTGAGGCTGACCATGGCCATCCTGGGACGAGGGCGGCCGACTATACTTTCTCGCACCTCACGTTTCAGGAGTTCCTGGTGGCATGCGCACTCGCCGCCAGGGTTCAATTGGCTGGCTGGCAGACAATCCGCGAGACGATCGACCGGTTTTGCTTGATGCCGGAGTGGCAGGATATCATCATCTTCCTGGCTGGCGTCCTGCACCTTCGAGCTGTGGGAGCCGACTCGCCCGAGAAGCAGCGCCTCGAGGACGGGCTATGTGACATGCTAGAGCTACTGTCGGACGAGCGGAAGGACGATCTTTTCCGCCACCGACTGGCACTCGCCGGACTCTGCCTACCGGAAGCGCAGTCCCTACCGAGTTTGCAGTTGCGTCCGAGTAAATTGGAGAGAATATCGGACCGCGTCAATAGGGCGTTGTTCGATGAGTGGTGGGCGCATCGGGAGAAGGGATGGAACTTCCCTCACCTGGACAGAACGCTCCCCTCGCTGGCTCAGATCAACCGCAATGTAGGCGCCCTTCCCCTGATGCAACTTCTCCTGCGCCGAATCAACTCTGGTAACGCGCGGCAGAGAGAGCTCTCGTTCAGAGCCCTGGGCCAGATGGGACCGGCTACAGCCGAGCACCGGGAAGTGGTCCCTTCACTGCTCGGAATCGCCTGCGACAGCCCTAACAATGAATTACGGCGGAGCGCCATCAATGCGCTGCGCCAAATGGGGCCGGCCGCGGCTGTCCTTCAGAACGTGGTCCCCTTTCTCCTCGAGATCGCCAAAGACAATGCGGAGCTGCGGCTGAGCGTGGTGGATGCATTTGGCGAGATGGGTCCGGTCACAGCCAGGGATCCAGCAGTGATCGACATGCTCAGGACAAGCGCCCTCACTGTCTCCAGCCTGGATCTAGCCTGGAGAGCCAGGCTGGCGCTAGATCGGCTGCCTGAGTCGCTGGCGCGGCATCCGAAAGTGGGCTCTGATCCCTTGTTGAACGCCGCGGACGGTCTTGACGATCTGGAGCCAATGGTAACAGTGCGCTCGGGCGGCGCCCCTGCAATCCTGGTCGCTCTCCGCAGCGATCAAGATTTTACACCGTCCCTGGCTCGCGAGGCGCTTCACCAAGCGTTGGGTACAACATCGTTCTCACGGGTCGTCCCCTCGCTCCTGCTCCCTCTCCTATCGAACAAAAGTGAACTGGACCAAAGAGGCGAGTCTATCCTAAATCGAATGCCGCGGGAATCCAGGAATCTTATGGAAAACGTCCGTGCCGTCCTGACGGACCATCCCACCGAGGTCAACAATCAACCATGGATAGTCAGGGAGACGCTGGGCGTGAGGGCAGCGGCAGCGGCGGCGGAGTACCCGGAGGGCATCCCGGCGCGCCTGCTCGCTCTCCGGAGCCGCGACGAAAATACAATTTTGCGAGCGCTCCAGATTCTGGGCAGTATAACCGTGCCTATGCACCCTATGGCAGTCATACCGGTGCTCCTGATCACCCGCGATAACGATGAGCCTGAACAAAAATGGCTTGGAAGAGCCCAGATTACTCTCGATAGGATCCTCCCGACCTTAGGAGCGCACGTAGAAGTCATTTTTGCGAACCTACAAATCCAGCCCGATATGGAGAGCAGGAGCCCGCGAGGTACAGACCTGGAGGAGCTTGAACGAACGCACCCAACATCAGACCATGTTAATGCTATCCGGTCACGCCTGCGTCGCCGCCGCCAGAGTGGCTCTGATTCAGCGTGCAAAGCGGTGGAGGCGCTCGGCCGGGCGGGCTCGGCAGCGGCATTGGACCCAGATGTAATACCTGCGCTCCTGCTCGCTCTTAAAAGCGGTGACCCGCATTTGGTCTGGAGATCGGCGGCGGCGCTCGGCCGGATGGGCTCGGCAGCGGCAAAGCATCCGGGCGTCCTTCTTGCCTTTCTAAATATCGCCCTTAGCAGCAGTGATCGCTATCTTCAGGGACTAGCGGTCGATTCACTCGTGCGCGAAATGGCGGCGGGTGCGCGGATATATCGTGTCCGCAAGAAGACCTGGCGGGTTGCTTACCTCGGTCAACTTCATCTTTAACTGTGTGGCCGCCCGCGAAGTGGTAGACGCTCTCCTCTCCCTGCTGCAGTACGTGCGTGAGTACGGGGTCGTCCGGTCCGCGGTGGCAAATGCCCTCGGACAGCTCATGGATGGCGGTGTACGGGTTTTCCGGGACGTGGCCGGTTACCGGGTCATACGCGTGGCGTGAAGAACGCCGCAGCTCGCCGACACCCCCACCGGCCATCCACCGTCACCGGAGTCCGTCATACCCCATCCCGGCCCTGGCGCAAAGGTGGCATACCGCCGGGCTGTCCGCCGCAGGATAGCTGAGAAACAGACGTTCTTCTCCATCCCGGTCTCCGCCTCGAGGTGAGCCCAGGAGCCGCGGGACCGCCGGCCGGCGAACAGGTCATCCGGCAGCATCATCCCGAGGCCTCAGGCGAGTTGGTTCAGCGCGGCGAGCGATCCGGCCCGCCGCGGCTGTCCCCGATTTTGCAGAATCCGGGGCGCCCGCTGCTGGCAGAGATCCTCCACCGCCCGGCTGTAGGAGACGAGATTTCCTCTGCGCAGCAGACAGCCATCGCCCGTCGCGACCAACGGGAGATCGGCATCGCCGTAGTTGAGCCTGGAGCGGCAAAAGCGCCCTCGGGGAAAAGCACTCCCGTCCCGATGTCGAGCAGCGCCTTGTGGTAAAGCGCCGCAATGACCGCCGCCGCCAGCCGGGCTGCGTCATTATCGGGGCAGGAGCAGATTACCTCGCGCTCCTTCGCCGCAGCGAGGGCTTCCGGATCGGTGAGCGGGACGGCGATGGATCGGATCGCGCCGTACCCCTCGGGCGGGCGGGCCCGCAGTGCTCCGGCCAATGCCTGGACCTTGGGCTTGCCGAGATCGTCGGGCCGGACAGCCTCCATCTCTCGCAGGCTGTGCTCCTCGAGCCGATCGGTATCGATCAGCGCCAGATACCGTGCGCCGAGCCGGTCGAGCGAGGCCGCCACCATGGATCCGGTTCGGCCCACGCCGACAACAGCACACCGGCAAGACGTCATCCGCTCCCTGCCATCCACTCCGCCCAGCGACTCCAACGCTTCGCGAACGGGCCGGCGAAGACGAAGTCCCGCCCCCACTGGATGGGCTGGATCCCTTACCTGCAATCCCGTACCATGGGCAGCTGGCTGCCCACTCTCATCCTTTATCCGTCGCTACTCCCGCGCGGCTCGGAGCGCTTCCAGAACCGCGTAAGGGACCCCGCGGCCGTCCACAACTCCGCCAAGATAGACGTGCGGCTTGGACGCGCCATGAAAATCGCTCCCGCCGGTTGCGACCAGGTCCAGGCGGCGGGCGATATCAACGAATTCCTGCTGCTGTTCCGGCGTGTGCTGCGAATAGTAGCATTCGATTCCACCGAGGCCGATGTCTTTGAGCTTTCGCAGCTCGGCTTCCAGCGCATCGGGCGCGAGGCGCAGCGTTGTCGGGTGCGCCACCACCGGCACGCCGCCGGCCTGCCGGATGAGACGAATGCCTTCCTCCGGCGTCACTTTCTCCTTGGGCACGTGATACGGACCGCCATCCGCCAGGAAGCGGTCGAACGCCTCCTGCGTAGATTTGACGATTCCCTTTCGCATCAGCGCCAGGGCCATGTGCGGCCGCCCGATAAGACCACCCCCCGCCTCCGCGATCACGTCGGCCAGGGTAATCGGCAGCCCACCGGCCTGCATCTTCTCTATCATCCGGTCGTTGCGAGACGCCCGGTATTCCTGAAGATAGGTCAGCCGGTGGCTCAACCGGTCTTCGTTGGGATCAAAGAGATAGCCGAGAAGGTGGAACCGGCCGGGGTGTTCGACGTTCAGCTCAATGCCCGACACCAGCTCAATGCCGTGCTGCGCGGCGGCTGCGGCGGCCTCATCGAGCGCGGCTGTCGTGTCATGATCGGTGACAGCCAGCGCTGCCAGCCCTCTCTCCCCCGCCATCGCCACCAGCTTGGTGGGCCGAAGCGACCCATCCGAAGCGGTGGTATGGGCGTGGAGATCGACTCGCCGATCTTGATCGCGGCCGGGGGATCGATCAAGATCGCCGTCCGGACGCCGTTCAGGCGTCAATCAGCTTCCTCCGTCGGAGATAATTCAGGATCTTCTGCGCCGACTCTTCCACCGTCTCCGTGTCGGAATGGACCACGATCTCGGGATTCTCGGGCGCTTCGTAGGGGTCGGAGATACCGGTGAAGTTCTTAATCTCCCCGGCGATCGCCTTCTTATACAGCCCCTTCACGTCGCGCTCCGTTAGTTTATCAATCGGGCAGCAGACGTACACCTCTACAAAATTCGCGTGCATCGCACGCACTTCCGCGCGCACCTCCGCGTAGGGCGAGATAGCGGCGGAGATTGCAATCACGCCGTTGCGCGCTAACAGAGCGCAGACCCAGCCGATCCGCCGGATGTTGGTATCCCGGTCCTCTTTGGAAAAACCGAGACCCTTGGACAGATGAGTTCGGACCTCGTCACCATCCAGAATCTCTACATTATATTGGTGTTCTCGAAACGTCTGAGCGACGCGCTGCGCAAGTGTGGACTTCCCGGCGCCAGAGAGGCCGGTAAACCAGAGGGTAAATCCTTCGTGAATCAAATACGTCTCCATTTTCTGCCGGAGCCAGATGACGCTCCGGATGGGGTTCCTGCGGCGCCGTAAAACCGGGCGAGATGCTAATCTGCGGGTCCGGCGCCATTCTCATTCAGGGCTGACGCCAATTGATTGGAGCAGCCGACAGATTGCATTATAATCCGCAATTCAGTAGAATCCAAAAACAGCGGGCGTCCATCAAGTCGCAGCCTCTTATGGACGCCACAGCCATCGCAGCGCATCGGGCAGAAGAGCACGGCCCTGCCGGTCGCTGTGAAAGCCATTCCCGAAGACATATTTGTAATCGTAATGGGCGAAGGCGAGAGCTTTTGCCATCTGCTGACTTGCGAGCGGCCAGTTGCCGAATCTGTTATCCAGGTCGTTGGCGCCGTCCTGCAAGAAGATACGAATCGGCTTTGGCGGCGTCTGCCGGATGAGCGGCGGATAGTTATGCCCGCCCTCGATCAATGTCTTACCGCCCGCGATGTCGGTGAAACTGCCGACCCACGAAAGCACCTTGCTGAACTGGTCCGGCCGCTGCCATGCCGCAGTCCAGGCGCAGATGCCACCGCTCGAGATGCCGGCAATGGCGCGGCCGGCCGCATCTTGCCGCAGCTTGACCGTCTTTTCAACCTCTGGCAGTATCTCTTGCAAGATAAATCGGCTGTACTGATCTGAGAGCGTGTCGTACTCAAAGCTCCGGTCCGACCGGCCGTCCGCGAACGTCCCGGGATTAATAAAGATGCCCACGGTCACCGGTATCTCATCCTTGGCGATGAGGTTGTCAAAGACGGTCGGAACATAGTTCTTGTAGCCGCCCCCATCCTGAAAGATCATGACGGCCGCCGGCGTCTCCGGGCGGTACTGCGACGGCACGTAAACCCACCAGTCCCGTTCCGTGCCGGGGAATATCTGGCTCTTCCAGCGCGGCTCCTGCGTGAGAGTCCCCTTCGGGACACCCGGCTGCGGAGAATCCTCCGGCGGCATGGTGTATACCTCAAGCTGTCCGCCGCCCATGGGGCGGTTATCCACCTGGTAAGTCCACCTCATAGCGGCGCCATCCGGCAGGGTTATGGCCCCCGCGTAGACGGGAGTGTCACCCACTCGATCCAGGGGAAGTCGGAACGCGCCATCTTCCGACACCACTTCAGGCGGCGCTGCCGCGCCCGGCGCCTCAATCGCCCAGGCGACATTCAGTCCGTCCACCTTTGGACCGGGCCCTTTGAGGATGTTCTTCTTCCCAAACCAACCCCGAATCTGGTCGGCCAGTTGTGCGGCGTCATCTCCCTGCGGCTTTGCCGCCAGCGCCGCTTTCAGCGTCTCCGGCGTGAGCTTCGCCGCGCGCGCCGGCGCAGCCAATCCCGGCGCTGCGGCGAAACAAACCGTTAATAACGCCACTCCCGGTGGATATTTCACGTCGTTCTCCCGTTATCGGACTTCAAAGTCATCTAATGACCGTTTTCTACGCGACGCCCCGAAAAACCTTTTGAAAACGGCTGGAACCAGGCGCGGATGCAGGAGTCCCATACCCCATAACGCACCCCCCTTCAACAGACGACACTCGAACAGTTCCAGCCCTCAACGAATTCCGCCAGGACCTGAGATTTGTTGACGACTGCAGGCCCATGCTGGGCAGGGCAAAAGCATCATCACCCCGCGCGTAGAGTGGTATCGCGTAGAGTGGTATCGCGTAGAGTGGTATAATGTGGAGAATCAGGAGTCAGTCGCGAAGCGAGGATTATCCATGTCTGATCCGATTCCCGCCGAATGGCTCGAGGAATTCGAAGCGGCCCGGCGACGACCGCTGGAGACCCGGTTCCGCTATTCGTTTATCCACACCTATAAGCCCGTCATGGATGACGCCGCATATCGCTCCTTTAACACCATGGAAGAGTACCGGCAATGGTGTGAGAAGAACTTGCCGGATTGGCTGGGTTATGGCCGCGTTTGAGTATCGGCAGGCCCAGGAGATACGAGACGCTCTGCTCCGGCATGGTGTTCGGTATCTCTTCATTGGAAAGTCCGCCGCGATCCTTCTCGGCTTTCCTGACACAACCCAGGATGCAGACCTTTTCGTGGAGCGCAAGCCCGAGAACGGGCGAGCGCTGGTGACAGCGCTGCGCGAGCTCCGGTTTGCAATTACGGATCTCGAGGCCGCGGAGATTGAGCGAGGCAAGGACTTCGTGCAGCTCAAGAACGGACCATTCGATCTGGATCTCGTGTTTGCGCCGGACGGCATCGAGCGCTTCGAAGACGCCTGGCGAAGGCGCGTCGAAGTCGAGGAGTTTCCGGTCTGCCACATCGATGACATCATCGCGAGCAAAGCCGCCTCGAATCGTCAGAAAGACCGCGAGTCTCTTCCACGGCTGCGCTCATTTCGAGAGTACTGGCTCAGCCACCGACCCTGACCGGCAGACCTGGGGACGCGCTGACCCGCCGCTTGTAGGAGAAAGCTATGTTTGACCTGGAGCATCTGATACTGTTCGGATTGCCCGAAAACAAGATGGAGTGGTTCGGTGGACGTCTTGACTGCACCCTTCCCTTCGCCACACGCGCGGAAGCGGAGGGGGCGTTCCTGCGCTGTGCCGCAACTCTGGCGCGATGGCAGGGCGTGAACCCCGCTGTCGAGAAGAACGGCGGCCGGTGGCGAATGGAGGCCGGCGGCATCAAGCTGGAGCTCCTGGCCCGCATGCTCACAGCCGATATGCCGATCTACGCGGAGGCGCTCATTGAGTTCGGGGACCGCTTCTGGCAGCCCTCACGCTGGGCGCTGCCGGAAGGGACGCCGCCGGGCGGTGGGTCGAACTACGGGCAGTACTCGGAGGCCCGCATGAATATAAGCTCATACCTCACGGGCCTGACGCGCGATCGGCGTCGTGGATGGTCCAGTGGCGGGACGGTGGAAGTTTCGCTGGGCGATATCGCCAACGTGCAGCCGGGGGAGTTCTATTTCGGGCCGGACAGGAAGGGCTGCCTGGCGGAGACGGACTATTACGTGGGCGCGCCCGATCTGATCGTGGATGTTCTGGCGCCGGCCACAGCGGTGTGGACCCGAGGGATGCGCGCAAATCTTTATGCGCGGGCCGGTGTTCGCTATTTCTGGGTGGTGGTCCCTCAAACAGAGACGCTCGAGACCTGGGCGCTGCACAAAGGTCGCTATCGTCTGTCTGACGCCTATCGTCCCGGCGATACGTTCACGCATCCCCTCTTCCCGGACGAGGAAATAAATGTAGAAAGGTTGCTATTCAGGTACCGCGGTGACCGGTTCCCGAGTACAAACGTCCCTGAGCCTGAACCGGACTACGTGTCGGACCCCGAGCAGCCCATTCCCCTCCATAATCTGCTCCTCGGCGGGCACCCGGCGCGGCGCTACGAGGTGATAGACGACCGCACCCCCTGTATCGTCGCCTTTGAATCGCCGGCGGTGGCAAGGCAGCGATTCCGTGAGTGGGCTGAGGAAATTGGGCGTTGGGACAACACCACCGTCGACTCCACCGTCGACCGGGTGCGGACCACGCGTTTCGACCTGCGCCGCGAAGGTCCTCGCGTCGCCCTCGACGTCACCACCGGATTAGCCACCTACCGGGAGATACTCCGTACCTACTTCCACAACCATGACGTGTGGGATGAGTGGCATGAGGCCCGGAAGCAATCAGACCTCGATGGATGACGCCTGCTGCTCGGCCGCTATTTTGCTGTTTGCAGGTAGCGTTGACGCGAGTTTGCCTGTCGGGTAGAATGGGGCCATGAGGATAGTGGTAAGCCGGAGTGAAAGCGCAGTCTGAGCGAGTCCTGCCTTTAGGGATACTGTGAGGGCTGTCAAGAGGAGGCAGGGCGTGATCGAGCGGCTGTTCGTTGACAATTTCCGCACGCTGGTGAACTTCGAAGTACAATTTGACGCGATCGCGCTGCTTCTCGGCGGGAATGGCTCTGGCAAGTCGACCGTTCTGGACGTGGTTCAGGCGCTACACAGGTTCGTGGCCGGCGCCGGCGCTGTCACAGAACTGTTCCCGCCCGGTACGCTCACCCGTTGGCAGTCCCTGAATGAACAGGCGTTCGAAATCGACGTCAGATCCAGCCTCGGTCTGTACCGGTACGCCCTACGCCTTGAGCACGCGGCAGATCGCCGGCGCTGCCGCGCGCGGGTCGAATCGCTGACGCTTGACGGACAGCCACTGTTTGAGTTCACCGACGGGAAAATCCAGCTCTACAATGATCAGCACGATCCAGGTCCGTCCATGACGTTTGACTGGAGCCGCTCTGGCCTCTCGATGGTTCAGTCAGGCGTCAGCAATACGAAGCTCACGGAATTCAAGCGGCGATTGCTGGGCATCGTTTTTTTGCGCCCCTGTCCGCCTGTCATGGACACCGACAGCAAAGAGGAAGTCGAGGAATTGGATCGTTTGGCAACCAACTTCCCTTCATGGTACCGGTTCATCGCCCGCCTCGACATCTCGCGACAATTGAAACTGTTCCAGTCGCTCAAAGAGGCGATAGACGGCTTCGAATCCCTTCGGATCGAAGGACCGGCGGATTCAACCGTGACTCTGAGGGTAGCGATCAGGCCAAAGGGAGCAGCGGAAGCGGTCTCTTTCAAATTCAGCGAGTTGTCTGATGGCGAACGGCAATTAATCCTGCTTTACGCAGTCTTATATGGTATGGCGGATGAGACCAGAATACTGTTTCTGGACGAGCCGGACAACTTCCTCGCGCTCAGCGAAATCGAGCCCTGGCTCAACAGTCTGATCGATGCGGCAGGGGATACGATTGGGCAAGCCATCGTGGTCTCACATCATCCCGAATTGATAGATAGTCTGGCGCGGGAGAAAGGCGTCTGGCTCGGTCGAGACTCCGGAGGTCCAACGCGAGTGGAGGCCGGACGTGTAAAGGATACAGAGCCGTTGAAGCCTTCAGAGTTCGTGGCCAGGGGTTGGTAGATGGCACGCAATGTTCGATTGGTTATCGTCTGCGAGGATATCTTGCACAGGGTCTTCCTAACGAAATTCCTGTACCAGCGCGGGTTCACCCCCCACCAATTGACGTTTCGAACCGCACCCGCCGGGGTGGGGGACGCCAAGCGATATGTCTGCGACGCGCTTTGCGTAGAGTTGAAGGCGCTGCGTAAGTTTCGGAGAAACGCACATGGACTGGTTTACGTGGTAGACGCGGATAACCTGTCCGTGGCGGAACGGTTACACTGCATGGAACTTGCCTGCAGCAGCGCAGGTGTCGACCCACCGAAGAGCGACGAGCCCGTCTTCGGGGTGATCCCAAAGTGGGAAATCGAGAACTGGTTGGCGTACCTCCGGGTCGGCGAGGTGGATGAGAGCGTCAACAATTACGACAAGTACCGGGGGTGCGAGTCCGACATCGCTCCACTTGTCAAGGCGCTTGCGGACAAATGTGCGCAACACGAGCAACTGTCAAAGGTTCCACCTTCACTTGAAGAGGCTTGCGGCGTCTGTCGCCGCTTTGAAGAATGGAAGCGAACATCCGCTTCGAGCTAAACGTAGGATTCTCGGATCATACGTGAGCCGGCCGCACCCAATTCGTCGCTGTCTATGGAGGTCTCAGGCACGCTGTCTGAAGATTACGTTATGCATGAACTCCTGCTCACCGATCTGAACGATGTCGTTTTCCACGATCTGAGAGAACTTGCCGCTCGTCATGGACGAATCGCCACCGAGGAGCCAAGGGCGATTCTGGCGGAAGCGCTGCGCAGCATACACCCCGATGTCTGGGAACCTGTTGACGCAATCTACCGACGTCTGGCCGCCTCGGGTCGGACCTTCACCGATAGTGCGGGCCTCTAGCGTGAGGATCGCCGCCGTTGACCTGCTTAGCGGATATGCCTGTACGGTATAATGCCGTGCGGCGCCAGGTACTCGTTTCAGGACGCGCCGGGGAGACGGCCGGGCCATTGCGCATCAAATGTGGGATTCGAATGCCCTTCCCTGGCGCCCTCCGTCGCCGATAACTCGTCCCAATTTAATGGAGCGCTGCCCATCGCACGGTGTCATACTCTCTAATAAGCCGGGACCCACTCTGGCATGATCTTCAACTCCAGGCGCCCAGTCGGGAAAGGGGGCGAAACAATGCGCGCATTCGCTGTCCGGGGCTTCGGCGAAGCTCCGGCGATCCACAATCTTCCGATCCCCGCCGCCGATGGCGCGTTCCTCATACGTGTGACGTACGCGGGAGTCAATCCGGTCGACTATAAACTCCTCGATCGGTTGACCGCCGCGGCGCCGTACCCGTTTGTACTCGGCATTGACTTCGCGGGCGTCGTCGAGGGCGTTCCGACAGGGGCGCGTGATTTCGCCATCGGTGACCGTATCTTCGGCATCGCGTGGACTCACGGCTCGTATGCGGAGTACACCGCGGTGGCGCCCGGCGTGAAAACAGAGCCGCTCGCCCATATCCCCGATGGCGTCACGGACGAACAGGCGGCGGCGCTGCCCGTCCCGGCAGCGACCGCCCTCGGGTCTCTTGAGCTGCTGGGCGTCACCGCGGACCAGCGTATCGTTGTGATGGGCGCGACGGGCGGAGTTGGCGGCTATGCGGTGCAGATGGCGCACGCACGCGGCGCCCACGTCATCGCGACAGTACGCGGCGACACCGACGAAGCTCGCCATCTCGGGGCTGCAGAAGTCTATGATACCAACGCCGTCGATTTGGTCGACGTGCTGCGCTCAAATCACCCCGATGGGGTAGACGCGGTTCTTGATCTTGTCAATGGCTCGGAGGCGATCCGGAGCGACGCTGAGATTCTCAAACCCGGAGGCAGTCTTGTCTCTACGACCTTCGCGGCGGACGAAGGTTCGTTCGCTGAACGCCAGATCAAGGCGTACAACATTGGTTCCGGCACAAACCCGGCAATGTCGCCGCAAGGGTTGGCCAAGATTGCGCGCATGCTCGCCGACGGTGTCATCACCGCTCGCGTCCGCTCCACGGTAGGACTGGCCGAAGCGGGTCAGATCCTCGAAAAGCTTCGCAATGGCGGCCTACGAGGCAAGGCTGTCATCCGCATTCAGTCGCCGTAGAAGCTGATTCCCGGGGGGCCAGGGAAAGGACCATAGGAATACCGATTTTTAGACGATACTGACAAGCGCCCGGCTGAGCCATGGAGCGCATGGGGGTCTGGCCAGGCGGAATTTTTTTTCTGATGCTGCGCTCTGCGGATAACGGCGCCGGCGAACACTTCTCCCGAATGGCGGCGCGGGCAACACTGCCGCCTTCGATGAGCCGGCTGCCCGGAGGGACCAAAGTATGGAGACAACAAGTACAGATACAACAAGACGAGTTGCGGTAATGGGCGAATCGGTCGCGGCTCGAACGGATCAGATGTTTCCGACGCTAACTCCTGCCCAGGTGGAGCGAATCGTGCCGCACGGGGTCCGGAGAGAAACCCACGCCGGCGAGATCCTGATGGAGGCGGGCGACCAATCCGTTCCGTTTTTTGTGGTCTTGCGAGGCAGCGCTGAGATCATACGGCCCGCGTGCGATGGCGAGATCCTGATCACCACCTACGGACCCGGCCAGTTCAGCGGCGAGGTTGGCATGCTCTCCGGGCAGCGCGCCATCAACCGGGCGCAGGCGGTCGAGTCGGGCGAGGTGCTCCAACTGGACCGGGACAGTATGCTGGCGCTCGTTCAAACCGATTATGAACTCGGCGAGATCATCCTGCGAGCGTTCATTCTTCGCCGGGTGGGCCTTATCGAGGGACGGATTGGAGACGTCACCGTGATCGGGTCTCGGTACTGCGGAAGCACTTTGCGAGTGAAAGAGTTTCTAACGCGCAATGGTTATCCCTATAGCTACATCGACCTCGACCAGGATTCTGACGTTCAAGCGTTACTGGATCACTTTAAGATCGGCCCGGAAGACGTTCCGGTCGTGATCTGTCGCGGCCAATTGGTCCTCCGCCATCCAACCAACGAGGAGATCGCCGACTGCCTGGGCCTGAACGACGCGGTCGATCTGACACAGGTGCGCGACCTCGTCGTCGTGGGCGCAGGTCCTGCCGGTCTCGCGGCGGCCGTGTACGCGGCCTCCGAGGGTCTCGACGTACTGGTTCTGGAACGAAGTTCGCCGGGCGGCCAGGCCGGGTCGAGTTCCCGCATCGAAAACTACCTCGGCTTTCCGACCGGAATCTCCGGACAGGATCTGGCCGCCCGGGCTTACGTGCAGGCGCAGAAGTTTGGGGCTGAATTCACCATCGCCAGCAGCGCCGCTCGATTCGCATGTAAGGTCCGACCCTACGCGATCGATATCGGAAACGATCGCTCGGTCCGGGCGCGCTCAATTATCATCGCGACGGGCGCGGAGTACCGGAAGCTGCCCCTGGACACTATTTCGCGATTCGAAGGTCTGGGGATCTACTATGCGGCTACAGCTATGGAAGAAAAGCTCTGCAGCGGGGAAGAGAAGATTGTCGTAGGTGGCGGCAACTCCGCCGGACAGGCCGCCGTGTATCTCGCCGGCGCAGCCGGGCATGTTCATCTGCTGGTGCGTTCGCCCGGTCTGGAGGCGAGCATGTCGCGCTACCTGATCCGCAGGATCGAGGAGACCGATCGCGTCACGCTTCACACCTGCACAGAGATCTCCTCTCTCGAGGGAAACAGCCACCTGGAGCGTGTGACCTGGCGCGACAATCGAACCAGCGAAACGTCAACGCAGCCGATTCGGCACGTCTTCGTCATGACCGGCGCCGCTCCCAGCACCCGCTGGCTCGATGGCTGCGTCGCGCTCGATCCCAGGGGCTTCATCAAGACCGGGTCGGACCTTTCGCAGGAAGATCTGGATTCGTCCCACTGGTCCCTCGCCCGCCGCCCCTATCTTCTCGAGACAAGCCTTCCTGGCGTATTCGCGGTCGGAGACGTGCGATCAGGCAACATCAAACGGGTGGCCTCGGCCGTCGGCGAGGGATCCATCGCTATCTCCTTCGTCCACCAAGTCCTGAATGGGTAGATGAAAGTTCTCATGCTGTGCGCTTTTATGGTTCTTTTGGTATTCCCTGGGTGGTCCGGCGGAGCCGGAGGAGTTCGATTGGTATCTGACGATTCCGGAAGTGAAATTGGACCCAGCGCTGGTGATTCGTGCCGAATGCCACTATGCCGATCGGCGCCGATATGCGCCGGCGGCCTTGTGGCTGTTTCATTATATGAAGCTCGTGCACTGAAGCTCCTCTCTCCGCGCCGCGCGCCTCGTACCTTCTCCCCCGTCCTCCGTCCTTCGTCCCCCGTCCTCCGTCCGCGTTCCCCGCTCTTGATTCATCCCTCATCCTTCATCCTTCATCCTTGTTTTCTCCCAGGCTCTCCCGAAGGCTGGAGAAGATGATGTGCGCGATGACCATGTGCACGTCTTCCACCTGCTGCATGT
Source organism: Armatimonadota bacterium (assembly GCA_035686845.1). Classification (GTDB taxonomy): domain Bacteria; phylum Armatimonadota; class DASRZA01; order DASRZA01; family DASRZA01; genus DASRZA01. The sequence goes on along the minus strand of DASRZA010000539.1, from coordinate 2,661 downwards.
TGAAAGATGGCACGTGGATGCAGAGCTGTGCGGTTTTCAATAGGCGGCCGCCATCAAATCCTGCGAGCCCGATCGTGACAGCGCCGCTCTGATTCGCCAGCTCGATAGCGCGGATCACGTTCTCCGAATTGCCGCTCCCACTGATTCCTATCACCATGTCTCCCAGCTGCACCCAGTTTCGAAGCTGCTCGGAAAAGACATTCCCAAATTCGGAGTCGTTCGCCCATGCTAAGAGCAGCGGAACATTATCGGTGAGCGCCAGCGCCCGGTATGGCCGGCCGCCCACAGGTGGAATGCATTTCTGAAAGTCATTCACGATATGGGATGCGGTGGCGCCGCTCCCGCCGTTTCCCATCGCAAAAAGCTGCTTTCCCTCTAAGTAGGCGCTCTTGATAGCGTCAACGGCGGCGTTTATCTTATCCTCCGGCGCCCGGCGAATCAACTCACTGACGGAAGCGATATATGAACTGATGTACGACAAAACAATTCCCTTCTGAATGCTGGACGGACCTCGAAAGGATGAAGGATGAAGGATGAATCAAAAGGACCGGACACCTCTCACCCACTCACCCACTCACCCTCTCACCCTCTCACTCACCCACTCACTCACTCACTCACCCTCTCATACTCTTCCGGTGTGTTGAGGCTCTGGAAACTGCTGAGTTCCGGGTCTATCTGCCTGAAATCCTCTTGTGCCAAAAAATGCGTTGAGAGCGAGCGAATCAGAGACCGAACCGACAGATCGCCCTCGGCGAGGTGGCGCAGAATTATAGGATAGCAGGAAGACGCATAGGCGGCATGGAGCGGCTGCGGGATTCCATCGATGAGAGGCACGGTCGCGTCATAGTCTCCCAGCATATCAAGCACGAACGAAATCGCGGTGGGCGAAAGGAATGGCATGTCGCAGCCGGCGGCGAAGATCGGCTTCCCGGCCGCCTCCGCCATGGCCGTCGCCAATCCGCCAAGCGGCCCGCGGCCCGGCTCCCGGTCATCCACACACCGGACTCCGGGCCAATCCAGCCATCCCGGCGGCCGCCCCACCACTAACACGTCATCGAACACCGCCTGCAGCGCGCCAACCACCCGGTGGATAAGGGGTCGACCATCCACCGGAAGCAGCGCCTTATCCCGGCCCATGCGGCGGCTCGCTCCTCCTGCGAGGACCACTCCAACAGCGGGCGCGAGGCGCGGGGCGCGGGGCGCGGACGAAGGACGGAGGACGGAGGACGGAGGCGCCGGCCGCGGGTCGCGCGGCGCACGGCGCACGGCGAGGACATCCGGATTCCGGCCTCTTACCATCTCACCCCCTCTCACCCTCTCACACACCCACACACCCACCTTCTCACCCTCCGTCCTCCGTCCTTCGTCCCTCGTCCTCGATCGCTTCCATCAGCAGAACGTCCACGCGAACGCCGGCGGGGAGTGATCCGGCCTCGGACGGGATGACGGCGAGAGAGTTTGACGCAACCAGCGAGCTGACCATGTGTGAGGCCTGGCCCGGGTCCGGGACCGAAACGAATTCATCTCCATGTCGGGTGGTCATCACCCGGGCATACTCCTCACGACCCGGCCGATGCGGCAGAGGAGCAAGCAGCCGGGATCGCACGCGCGGCCGGGATACGCGCTCATGGCCCGCCATACGCAGCAGCGCCGGGCGCACAAATAGCTCAAAGCTGACGAGTGAGCTCACCGGGTTGCCCGGCAGACCGAAAAACAGACACTCTCCAATGCGTCCAAACATGACCGGCTTTCCTGGCTTGACGGCCACTCGCCAGAAACGGATCTCCCCGATTCTTTCGACAGCGGTTCGCACGTGGTCATGCTCACCCACCGAGACGCCGCCGCAGCTTACGATTGCATGAACCTGGGGCGCGGCCTGCTGAAACTCTTCGATCGTGCGATCCAGGTCATCCGGTAGATGCCGGGAAAAAGCGACGCCAAAACCCGAGGCCGCCGCCATAGCTCGAATCATCGGACCATTCGAGTTGAAGATCTGCCCCGGCCCCAGGCTGGTCCCGGGCGATACCGGAGTCACAACCTCATCGCCGGTGGTGAAGATGGCTATCTGCGGGCGAGGAAAGGTCCTCACGCTCGTCTGCCCCACGCAGGCTAACATCGCGATCTCCGACGGCCGAATCAGATGGCCCGCGGGGACCGCAATCTCCCCCGACCGGATATCCTGGCCCTGCGACCGGATATTCTCGCCGGCAGAGACCCCCGCGTGGAAAAGGATCATTCCATCGGGGGAGACGGAAACATCCTCCTTCATTACGACGCCCGTGGCGCCATCAGGAATCGGGGCGCCGGTCATTATGCGCATGCAGCCGGATTCAGAAGGAGATCCGGCCCCCGCGGGGAAATGTAACGGAGCGTCCCCGGCCCGGATCTCTCCAATTAACGGGAGGGCGACCGGAGCAGCCGGCGAAGCGGCCCGGATCTCATCAATACGCACGGCGAAGCCATCGACCGCCGAATTGGGGAAAGGAGGAAGGTCAAAACCGGCGACAACGTCATGAGCAAGCACTCGGCCCAAAGCCTCGTCCAACGGAACCTCGACCGGCGGCAGCGGACGCGCTTCCGCTAAGATCTGAGCGAGCGCCTCGTCAACAGTTAACATAGGTGTTAGGTGCTGGGTGCTGGGTGTTAGGTGGCAGGTGTTGG
>DASRZA010000538.1:0-33704 GCA_035686845.1 Armatimonadota bacterium | reverse complement strand
CGCCGGTACGCCAGCGCCAGGCCCCACGCCGCCAGGATGCTGTAAACATTATCTCGCACCCAGGCGTGGGTGTAATCTCCATGCGCGGTAACACCTGTGCTGGCAGGCAGCAGCCCGGTCACAGGATCCTGCCGGGACAGGATGACCTTCTTGATCAGACTATAGTAGTGGTCGAGTCGCGATTCCGGGTCCGTCCGACGCCAGTCTGCCTCGCCCGGAGGGGACAGAGTCTCGTGGAGCGGGGGCGCGATGGTGTGAGCAACCATGCTGCCCAGGATACCGCGCACAGATTATCAGGATATGTAGGGGCTGTTTCAGGCTGGTTACTGACTTGCCCCAACCACTAGTCCAACTCGGCTCAACTCTGCCGGATCAGTTCCGGTTTTGGTCGCTGGCCCCTTGATCCCCAATAATGGGGGCGACCAACACCGGTGGACTTACGCCGTAGTGTACTAGAATATTCCGACTCGCATCGCTAACTGCCGCGCATTCGATCGCTACGGGAGATTTCTTTCGTAATCGTTGACGATTCGCGCCTGCCAACCGGAGTATTGACGTTATACGCCCGTAGTCTTCGGGCCCGTGCTCAACGAGAAGTGTAATGACGGACGCTCATTCGGGCCGAACACACTGATTTATCTTCAACTCCGCGTTTCCCCGGCGGGCTCCCGGCCGGCTCACACCTCCACGAACCTCGCTCGCTGATCCACCTCCGGCCAAACGGCCTTTCAGACCCCACGATGTCGTTGAAGCAGAGAATCAATCCGTTCATTTCCGGTGGACCAGGCGGGATCCACTTTTGCCCCTGCGGCGATCAGACTCTCGATAATGAGCGGGTGATCCTCCTTCGGTTCGTGCACGGCGGACCAGAGCGCCTGGCCCAGCACTGTACCCCCGTACATGTTCTTGACCTCCAGCGGAAACTTCCGTTTCAATAATCGCTGCACAGTCTTCAACTCTCCCATGTGGGCCGCATAGTGCAGCGCGGTTTGCCCGGTATTCGCCTGCGCAGACGGATCAACACCCTGATCCAGCAGGTATTCCGCAACCTCAGGATGGCCCAGCATACACGCACGGATGAACGCCTCCTCGATTAGCGCCTTTCGCTCGCACTCATCCTCTGGGAGCGGAATCAGCGCCTCATCTTGCTCGGCGCCGCCCATGATCCTCTTCACCTGTTCCAGCCGTCCCAGTCCAGCCGCGTGCCGAAGGTCCATCCTGGCCCCACGCTGAATCAGCGTCTCTGCCGCCGCCGACGCGTGGTTCACGATTAAACCGTTCAGGACTTCCGGGTTTTTGAGATCCACTACTACCCCACTCGCCTCCATCAGCATTTCGATCAGCGGCAGCGTCACCCCGGCTTCCGACGCCTGTTTGCTTGTTAGCAGCAGTCCGATGGTATATTTCGGCCGAGGCGGCCGGTCCCGAGCGCCTCTGGCGATCAGCAGCTGAGCGATCTCGAGAATATTGGGAGGGAGAGGACACCGGCCAGGATTGCCGGCAATGTGGTTCAGTAGGGTCGCGCCGGCAAAGTACCCCTCCTCGTACGGATCTCCCACATGACACCGGTACTGGAGGATGGACGGATACCGATCCAGCGCTGCTTTCAGCCCCAACAGATCGCCCGAGTCCAGGGCTTGCACGGCTCGCCGGAACAGCAGGTACGCTTTGAACTTCGCCCAACTCGAGAAACCATATTCCCGAGCCGGGACAAGCTGGGTGTCCGCGAGTCGGGCCTGATCCGGCGAGAGTGAGGCGTGCTCCGGATGGCGCTGCTGCAGGCGATCTAACGCCTCCGGATCTCCAGCGCGGAGCTGTTTCAGCAGTTCCTTTGCCTGCGTCCGGTACTGGTTTAGATCGATGCCTGTGAGAGGTTTCATGACAGCTCCTTTCTCTGACGTCCTGGGACGCCGGCCTGGTTGTCCGCTGAATCAGGCAGAAAAGAGTATCGGATTTCTCTGGAAAAATGGAATGGGCAGAGCACAGCTCTCTCCGCGGACGCGGACGCGAGCCCTTCGCGTTATCAATAGTATACCGTGTGCTCGTCAACGTCGAAGGATAATTTGGACTTCGTCGAATTGAGAAGGTTGTCGAATTTGCCTGATTTATGAAGCGGGGTGGCGCATCAGTCGGACAAATGCCGACTGCCGGGGCTGGCAGGCAGCAGACCGATCACCGGGTGCTGCTGGGACCGGTCGTGATTGGCGCGCTGCCTGATTAGATGTTTTTACCGCCTGGGTTTTCATGACGATTACGCCTGCCTGTCCCTTTGTATTACCTGCGGCGAAGCGTGTTGCAATGCCGATGAGATGAATGCAGTTCGATTGCCGGATGGGCTCAGGAAGAAAGTGCAGGCGGGTGCACGCCGCAAGGGATTGACCGTCTCCGAGATACACCGCCTTGCGCTGGAGGAATACTGCCTGCGCGAGATGGAGCCGCGCAGGACCAGCCCTTACGACGACATGATCGGCGTGGTTGACGTGCCCGGCGACTTTTCCCCTTGGCACAAGGGGATCTCCGGTGATAGCGTGGGTGAGCAGCATCGTAACCTTTCGCATCGCCGTGGGCCGGCTCGAGCCGGAATATGAGGAATCCACTGGTGATATGACCGTCGGAGTCATTCCCAGCGATTATCATCCGCCATAGTGGGTGAGCCACGACCCGGCGGACCGGCAGCGTCAGGTCCGGCCCGTGCTGCGCGGTGGATTTCGCCGCAGGCTACCAGAAGGTCTGGATAACCTGCAGCCAGCCCCAGGCCGCCGATCACTTCAGAAAGATCCTTATCTGCTTCGCGAGTTTGGGCTGGTCGGATCTGCGGGCAGGGGTCCTTACGCTCGCTGGTGGCTTAAGGATCGCAGCCCGGAATCCGGAAGCTAGCGACGCGTTAAGCTCGCGACTCGCGTATCCGAGCGCTTTGCGAGCGCGTTCCGAACGCACCGAGCGCACTTCGAGCGCATCGATCGCATCGATCGCATCGAGGGCAATACGCGCGACCGGTGCGCATCAAGTTACGGGGGTCTATCGAATTTCTGCTGAAGTTACTGAGTTTAGCTTTGAGTTGAATCGGACGAGCGCTAACGGTCTATTCCCCACTCGAACCGGGCTTACGAAACCGGGCCGATAGAATACCGTAACGTTCGGTTGGATCGGTGTGATCGTAGGGAATGCCCCTGCGAAGGCTTCCGTATATGTCGCCGAAGCCATCCTCACTCTTCACCGTATACTCAAAATGTCGCTCTTTCACGACCTGGAGCGACGGTTGGAACTTCGCGACTACGTCCCACGAGAAGGCTGTCGGTTCCAGCGTTGTGGGGTGATGGTGAATATCAGAAATCAGCAGAAAGTGGCCCGATGCCCGGAGAACACGACTGATCTCGGTGATCACCGCGTCCAGGTCATCCACGTGGTCGAGCGAATTGAATGACGAGACGATGTCGAAGCTCTCATCGGGGAATGGGATTTCTTCTGCGCTACTGGCGACATATTGCATGGTATGACGGTCTATGCCCAGCTTGCGGTAAGCATCCGCCAGCGGATCCAGGCCGATGCGCAAGTCGGCGTCGGTCGCCCATTCCAGGCTGCCTCGTGGACCGCAGCCGATATCCAGGATCTTCATGCCCCGGTAGAACTCGCGATTGAGGCCGAAGTGAGTGGTATAAAAGTACTCAAAGTGGTCGTTCCGGAGAGGGTTCTGCTGCTTCAACCGGCTTTCCCAGAACGCGAGTTCTGCATGGCCTTTTTCTGCTAGGTTTGGATTCACAGGGCGCCTCTTTCAATTCGTCATGGGATCGCTACCGCCCGATTATAGCCTGGGTTTGCTTCCGGCATTGGCATCGCAGAGATCCTCACGAACCACCGAATCCTGGGCCGGTTGACGTAGAGAGGGCGTAAGGCAATTACGCCCTGAGCACCGCCCGCGACGTGTCGAGTCATGATCAGGAGCGTTTCATGAAAATGATTGAGACGGGATCGGCGCCGGCCGGCGTCTCCGTACCACTGCTCATCCTCAGCGCGCCGGTAGAGAGAATGCGAAAGAGTGACACGCCTCCGACATCCGTCGCGTAGAGCCAGCGACCTGATGGATCAATCGCCGCTGACGAGGCCGACGCGTCCAGCTTTGTGGATGGGAGCATCTTCAGAGCGCCGTTTTTCTGGATTAGGTACGGCTGGATATGCGTGCGATTCCACTCATCGTAAAGGATGTATAGAAACCGCCCCCGCGGATCGATGACGCCCGGGCCAGCAGCGCTCTGCGCTGCGCCGTCGATCGGCAGCAGTCGGTCGCGAGGCCCAATCCGGTACTGCATGATTCCCGGACCGCCGCGCACCGGACGGTCGAAGATGCTCGCCGGAGAAACGTAGACAAAACGGCCGCGCGGATCGATAAGGATTTCGGCCACCCCTCCACCAGGCGGCGCGTCATAGATTTGACGGGCGCTCGCCGCGCCATCGGCGCCCAGGTGGAACACCTGCGCGTATCCAATTTCTTCCTCCATCTGGTGGCCAATGGCGCCGGTAAAAAGCGCGTGGTGCTGTGGGTCGATCGCCAGGAATCTGTACTCCAAAGACCACCGCCCGGAGATTGCGCCATGATGCAGAGAAACACCCGCATAAGCCGGGTTGAGCGGCGCAAAGCTCCCGTCGGCCCGCACATGGAATTGGAACACGCGGCTGTCATTATTGAGCACGTACGCTGTGCCGTGGCCGGGGTCGAAAGCCAGCGCCTGGAGATGGGGCACCGTGGTGCGAACCAGCCCTGCCGATCGCAGCGAACCGTTCGGCAGCACGAGATACTTCATGATCTTGTCGGGGCTGGCGTATAATGGTCTCGCGACAGGCGTAAGATGGCGGCGATACGCAGCAATCACGGTCCATTTACCGAGGATCGCGTATAGATAACAGCCGCCCGGACCCGCCGTGAGTGAGAGCGCGGCCTCTGGAGCAGTAATGGCAGCAGGTGAGAGCGGGGTTAGTTTTCCGCTGCGCAGAACGCGGTACTGGGAGATGGTATTATCACCCTGGTTCGCGACGTAGGCGAAAAGCGGGTGCCGGACGACAGTGCGTGTATGCGCAGATCCGGACGAAGGCAGAATCAGGGTGAGCGCGAATAGGCATCCCCGTATCGCGAAGATCCTATTGCACAAACCGTTTGTCCAATGTTCCCGCCGTACATCCATGATCCGCTCGCGTTCGTTCGTCATATCCTGCCACTGCCTGTTCGCCGGTCGTACAGCTACATTGCGTAGTTAATTACGGTCAACGGCCCCGTTCGTGCTCCGGAGGCTCACGAGATCCAGCAGCGATATCTCGATGGTGTGAACTCCGATCCAGTCGGTGTGAATGCCCGTGGCGCCGTTGATTCAGATGGCCGGGAACCTCCGGGTCACGCACGGACGCGATATCCATCGTCCGATTATAGCCCGAATTTCGTCCCGTCGTTGAAATCGTGGCGGGGCGAGTGAGATGACTGAAGGAGCGGTTCAGACCGTCTCGAAGTCGTGTGCTGCGGCTGGCGCTGAGAATCTCCGAACATGGTGTGACGCATGATGTAAAATGAAGCTGTTCAGGTTTTTGGTAGCTTCGATGTACATTATCGTATCTGCAAGAGGAAGCGCCAGGTGTCCAGCACTACCGCCAGAATTGACCGTCAGACGAATGCCGCACTGCAGCAGCTTGCCGGCTCGGCGGGGGAGACGAAGCAGACGATGTTGGAACGAGCGATTAAAGAGTACCAGGCGAAGTGTTTCCGGCAGCAGATGGATACCGCCTATCGCGCACTCCGCGCGGACTCGAATGCGTGGGAGGCGGAACGGGCGGAACGGCACCTCTGGGACTCCACGTTAATGGATGGCCTGGAAGCGGATGAGAATTGGACTGAGGATGGCAATGCGGTGGCCTAACCCCTGCCGTGGAGAGATCTGGATGGCTGAACTCGATCCGGTGAGGGGATGCGAGCCGGAACCCGGGACAGTGAGTGGATTGCGGCCAGACCCCAGGAGTGAATTGCGTCGAACCGTTCGAGGGAATTGCTGCGGGTCTGCGACTAAGTTAACGGGCGACACTCGCGTTGAACGGTTCTCGATTGGAGGTTTCTGATGTTGGCGTTATTTTCGCTATTCGGACTCGTGTACTTCGTGTTCGTGATTTACTGCATCTACTGGATCTACAACGAGGAGGACGGCACTGCGGGCATCGTGTGGGGCATTCTTACCTTCTTCTTCAGTTTTATTCCGCTGGCTGTCTATGCGATCCTTAACCGGTCGCGCACGGCCTGGATGCTGACCGGTGGCTGGGTCGTGTTCTGGCTGCTCCGGGAGATCTTCACGATTATGATCATGCCGGCCGTGCTGCACTGAGAGGTGCTGTGGGAGGGGACGTGGAGGACGCGTCCCCATCCATCTGCCGGCTTCAATTCTTCGGTGTAAGTTCGCGTTGGCGCTGTTGCACCAGGCGAACAGGGATGCGCCGGCGGCCGGTAGCGGCTGAGCGTCTACGAGCGCGCGATCCAGCGCGCTCCCCGCTCCTCGAACAGCCCGCGTTTTTCATCGACTGCGCGCAGTTGCTTCAAATCTCACGATGCGGGAGGCCGAGGAAGAACCACATCTGAAGCGCGTTGGCGGGCGCTTTCGCCGTCCCGGCCGATCTCGTCCAGTCAAACTATCGCGCAGCGCCCTTCTTGTTGGGCCGGCGCCCGGCAGCCGCCGACGGCGGCGGTGCTGACCGGCGAATTGGCGAACTCCACGAAGGTCGCCAACGTCGTTCGCGGGAAAGCGCCGGTTCCCGTGCGGCTCGGTGCTGCTCGATTAGCAGTAGCAAGGCGGCCTCAAACCGGGACCATTCTTCGAGAGCGTGGATGATGTCCGTCGCCAGCGCCTGCTATGGCAGAAGCTGGCGGAAATTCTCGGACCAGAGTCGACGCTTCCGACCGAATCCCATCATTCCCTTTGTCAAACTCGCAATGCGTTCCGGCCATCGCCTCGCTGAGCATCAGGTTGCGCTGCAATGTGGGCGAATCGGGCGTTCCGTCGCACATGCTGAACAGGTAACTGCCTGTCGGCTGGTTTTGGGAGTATCGAAGAAATCGATAAGTCAGCGTACAGAGATGTGTCCAGCCTCGTTAGAGGAGCTTTGGCGGGCGGTTTTTTTTGTGACGATCTCCACATCACGGCCGAGAGCCGCGATGAAGCGCATGAGCCGGAAGACCGAAAAGCCTCGAAATCTCCCGTTAAGCAGGCCGGAAACCCTGGCAGGGTCGATTCCAAAAAGCTCGGCTGCCTGGACGTGAGTCAATCCTCGTTCTTCGACAATATCGGCGATTTGGCCCACGAGCCTTGCTTTCGCCTGATGTTCCTCCGCGTCAGGGTACCCGAGATCGGCAAAGACGTTGCCGCTGCCCTCTGTTATCACCTTTTCGCTGGTCATGGACTATTACCCCCATATTGACGTTCATACTCTTCGGCCGCCGTTCTTAGGCGGCTCTTGATCAGGCTTAGATCTGCCTGAGGAGTGGCGACTCCCCTTTTAGACTTCTTCTGAAAAACGTGCAGGACATAGATGGCAAGAGCAAATCTGACCGTGTACACCGCGCGGTACGTGGCGCCATCGTGATCCTCTACAATCTCAAGTACATTTGCCCCTCCAAAACCCTGGAGTGGTTTGGCACGCGGCGCCCTGGCCCCTTCTTGCGCCCGCTGCAGCGCATAGCCGAATTCATCCTTTACATCCTCCGGGAGTTGGCGAAGATCATCGAGCGAGGAAGCGATCCAGTGCAGTGGTTTAAGGGGCCTGGCCATCACGGCATTATGCTCATATTGGGCGGTCTCTGTCAATGGTGGTTCGAATAAATATGCCGTTAGCCCGCACTTCTCCGCATGGCCACAGGCAGGAAAACTCGGCAGGAACCGCGACGCGCGAGAATCACCGCTTTCTTCAGTCGCGCGCGGCGCTGGTCAAAATCCTGCGGCGCCGGCGGGCGGCGGAGAGATACAACGGTACCAACGCTCTCACTTACCAACGACTCTGACGCTCGCCTTCGGATCGATGGCGTAGACCCGGATGTAGTCGAAGAACGTGTTTGGGGTTCCGCCCATCGCGCCACCGAGCATGAGATTGCGCCATAGGGGCGGGGAATCGGGAGTTCCGTCACACATGCTGAACAGGTAGCTGCCGGCTGGCTGGTTTTGGATATCTGGTTACCAATCCAGCAGATCGCCTGCTGAGGAACGCCGTCGGAGTAGACCTGCCGGTAGCCGCGCCATCCGTTCTCCGCGCTCGCCGAATCCAGAGGACTCCGTTTTGAATCGGTTAATAGGCCAAACTCCAGGATAGATACGCATCTCGATCCACATTGAGACCATCCCCAGATTGAGGCCGATAAAGGCTAAGTAAACGAGCCCTGCGTCTTCCGCTCCTCGAAAGAGCCACACTGCGTCGATAAGGAGCGCCGACGATCATGACGCCGAGCGAGGCAGGTCCGGTTCTGACGACCGCCATAATCTCTCGCCTTCACCGGATCGTATGCGTTACGGTTCCCTGAAAGTCCCAACTTCTGCTATGATAGAGCCATGACGACGACCTTTCGCGCTCACTTTGATGGATCGGTTCTCGTGCCGGAGGAGCCTGTCGATTTGCCTCTCGGAGAGGTGCTGCAGTTTGAAGTTGCCGGCGCATCCGCCCAGAGGCCTCCGCCCGACATAACGGAAGACGGTCCTTTGCTGCGACTTCTCCGGGCGTTGGAAGACATTCCAGCCAACCTGGACGCCCCGAACGATGCAGCGGCCAACCTGGATCATTATCTTTACGGCGTCGCCAAAAAAGAGTGATTCTCGCCGACTCCGGGAACTTCGTCGCCCTGGCTCGTCCGCGAGACAGCCTGCATGAGGTTGCGATCTTGTGGACTCAGGTGATCCGCGAGCCGATCGTAGTTACCGAGTATGTCCTCGTTGAGACGATGAACCACTTATCTGCGCCGGCTGATCGCCGGCGCGGGCAGGACCGGGCTCGGCAAACATCCCAGCGAGCGCTGCAACATGCGACTATCGATCCCGGCGGGATTTGTGGTCGACGCGCCGCTCCAGGTGGCATTGGAGCATCTGACGCGATTGGATGAGGATGATCGCCGCCGCGCGTTCTGGCCACAATGGAAATGGGAGCGAAACAATATGCGGCAAACATATGATGTGCAGCCGCATCATAGCCGGGTGCTATTATCTTCGTGTCGATGTTAGCTTTAGGGTGGCGAGGGGGTTGGCGCGTGAAACCACATGGGATCGATCTTGACTCCGGGGCCATTCAGATGTTCTGCGAGAAATGGAAGATCAAGCGACTCAGCGTTTTTGGTTCGATCCTGCGGGACGACTTCGGACCTGACAGCGACGTGGATTTCGTGGCAGAGTACGAGGAAGACGCCGATTGGGATCTGCTGGATTGCCTACGCGCCCAGGAGGAGCTCCAGAGTATCATAGGACGCAAGGTCGATTTGTTGGAGCGTGCCGGAATTGACTCCTCTGCTAACCGGTTCCTGAAGAAGGAGATTCTCTCTACACTCGAGACTGTGCATGCTGCGCGATGAAACGTGCCTCGATGATGTTCGTAACGCTGCTCGGCGCTCTCTCAGCTATGTTGAGGGCATGACGCGCGCCGAGTTCCTTGCGGATGACAAGACCAAGGCTGCTGTGGTAAGAGAGCTTGAGATCATGGGCGAGGGCGCCTCGCGCGTCTCCCTGGCGTTTCGAGACGCGCATCCCGAAGTTCCCTGGCGCCTCCTCATCCAGCTTCGTAACTTCTACATTCATGTGTACGACGCAATCGAGTACGGGCGCGTGTGGGCTACGCTCACGAGAAGAGTGGCTGAAATACAGACGGCGATATCGGCTCTGCTGCCCCAGGAATAGACTGGTGGAACCGATCCTGCGAACCGGGAATCCGAGGATCCGGCATCTCAGGATATCGCGGGCGAGCGCCCAAACCATCGCTAACGTCGAGGCCGGTAGGGGATGCCGGCTATCCGGCGTCTCCCTTGTTCCTAAGCGATCGTGATAGTCTCGGTTTTCGTCCCGTTGCCGCTTCCGGTCGCGGTCAGTATCTCCGGTGAGGGGGCAGGATAGCGGGTCATGGTGACAACCATCCCACCGGTTGGCGCTGCTCCGTTCGGCGTCACCTTCAGTGGCGCCAGGGGTACGAGAGAATCTGTTCGCCCCGCTTGTCTCGGATCAACTGGCCCTGAGGTGTGGACTCCGGAAGGGCGCCGCGGCCGGAACTAGGCGGATACTCCGCGACATCTCGGGTGAGGCCTGATTTGGCTTTCTATCGCTCACTTTCCGACCACTCTGACGCTTACCTTTGGATCGATGGCGTAGACCCGAACGTAATCGAAAAACGTGTTCGGGGTTCCGCCCATCGCTCCGCCGATCATGAGATTGCGCTATAGAGGCGGAGAATCGGGAGTTCCGTCACACATGCTGAACAGATAGCTGCCGGCCGGCTGGCTTGCTTTGGAAATCTGGTTGCCGATCCAGCAGATCGCCTGTTGAGGAACGCCGTCGAAGTAGACCTGCCGGTATCCGTGCCATCCGTTCTCCGCGCTCGCCGGTACCCAGAGCTGACCATACGTGTGCCACTGCGTGTAATCTGTTCTCGCCGGCGCATAGACCACGGAGTTCCAGTTGCCGATGTTGCCAGCCGGGGCGCTGCTCCAATCGTGAATGGTGGAATCCCAGGCCTCCGGGTGCCCCCACGACGGGTTATACTCCAGAATATCGTTCTCGATCGCCTCCCACTTGCCTGGCCAACCCGGCATAGGATTGTTTGCGGGCGTGAAGCCCCACGGAGGGGGGTTCATATTTCGGGGCCTCGAAGAAACCGGCATGGTCCCGCTCCAGAAACCGGCCCATCCGTTCTTGCTTATGTGGGCGAGGTCGGCGCAGGCTACTCGCGCTTCATAATAGATACCCTTTCCGGGCAGGAATACCGTTCCGCGATACCCTTCAGGCGCCGCATTGTCAAAAAGCGTCGTCGAGAAATCCCAGCTCATGGATACCGGCGCGTCCTTGATCTCCAGAACGCCGCTGGCGCCTTCGTACGTCGGAAGGATTGCCCACATGGAGGGGGTCGTGGTGGGAAACCACATCCCCTTGACGTACCACTTGTAGCCGTCATTCTGGGTGTTGTTTGCATCGATTGTGCTGCCGTTTTTGAACTCGTCGTCAAAGATCAGTCTGAATTCGGGCGGGGCGTGCGGCCTGGCATCGTATGTTGGCGGGGCGACGAATTTGATCGTGCGGCCATCTTTGAGGCCGGTATAAAAATCGTCGATAGAAAACGTGCCCTTCGCACTGACGTCGTCCTGAAATCCAACCGCGACCCGCGTTTGCCCACCCGAACTCCACGGGAGGCTGACTTCGCGCCATTCAGGGGCTGCGGTGACGGTGGTTGTGGCAAGCCGCTGCGAGAGATCTCTGGCTGCAGCGAAAAAGGTGACGCTTCCACTTCCCTTGATCCACGCTCTCGACACGTAATCGGTATTCTTCCAAACGCCCACGTGCGAATAGATGCTTTTGCCGCTGTTCGTGAGCACCGCCTGCACGTCGGCCTTCCCGCTATGGGCGTGCGGGTCGAGGACGATTTGAAACGGCGCATTGAGCGTGAAGGCGCCCGGTCGCATGGATTCAAAACTCCAATCGGCCATCAGGTTCGGGCCGGTCATACCGGCACGCGTTCCTCGAAGAATTACGGGCTTGGGGAGTGATGCAGAAGAAACGGGCAAGGCAAATCCGGCGATGTAAGCCGCCATAGTGATCGCCATGAGCGCTGAAGCGAATTTAACCTTCACGATGCTATTCTCTTTACTTTCCGACCACCTTCTTCTTGCATCCCTTCGCGTTCTTCCGCAGCATCCCCTCCAATCGGCGCTTCATCTCCGATCTCGGTGAAGTATATTCGGCGCAGTGTATGCAGTGTATAATGAATCTGTTCACGTTGTTGTTAACAGTAATGTTCGTTGTTATGTTTACAGGAGGAGGCGCCCGGTGTCAAGCGCCACCGTCAGAATCGACCGCCAAACCTATGCCGTACTGCAGCAGCTTGCTGGCTCGGCGGGCGAGTCGATGCAGACGATTCTGGAGCGAGCGATTAACGAATACCAGGCGAAGTGTTTCTGGCAGCAGATGGACACCGCCTATCGTGCACTCCGCGCTGACTCAAATGCGTGGGAGGATGAACGAACGGAACGGGATCTCTGGGACTCCACGTTAATGGATGGCCTGGAAGCGGACGAGAATTGGACTGAGGATGGCAATGCGGCCGCCTAACCCCTGCCGTGGAGAGATCTGGATGGCTGGTCTTGATCCAGTGCGAGGACACGAGCAGGGAGGAACCCGGCCATGCCTGGTCATCTCCGTAGATCCATTTAACCGCATTCCTTCAGGAGTCGTCGTGGTCGTCCCGCTGACATCCCGCCAGCGAAACATCCCTTCGCACGTCGAGGTGAACCCACCGGATGGTGGGCTTCAGATTCGGAGCTTTATCCGGTGTGAAGACATCCGGTGCATCAGCCAGGAGCGTCTCACAGCGCGAAGGGGAGTGGTATCCGATGCGACGATCGCCCGGGTCGAGCAGCGCCTCCGGCTGATTCTGGGTCTGTAATTTCCAGGACTGACAGATGACGGCAAAGGTCACAGACAATGCGGCAGACCCGTGTCAGGTTCCAGCGCCGCTGACCGCTGATAACCGACGCTGATCGTGTTCGATCCCCGCGGCGCGCCCAAACCACTGTCACCGTCGAGTGGATTGTTCAGCGGTGAGGATTTGGCGCTCGAGGTCATTTGGCCCGCCTGCTTTATCTTGAGGCAAAGGCGCCAGCCCGATAGATGGTTTCCCCCGCTTAAAGAAGTAGGCCAAGAGGTAATTGATCTCTCCTCTCGCTTTATTGTACCACGAGATGGGGTCAGCGGAACGACTGCTGCGCGCCCGGCGTGATAATGCTTCGGTCCTGGAGCATCGTGGCGGGATCGATTGTGGTGTCGTGGAGGCGGCGGCCCTAGTTTCCCGCTGCAATGGCGCTCGCGATTGCCAAACCGCCGCAATAGGTGATGCTGATGAACCATTCGGTCACCCCGAGCCCGTCGGCCGCTTCCCGCGCCCCACCGATCAAGTGAACCGTCGGCGCGCCGCTTGGGAGCCGAAGAATCTCGATGGTGTGAACCGTCACGCGGCCGGCCATTCCGGTTCCGAGCGCCTTGCTGACCGCCTCCTTGCCGGCGAACCTACCGGCGTAGTAACGGACGTCGAGAGGCGGTTCGTCCGCCTGCTCCCGCTCAGCCAGGGAGAAGATGCCGGTAGCCCAATTCCGAGTTGGGGATCGAAGGAAGCCTTCGACCCTCGCCATCTCGACCGCGTCGATTCCGTGTCCGACAAGCCGCATGCCCGCCTCCGTTGACCGTCAGTCCTTGATCGTGATGCTGCGTTCGTCCAAATTCACGATCAACGTTCCCGCCTTGACTCTCCTGATCTGCCGCCAGACCTTGAACCCCTCCACGATGGAATGCTCCCACTCGCCGGGCGTGCAGACCGAGACCTCCAAGTGCGCGGTCATGTTCTTAACCATGCGCAGCAGTTCGGTACTCACCGAGGATTTGCCCTCCAGAAAGTTGTAATCCCGAGCGTAGGCGAAGATCATCGCCGACAGACCCTCCTCCGTCGCGATCGCCCGGCCGCCGTCCTCGACACGTTCGGCCCCGTCATACTGGTTCCCGTCGCGCCGCTTCACGCCCAGTAGCTTGCGGGTCAGCGGTGACCATCCCAGGATGGCCACGAACGCCAGGTGCAGGGCGTCGTGGTAGGCGTATCCGTCCTGCGTGGGTGAGTTATCATCCAGTTCGTTGCCGAACGGCTTGTTCTGATAGTAAACCCGCACAAACGGGTTTTCGTCCTCGTCGTGGGTGGTGGCAAAGTCGATCAGAAACCGGCGTGGGAATCTCTGGTCCTCCGGGGAGTCAGCGTCGAACGGCTTTCGCACCGGAAGCCGTCCCCACCGGCCCTCGCACTTCGCCAGGTTCTGCTCCGCCACTTGCTCCAGGTCCAGTTCGAACTTCGTCGCGACGTTGGCGAGGTACCACAACAGGTCGCCCACCTCCTCGGCAAGCCGCTCTCTGAACAGCTTGTGCGATGCGCCGTCGCGCAGGTACTTTTTGTACTCGCTGAGCAACTCCCCGGTCTCCCCAGCGAGTCCCGCGAGGGGGATAGTCAGGGCCTTCTCGTCGGTCCCAGGGTTACGATCGGTCCTGTTCGCCCGTTCCTGATACTCTTGCAGATTCATCGAATCCTCCTGTGCAGTTGCAAACAATCCCGCCCTGGTGATAGGCCTGACGAGGTGACGCGCTACGATGCCATTAATGCCCCACCTGGGTGGATACATGTATGAGATCGGGGCCGCGTGTGGCCGAAACTTCTGCTTTATTTGGGTGCGGCCCGAGACGCCGGCGATCTCAGGGTGCCGCACGCGGGCGTACTTGCTCAACTCGCAGAACAGGTTCTGACAGTCGATGAGTTGCAGCCGCCTGCCCCACAGGTTCTGGTAATCGAGTCCGAGCCTGACGAATTCGAACTCCTGTCGCTCGGCCATGAACCGGATCAGGTACGCATCGGTGCGACCGTCCGTGTCGGCGAAGCACTTCCTGATGCCGTCGATGGCCCCCGGGCCGGGGGTGACGAATTCCATCTCCGAGAAGTTAGTTACCGTGCTGTAGTTGATGTCGGTGACGTACTGATACCCCAGGAAGTCGCCGATCGTGGGATAGGATCGGATGAGGTCGAACGCCTGCTGCATTGACCCGGCATCGGCGAGGCGAGCGGGGAGCCCATCAGCCATCATCCGCTCGATGAGAGCCAGATGGTTCTGGTGCTTGCGTCTGTGCCCCAGTGCCCCGGCAGATGGCATGATATAGGCGGCCGAGTAGATCGATTCCCCCCGCGTCATCGCATGGGAGAGGATCTGGTCGTACCGCTTGAACGAGTACTCTGCGTGCGTCACCTGCCCGAGGTCCCTCTCAAGCAGCTCCCAGGTTTCGATGCGGTTGAAGAACTTGAACAGCAGGATGCGGAACACGACCTCGGAGGCGTCGTAGGGCAGGTCGTCACGGTAGATCACCCGCCGGATCAGGTACTGGCTTACGCGGTCCGATGCGCGATAGGCATTTGTGAATTTGTTGGCGCGCAGGATGGGGTCTTCAGTCCAGGGCGGCGGGCACCGCTCAAGGCGCTGGAAGAAGATCCGCTGGCGCTCGGCGGCGAACCGCCAGTAAGTATCGAAGGCTGCGGTCGGCTTGAGCGGGGCGATCGCAGGCGGCGGTGCCGGAAGCGGTGCCGCCAGCGTTATCGGGTGCAACTCCGTCGGTGACATATCTGCCTCCACAACCTTCCCACGCATGACCCTCTCCGCCTCCGGGACCCAATTGGTCTTCTCTGCAATGCCAACCCCGTCTCAGCCCTTCAGCAACTCGGACGCCTTGTTCACCAATTTCCTGGCCTCCGTGAGTCCCCATCCCGTGCCGACATCCAGTTCGGCGTGGGTCGAGACGCAGGTCAGCGGCCCGACGACCAGCCCCGCCTCCTTGGCCGCGAACGCCTGCAGCATGCCAAGGCCGATGAGGTTGCCGAGGCATCGCGTGACGTAGCTGTGGTTGCGGTACGTCGCTGTGAGCGTCAGGCCGCGCTTCGGGTGAACCTTGAAACTCAGGAAGCTCAGGCACTGCCCGCCCCGCAGGTAGCGGCGGTCCAGCAGGGGATCGTACACCGCCAGGTCGTATACACACCTGAACTTCTGGTCGGATTCGTTCACCTTTTTAAGCTTGGCGATCATGTCCCGGAGAGGGTTATACGTTCCGCCCTGCCCATCCGTGTGGTGGGTGAGACGCTCAAAGTACCGCCCCCACTGCTTGGAACGGGTCAGTCTGTCATAGACCTGCGTGTGGTACTCATCGTAGAACCCCGGCGATCCGTATTTGCGGTACAGCGCGTCGGGAAAGATGGTATTGGTGATCGTCGCGATCGGGTTCAGGTCACGGCCGCGCAGGAACGTGTCGATCAGCGCGACGATCTCGTCGTCGCGGTCGTCGAACTTGGTGGGGTCGTCCACGTCGATCACGACGTTGTACGCCTCGGCTGGAATGGAGATTGCCGACGCTGCAGCGACCCAGGCCTTCGCGCAGGTCGACTGGGTCGGGATAGGGAGATACATTTCATGATCCTCAGTTCATCGTGAACATCAGCGAAATCCGGGGCTCCAAATAGGGCTCCGCGAGCCACGCGCTGCCCTGCAGGCCCCATGCCTCGCCCCAGCTATTTCTTGTCAGGAGGCACCTCACCCCCGCGTGTTCACCGGAGGCCACGGCGACGACGGCATGCCGTCTGGTCGGATCAGGCGCCTCGTCGGCGTTGACCACCCCGTTGCCGTCCGGCGTATAGAAGGCGTCCGAAATCGTCATAATGATCAACGCCGGCATCCCCGCCTCGACTGTATTCCACGCCTCGCGGAACCCTCCGGCGAGCAAAGTAGAGGCCCTTCGGAAGACGGGGCCGATCGTGGTGGGCGGCGCCCATTGCGTCAGGTCTGCGGGAAGCGCGTCAAGGTATTTCCAGCCAGCCTCGACCGGCTGGCCGTCCTGTTCTAACGCCTGCCGTGCGAACAGCGGCTTCGCCCCCGTCGTCGGGGGCGCGTTGTCGCGGCGTTTCGCGTGGTAGTACAGGTACTCGCACGAGAGGTCCTCCCACGGCCCCCGCGCCGCGGCGTGCGCGTCGCTCATGGCGAAAACCAGGCACGTCGGCCGCGCCCGCTGATCGCGCGGCGGGCCGAACCTTCCTTCCAGGCTATTCCGGACGGTGATCGAACTCATGCCGCCCCCTGGAGGGCCTTCCCGCGCTGGGCTTTGTACAGACCCGACTGCTCGGGCCCCGAGAAGTCGACACCCAGGTTCACGGAATGGAGAGGTTCGCCGTTGGTGAGCCAGGGCCGAACCTCGCGGATCGATACGCGCCCGAGCGCGCCGTCGCGGGCCTCGGAGATGACCGTGCGGAACACGACCCCGCCGACCAGGTCTTGGTCCGGGTCGGCTACCCGGTTGTCGTTCACGACAGCCAGTCCCGCGCCCTCCAACTCGTCCAGTCTCCAAAGGTAGCCAGAGCCGCTGTGCTCGTGAAGTTTGACTACCACGAGGTCGGACCTGCTTCCTTCCAGCATGACGCCGTCGTCGCGCGCGGTGATCAGCCACACATCGCGCCGCCAGTCTGACGGCTCGTATGGAGCAGCGAGGCGTTTCTTGATGTCTCGCCGCTTGACGGCGAGTAGTTGATCGCAACGGTCTGCACCGAGGACCTTGTGGTGCTGCAAGGCGTGGCACGTAGCGGCATAACTTGCGCCCAGCCGAAGCGAAAGCTGGTAGACGGTGTCCGGGTTCGCCACGTCCGCGGCCGACCACCCCTGCTGCAGCATGTGCTTGACCAGCAGCCATCGCGGGGTCAGCAAACAGGACGCGAAAACGTTGGCCTCAATCTCCTGTACGGCGTACCGCCCGTCCTCGCGATCGACAAACGGGGACCGGGCGAGGATGTCTTCCATGTCTGCGCTCGGCTGGTGGCCGAGCATCGCGTGGCCAAGCTCGTGCGCTGCGGTGTACCGCTGCACCGGCAGTTGCCGCTGAGTGGTCACGATGACGCCCTTCGACCCGCTCTCGTCGAGGAACGCCCCCAGCAGCTTGTCCAGCTTCCGGAACATCGTTGGTATGTCTTTCTGGACGAGCATGTCGAACACATCGACCCTGCCCTCGCCGGCGTCAGCGCGCGCCCGCGTTCCGAACTCCAGGTGCAGCCTGTCGGCCACCTGGACGGCGCCCATAATGGCAGCACGAAGGTCCGCCATGGCTCAATCCTCCTTGCTTCGTTTCTTTGCCCGCAAGAAATCCGCGAATCGGACCAGTTCGGCGCGATCCTCCACCGACAGCTCGGACGCTTTCCTTGCAAGATGGGCAACGTCCTCGCCAGTCGCTTGAACCTCCGGGTCCTCCCCCGTGAAGTGAATGGCCGGGCGCTTGTACAGGCTGGCGAGCTTCTTTAGTTCCAGCGCGTCCACCTTCCGCTGGCTGTTTTCGATGTTGGACAGCGCGGACCGTGAAACGCCCAGATATTTGGCGACTTCCTCCTGGGAAAACCCGAGATACTCCCTGGCCTGCCGGAGCCGACCTCCCATCGCCCTCCGATCGCTTTCCATCTGGTCAGAGTTAATGCTCATGATCCCTCCCTATTTGTAATGTTCGATCCATACTTCCCTGATGCGGTTCGTCATGTCCGACACGCCCGCATCAACGCTCGTGTATCCGCCCTTCTTCACGACCTTCTCCGGCGGGAGCTTGAAGTCGAACAGGTCCTCGACCGCATTGATGGCGGTCACCATCCTGAGGGAATCAAGCAAAGGCTGCCATCCCGGGTGAAGAACCACGCTTTCCATCTCGACCTCCTCAAGCTCCCTCTGGAGTCGGGCTTTGACCTCTAAAACGGGGAAGGTCCCCGTGACAGTTTGCGCCAGGGCTATTCCTCCGGGGCGCCTGCACGTGCTCTCTATTCTACTCATTAGATCCCTCTAGAGCATTCTACCATGATTTCGTCTGAAAATCAAGAGTCGTCGCAATGTTTTGTCCGAAAAACAAACGTTAGGGCAGGTGTAGCTGTAGTTCGCGTTCGCCAGATGGGTAGTCGCGTCGTTCATGGGCTGTTGGTCTTCAGCGATACCGCTGTACCGCCATAGTCCAGGGCATCCTTCGTAGCCGGCCTTGAAAATTACGGAGCGCGATCCGTAAAGCCCTACCTCCGCACAGACTGCGTTTGTCGTTGTTTGCCATGCGGCGGAATCGATTGGCAGACGAATTCGCGAGTGATGCGCACTTCGCGCATAAAGGACTGAACATTCTGGCGCCAGGGGGGGCTACCAGGATCGTGGACGACGTTGTTGGTTAGGCAGAAAGGTCGCACGCTCTGGCCCGCGGCCTGGGCACGGCGGGGGCGTCAGGTTTACCGAGCCTTTTGTTCCCTGATGACCTCGGCACGCCGGATCAGTTTGCAGTGAAGGCGCTTCGGCACGGGGAAGGACTGTCCCGTCACCTATTGTGTATGGCCCGGGGAGGGCTCCGAATATCTTATGGCGTGGTGCTGATTGGCATCATGCGGGCGAAGACAAAAGAGCTCAACGGCGCGCTCAAGACGAATTCCTGGAAACCGCGTCGGGTTTATATGGTGTTGCCTCTTCGGGCGATGAGCTGGGTTATTCTGCGTACCTCGCGGTTCGCTTCAGACTGTGCTGAACGATGGAGGGAATCGCTCCACGCCGTCACTTGCCTTCCGAGGGCCATTTGACCGGCGTGAACACCCGAACCCTCTTGGTACGGAGCGTGGAGTTGGCGCTGGCAAAAGTGGCGGGTGAGATGGGTCCGCACCAGTCGCCCCTGGCCATCCCACACGCGTTGTCCACAATGATGTTGGGCCATGCCGGCCCGGTCCACGTGAGGGCGCGGGTAATACCCGGCTTGTTGTCCACGTACTTGCTGACGCGGTCGGGATGCCACCAGACCGAGCAAGCGACCCAGCGTTTAGAGAGGTCGCTGCCCGGATCTCCATATGCGAGGGCGCCGTAGGGCTGCCGCCATCCTCCATGCGCGTCCAGGCCGCCGGGGTCGGCGATGGTTCGGCTGACTCCTGTGCCATGGTCGTATTGATAGACTTTGGAGCGGTCGTCCCTCTGGCCGAGCGGCGCGTTGAACTGGGACTCGAGAACGTCGATCGCCGAGGCGTCGTTCTTCCCGGAATGGCAGTCGTAGAGCCAGAATGCAGGCCACACCCCTTGCCCGCCGGAAATCTCGCCCATGAATTCTACGATGGCCGGGGGCTTCACGGTCATACTGGTGACGAACTCCGCGCTGGCAATATGCGAATAGGCTGAATCGGGCTGGCCCTCGCTGCTGGCGTAGTCGATAGTGGCGTCATGCCTCGCTACCAGCGCGAGATCGTCATCCTCGAAGACGTGGTTTGGGCCGAGGTGGATCTCGGGCTTGCTGAAGTCAACGAATTACTCCAACTCGTATTTGATCCGGCCCCACGGCTGGTCGTGTTTCCAACCGAGGTTGACCATGTCGGCCGCGCTCCGGATGGGAGTTTCGCCGGGAAGGAGCTGGCATGTTTTCCGAACCGGTAGCTGACGAGAAGCGCATACCCCTGCGCGCCACAGATTGCACGAATGCTTGGTGTTAAGAGATGCGCGGTCGACAGCGAATCCGGCGCGGCCTGGCACGCGGCTGATATTCCGACGATGAATCAACCAACCAGAACTAATCTTCTCATACTAATCACCTGTTCTGTCCCAATCGGCGTCATTCAGACAGACTCGTACGCAACCGCGTCCGTTACGCCTGTCCTGGTTTCGCCCGCCTTGCGGCGCCGGGTTGAACGCTGCTCACGGCGATTGGGTGAAACGCCTCTGCCGGGCAGCGACCCCAAACGCGGATGATCCCCGCTATCAGCCTGACCTCCCGCCGAACTCCGAGGAGGTGGCGGCGCTCCTAAGCGAACACGGCCCGACCGTACCCATTCGGGGCGAAAAGAGCTTATTATTCAGTTGGGTTGTCGAACGAGTCTTAGCCAGTTCGGGTAACCTGCGATGGAGGTACAAGCCGATGAGGGCAAACGATCAAAGCAGGGCGCTAACCAGCGCCCGTTTCACTCAGCCGGAGTCGATGAAGACGGATCACTACGTGGACGACGTCGACGTGGTGGACGGGAACGACGCGTGGGCGCTCTTCTGCGCCGCGTTCGATGGGGACGAGGAGGTCGTTCGCGAACTCGTCGCGAAGGATCTGCGCCTCGTGAACGCGGAGTTCTGGTACCAGTATCCGATCCACAATGCGGTGCGCGGGAACCATACGAACATCGTCCGAATCTTGCTCGACGCGGGGGCGGAGCCGGGCAGGTCGCGATTTATGTTCAACTCCTGGCACAAGCTCGTACCAATGGCGAAGGAGCGCGGCTACACGGAGGTCGTCGAGGTCCTCGAATCGACGCTCGCGCAGCGGTATGGCTATTCGCCCGATTTCGAGCCCCTCGCCGAGGCGATTCGCAGCCGGAATCGCGACGCCATCGAAGCGATTTTGAGTGATACGCCCGAGCTCGCGAAGGCGAGTGACGTCCGCGGCAATAACGCGATTCACTGGGCGGTGATGACGCGTCAACTCTGGCTAATCGACCGGATGACCGATTTCGGCGCGAACGCGGATGCGGAGCGCGCCGACGGGAAAACGCCGCTCATTCTCTCGCTGACCGGGGACTACTGGTATCGCTGGCGCCGCGACCTGCCGACGACGTCGATCCGCGAGCCGATGGTCGTCACCGGGTATCTTCTCGCGAACGGCGCGAAGTACGTGCTGTCCGCGGCGTGCGCGCTTGGGGATGAGGAGCAGGTCGCCGCGATCCTTCGTGACGATCCGGGCGCCGCGAATCGACTCGATTCGGCGCGTGTGAGCCCGCTGACGATGGCGGCGAGGCGGGGCGCGCTGAACATCGTAAAGATGCTGCTGGAGCGCGGCGCGGACCCGAATCGGCCGGAGAACGCCGCGGAGCGTGGCGCCGCGTTATATGAGGCGAGCAGGGGGAACTATCTTGACATCGCGCGGACGCTCCTCGAAGCGGGCGCCGATCCGAGTCAGTCTTACGATTCGTCGGGCTGCTGCCTTTCCATCGTCGAGCATCGTCACGGTGAGGCGAATGCGCACCTCGAAATGCAGGCGCTGTTGAGGGAGTACGGCGCGGTCGATCAAGATTACATGCTCTCGACGGACGACGTTCGCCGGGAGTTCGAGAACAACGCGGCGAGCGCGGTCGAAAAACTCGCCGCCCGGCTGTGGGAGTGCGACGACTTCGACCTGTTCCGTCGGACCGTTGAGGCGCATCCGGCGCACGTTCAAGACTTCGCCGGCGGGCTTCTGAATCAGCCGGGTCCGCGCACGCGCGAGGCGATCCGGCTCCTCGTCGAGCATGGGTATGACCCGAACCGGACGGACTGGCTCGGGAAGTCGGCGCTTCACATCGCGGCGGAGTCCGGGAATATCGAGGCGGCGGAGGCGCTGTTGGACGCGGGCGCGGACATCGACGCGATCGAGTACGAAGATGGCGGTACGCCGCTCGCGGGCGCGGCGCGGAATGGACAGACGGCGATGATCCGCTTCCTGCTGGAACGCGGCGCGGACGTGAACGCCGCTCAGGGCGATTGGGCGAAGCCGCTCCGCCGAGCGACCACGCCAAACGCGGACTACCCGAAACATAAGCCGGCGCTGCCGCCGTGTTCGGAGGAAGTGGCTGCGCTGCTGCGGGAGCATGGCGCGACTGCGTAGCCCGCGATCGGGCAAGGGGTCGGGCGCCTTTTCGTTCGACGAAAACCCTATCCATCCACCGACCGCCCCGGGATGCCTCCCGCTTGATATTACGTCGATCTATAATAATGGCATAGAAAGGGAGGAAGCTATGAGTCTAACTATCGACCTGACTCCTGCGGAAGAGGGGCGACTGGTGGCGCGAGCCAGGCGCGAGGGTGTGGATCCGACTATCCTTGCCAGGAGGCTTGTGCAGGAGGGCCTGCAGTCTACTCCGCCAGAAGACCCATCCGATCCGATGCTCGCATTGTTCGCCAGATGGGACGCGGAAGACGCCCGAATGACGGCCGAAGAGGTCGCCGAGGCGAACCGTCAGTGGGAGGAGTTGAAGGCGAATTTGAACGCGGAACGCGATCGCGCCGGATCTCGGCGGCTCTTTTGATGGCACGGACCATTGTGCCGGACGCTACGCCATTGAGCCTGGTTAGTCAGCGCTCGGGGATCTCCGAGGCAGATTCTTGCCGTCAGTGGGTAATCGAGCGCAGGGCCGTCGGCGATTCCATTCGGGCGCCAGCGATCACTTACTATGAGGTCGCTCGTGAGCTTCGGCGATCAGGCCAATTGCGAAGACTTGCACCTTTGGACGCTTTCTGCGGTGTGCCGGGCTGCTACCTTGCGCTGACCGACAGTGCTTTGCGCCTTGCGGTCGATCTCTGGGCACAAGCCCGGAATGCCGGCAGACCAACTGCGGATCCGAAGTAACTGGGCGCCGACGTGCTAATCGCAGCGCAGGCGCTGCACCTGGGGGCGCCCGCTGGCGATCTTGTCGTCGTGACGATGAATGTAGGGCATCTGTCCCAGTTTGTACGAGCAAGCCTTTGGAGCGCGATCTAATAGTCGCATTCGTGGTCCGTACGTCCTCATTTCAAACTCGCGTCATGAACCCACACATAGCCAATATCGTTCGTATTCGTTGAGTTCGAGTCTTCCCCTCTTTGGACGCGGCTGAAAGGCGGTCGGCGACAGGGCAGACATGTCACTGAGGCTTGCGCCACGCAGGGATCCATCCGCTGGGAGCGTCGGACAGGGTAATCCTTATGAACTCAGCATGGGAAGAGTACATCCTCATCGCCCCATTAGGTCGGGTCCGCCTGCGATCCGCCACCAACGAGGACGGGCCGCAAGTCCGGGAGGTTGTCTACGGTGTCCTGGCGGAGTACGGCCTGGCCGCGGACCCGCACGGAACCGACTCTGACCTGTGGGACCTTGAGAAGTCGTACCAGGCGCCGGGAGGGCTCTTCTATGTTCTGGAAGAGGAAAACCAGGAGATTGCAGGCTGCGTCGGCTTGATGCTCAAAGGAGACTCCGTCGCCGAACTCCGCAAAATGTATCTTCTGCCCCGGATGCGCGGCCAGGGGATCGGCCGTTTCCTGCTGGAGACGATGCTCCGGCGCGCCAGGGCTCTGTCTATTCGCCGCATTGAACTGGAGACTTCGTCCTGCCTGGAAGACGCCCTCCGGATGTACCGATGGTACGGCTTCCAACCGTTCCAGGCTGACCACATGGCGCAGCGAGCCGATCTGGCCCTCGCATTGGACCTGGGATGATACTGGGACTGGGCTGCCACCACCCGCGATTCCTGTCCGGGTCGCGGGGATCCGCAACAGTGACGTCGACCGCCTGTGCCTCTAATCTTCCTCCGTGCTCGTCCCCAACTGACTCATCATCTCGATCACGTCGCGAATCTCTAACTCCAAATACCGGAGCCTACGAAGGAGCTGGGCGCTCCTGTCGCGTGCCAACCGTCGCAGTCGCTGTCGAGCGCGGTATTTCAAAAGCTCAGGTCGATTCAGGCGCAGCCTTTGAATATGGAATGTCCCGGCCTCGGTCACTCCAGTCATGGTCCCATCGTTTTGGACGGCAAGATGAT
Source organism: Armatimonadota bacterium (assembly GCA_035686845.1). Taxonomy (GTDB): domain Bacteria; phylum Armatimonadota; class DASRZA01; order DASRZA01; family DASRZA01; genus DASRZA01. The sequence continues at coordinate 9,374 of DASRZA010000538.1, read as the reverse complement.
CATGAAGGTTATCGAGAAGGGGATGAAGAATCCGCTGCTTGGAATCGGGCTGCCAGTAGTCACCCTTGAACTCATTACAAGCATGGCGGCAGTACACATAATTGTCAGGGCTGTCCCGCCCTCCTTGGGAGAGAGGCTGGAAATGGTCGACTGTTAGCTCAGCGCCAACATCCGTTTCGCTCACACCACAGTAGCCACAGCGTAAGCGAAATTGCTGCCGAAGCCCGATTCGCTCATCGGCGCGCATTCAGTGTGTGGATTCCATCTCCACAGGTGAGGTTTCCCTCAGAATGCGCTTTAGCTCCAGCCGCATCGCCTCGCGTTCGTTCTGCGCCTCAGCCAGCACCGATCGGAGGCGCCACAGGAGGGATTCCTTACGGATGATCAGGGCCTGCAGTTCCTGATTACGGCGTTCAAATGCTTCTGTCTCCTGCTCAATCCGCCCGGTGGCAGCATGTAGGTAACGCGCTTCCTCAGCCTCGATCTCCGCAACAAGTTCGTCTAATTCGGTCCGCTCTGCCGAAGTAAGAGTGTGAAGCTCCTGCTCACGCAACTTCCGAAACCGCTGCCGTCTATCCTCATCCCACATAATCGCACCCCGTTCCCTGCATCCGCCCATTTGGCATGGAACCTCGCCCTCGGACGTAATTTTACCACCATTCTCTGTCGGAACCACTCTGCGCCACCGGATATTGGGAGCCCGGGACCTCGCCGTTCCACTTCCTCTTATTGATCGAACGGTCCTTCGTGAATTCATCATCGAAGGTCATCTTCCAGTGCATGCCGTTCGGCGGCGATACGCCGTAAGGCGTGGGGCTGTGTCTTGAAGACTGGCTCGTCAAGCCTTCCGCGGACAGGAGTAAGATACAGGCAACATCTGAGAGAAGACGGCTGATGAATGCTGTTTACACATGCAATCCTTTTTCCTGTTGCAAAAATGGCGAATCTCGTCCCACGCCTCAATTGACCAGTTCCGGAGCGGACCCATCGCTCAATCGGTAGATATGGAAATCGCTATCGATCGTAAAGAGACGGGCGAACCTCCGCATTTCAGCGACTGCGATTAAGGATGCATCTGCTAGATCCATCGGGACATCACGGTACTTTGACATCATCGCGTCCACCCGGTCGCACTCCGCCGGTGTAAGATCGAGTATGATCAAGCGGCCGGTTCTTCGCATTTGCCATAGCCGGTCCTGATATCGATATCCGCCTGCCTCCCCAAGCAGGTACATCGCCTCCGTGAAACAGGGCCACGTCGTTAACAGCGCACCGGCCGGCAGCCTGCCGGCAGCCGCCACACAGACGCCATAATAGTCGTCATCCTCGTCCAGTAGAGCAACCAGGGGACCGGTGTCGGTCAGATTCACAACCGGCCCATCCGGCGCTTCTTGACCATACCCGAAGCAAATTTTCTGCCCGTAACCACGGACATCTGCGCCCCTCCCGAGACATATTCACTGCTGTGGATACAGCCGATGAATTCACCCAGGAAATCCAAGAGCGTACCCTCGGCGGGTGGGGACGCGCTGGTAGTTAAGAACTGCTTCCGCAGGCTGTCAATGGCCAGCAATTCCGGTGTAGTGCCCTGAAGTCTGGCCTGTTCCTCAATGGCTCTTTCCAGTTCAGGTGGGAGCGTAATCGCCATCCTTTTCTGCCTCCTCCTAGTCGGGCGTCTCGACGGGATATCCCCATCGATTCTACTCTACACGGATCGCGAGTTTCCCGGAGTGCTCCATGGGGGAGATGCTGCACTCGCGTTCGATCTGGCTCGTTGTCGACTGCCGACAGCGGCAGTCCGTCGTTCAGCCGGGCAGGCCGCCGGGATCAAACCGCCAGACCCTCACATATCGAACCAGATAAGGTTTGCAGAGCCACCCCCGGCTCGGTCGTTATCCGCGAGGAGAAAGATGTAGATCCCGCTTGCCATATTTGTTGATTTGGAACCTCGGGGTATACGGCGCCCAGAATGGCTTGCCGTCCAGATAAAACCGCATCGAGCCGTACAGTCCTGAACCATCGTCTCTCCAATATAATCCGTACGTGTACCAGTCAGCCGAGAGGTCAACGGGCGGGGTGGTCCCAATCAGGCCACCGTAATCGTGTCCGTAGTCGTGGATCCCAAAGTACATGTGGTTGTTGGCGCTCTCGGCGTTGGCGTCCCAGGTCGGTCTCTCCCCGACATCAATTTCCGGCAGCCACTCAGTGGGACTCTTAACATCCTCCGGGATGGGGTGCATCCAGAAATCGGAGTGAATACCCTTTCCCTCGCCATTCGCGGCGCTCGGCTGCTTGATGCAGGCCTCCCAGTAACCGAACTTTTGAATATATTTTGCGTTCTTAGCGGTCGTGCCGCCCGTTTGCAGCGCGGCGCTGGGAGCGCCGGTGGACCGCATCTCCAAACCGTTCGTTTTACTGAGCGTACAGCCATCGTAACGCTGTCCACACGGGTCGTAGGCATCGCTGAACATGTAGGCGCCGCCCGGCTTCCCATGAAAATCGAGGCTGCGCCAGTCGGTATCGCCCGCGCCACCGTTCCACTTTTTCTTGTTGAGCGAACGGTCCTTCGTGAATTCATCATCGAAGGTCATCTTCCAATGCATCCCGTTTGTTGGGCCATCCGCCGCCGGTCCACTTGAACGCCCGGGTGATTCCGAGCTTGTCATCCACGTACTTACTCTCGCGGTCCGGCTGCCACCATACCGAGAAGGACACCCATCGTTTGGCAAGGTCGCTTCCGGGATCGCCCTTCGCCAGAGCGCCGTAGGGCTGCCAGAATCCCCCGTTCCCAACTCCCAACGGCGCGTCATAATGCCTTCCGAGGTTGACCATGTCGGCCGCACTCCGCACAGGAGTCTCTCCAGGCAGGAGCTTGGCGTGTTTCCCGAATCGGTAGCTGACTTCCGGCGCATATCCGGGAACTCCACAGATTGGCTGGATGCTCGGTGTAAATGGGTGAGCGGGCGAGGATGGCGCCCGGGCCGCCTGGCACGCGGCTGAAAGTGCGAGGATGAACCAGCCAAGCACGATTATTCTTCTCATATTAACTATTCGTTCTGACCTGATCGGAGTCAATGAGAAAGACTCGTACTTAACCGCGTCCGTTACACGTCACCTGTTCCCGGGCACGTTCTCGACCATCGATTGCAGTTCGCGCTTGTCCTCTCGGAAGTCGGACGCTGATGCACAGCGAGTGAAGAGCAGCAAAATCAGGGGTACCCGCGCCTACTTCAACGAGCAGTCAGCGATTCTTCGCAGCGAGTTCCGGAATGGCAGCGTGCCCGACGGCTGCAAGCAGTCGCGGGTTCGTAAGAATCACAAGGTTTCGCCCCGCAGGCCGCGAGAATGCCGTTCGCGCAGCGCGTTGGCGGCATCGACCATCGCATTCAACTTGGCGACGGCCGCCGCGATTTCGTTCATGGGCCGGCTGGAGAAGGTCCCGAATCCGCAGTCCGGGTTCAGGAAGATGCGGTTGGGAGCAACTATTCTCAGCGCCTCCTCCACCCGCTTTTCGATCTCTTCAACATCTTCAACCCTCTCGGTTCGTGGATTGAGCACGCCCAGCCCGAGCTCTTTCTCCTTTGCGATCCGATCATCGCGCAGCAGAGATTCCAGTTCTCCCGCACGAGGTGTGGCGAACTCCAGCACGAGTTGGTCGACGTTCAGCCGCGCGAGATATGGCGCCAGCGGGTTATAGCTCCCCTGCAGAAGCGTCGACTCGTCCCGGCTCCAATTCCCTCGACAGACGTGGACTCCGGTCCGAATCCCCTCGACTCCCTCCACGACACGGTTGATCAGCGAGACCGCCCACTCCAACTCCTCCGCCGGGTCTGCTCGGGCCGCGAGCGCCGCACACATAAAGGTCCGGGTCCCTCCCGGATTCAGCGCGACCTCAGTCAGCACCGGTTCATCCAACTGAACAAAGTTCGCCCCGGCTGCCTGTACGTCGGCTATTTCCTCCCGGAGGATCGCCACCACGTCCTCTGCCAGGTCCTCCTTCGTCGGGTAGACATCCCGCGCCAGCTCCTTCACCCACATCGCTCGGGTCAGAAGGTACGGGCCGGGCAGGGGAATCTTGATCGGTCGGTCCGTGTGACTGCGTAGGAATCGGCACTCACCTGCGGCCATCGGCGCTCGTCTTCGCAGCGGGCCCACGCACGTCGGGTTGTAGATGCTGAAGGCAGGAACATCCAGAGTCTGTAGAAGACGCTCGAATCCGGCGCGGTCCTCTACCACGTCCAGCATCTCCTGCAGGGACATCAGCCGCACCCCCTCCAGCCTCTCTGCCGCGAAGGAGTAGAAGTTATCCCGCCGCTGCTCGCCGTCCGTCACGATATCCAGGCCGATCTCTTCCTGGATCCGCAGCACGTCGAGCACCGCCTCGTCCTCGATTTGCGCCAGTTCTGAAGCGGGGATTTCGCCGCGGGCGCGTTGCCGCCGTGCCCGCAATAACGGCGCGGGGCGCGGCCAGCTTCCAACCATGGTCGTTGGAAAGAGCGGCAGTGGTGTGGATGACATCAGAGAATGTTTTCCTTGGACCGGGTCGCGTCGAAAAAGTGGAAGCGCTGCACCGCCTCATCCAACTCCGCGTAGCCGATGGTACGGCCGGGCAGCCACTCCTTGAGACCCTCCAGGTCCATCATCTCCTGGTGGAGCGGATTGCTGTAGCTCATACTGAACAGCGCCGCCTTCCACTGTTCTTCGCTTGCCGCGCTAAACCGATCCGTCACGGTAAAATTACAGTGATCGAACTTCCTGGTCGTTGCGAGCACCCGGATCTTCGCTGGATCTGCCGTGCCGTCCGTCGCCCAGCGGTCCCAGTTCAGGTCCAGTACCGCGCAGGCGTCACTCTCTCCGTTCAGCAGGCTCCCCAGGGCATTCAGCTCTCCTCCCACATGGTCGCCATGCTTCCCCACTGCTACTTCGAACCGCCGCACCTGGAAATCTGTTTCCGGCGCCAGCCCATCGCGCGCCAGCATATTTAGCGGAATGAGCGTCGCCTGCGGCGAATCGCTCGCACCGGTGGCCACCGTCTTTCCTCGCAGATCGCTGACGGAGCGGATCCCGGAGTCCTGGCGGACCAGGAGATGAGAGACGCGGTCTCGGTCGGTATCCCTCATTGCGATTGCCCGGCACGTGCCGCCCGTTCGCCGCTGCGCGTCCAGCCAGGCCAGCGGGGAGTTCCAGGCAATATCAATGTGGCCGCCGATCAACCCATCCACCAGCATCTCATAGTTGCTGTAGAATACATAGTCGATCGGGCGCCCTTGCTGCTCGAAGAACTCTTTGATGATGTCCCAGATCTGCACCACCCGCGGGTCATACGCGACCGCTCCAACCAGGATTGATTTCATAAAGACTCCTTGTCTTTCCGCTTGTATCGAACGGTTCAGAAGAGAGGCATTCCACACAGGGCGCGGCCAATGAAGTCATGGAGCACGTCGGTCGTAGGCGCCATGACACTGATCGCCCGGGCGTCCCGGAACGTCCGCTCCAGGCCCATCGCCTTGCTGAACGCCGCGCCGCCACACGCCGCCATTCCCAGATCCGACACCTGGATCGCGGTCTCCGCCGCGGCCGCCTTTGCCTCCAGCACCATCAGCATAGCGGCCTCGGAACCGGTTTCCACGGTGTCAATCGCCGAAGCAAGGTGAGCGCGGGCCTGGTCGGTCTTGATTCTCATCTGCGCCAGCCGTGCCCGAAGGTTCGGCAGATCGGCCAGGCTGCTGCCCAGATGCTGCAGCCGGCTCCGTTTGATATGCTCCACCGCTGCACCGGTCGCCGCCTCGGATAGCCCAACCGAAACCGCAGCGCACCCCAGGCTAAATAGGGGCAGGACCGCCATCATCGCGTCGAACCCCTTACCCTCGCCCGACAGCTCTCGTCCTGCCGGAACCACGCACTCTTTGAATAACATAGGGGCGCTCGCGTTTCCACGCATCCCCATGCTGTCCCAGGCTCCGGCGACTGAGATTCCCGGATCGCTCTTTAGCAGCAGGTACAGCGTCGATGCCATCGGCTCTTCCGACCCGGCCGACCCGGTCGATACAACGTACCCGTCCGCCTCTCCCGCAGACGTCACGAACGACTTCTCCGCATTGAGCACGATCTGACCATCTCGCTTCTGCGCCCGGCTCACCGGCGCCCAGAAATGGCTCCGGGATCCCTTCTCGCTCCAGGCCAGCGTTGTCAGATGCTCTCCTCGCGCCGCCTGCTGCAGCACCTCTCCGGCCGCCACGGGCGCTGCCTGGTACGCTGCACACCCGGCCAGATGCATCAGGTATACCATTGCGGTGGATCCGCATCGCTGTGCGATCGTATCCAGGGCTGCGCAGGCTGCCCGCGGCCCCTCCCCCAGCCCTCCGTATTTCCGCGGCACGTTCAGCCCCAAAAGGCCTGCCCGGCCAAACGCCTGTATGGCTTCTCGCGGGAACTGACTCCTCGCGTCCACTGCAGCCGCGTTGGCAGCAATCACCGTCGACGCTACCTCTTCCACCTGTTTCAGAATATCCGTCTGCTCATCGTTTAACGAGTACATATAGATCCTTTCCTGGTACGGCGCCGCCCGTAGCGCTGGTATTTTCGACCACGCGGCCTGAATCGCTGCCGCATTCAGGGCGTGATAAAATGCGGTGCGCGCAGATCATGGAATGATCTGCAGAGTGAGTTGAAGGGGAATCGCCCGTCGGAGGGTGGAGACGATGGGTGAAATGGTGAGGCATGCCTCCCACGCCTGCCTGAGGTTAGCATCCTCCGCGTCTGCGGTCACGTACAGCGTGCATGAAATCTCCTCGAATCCCGGGTCACCGCTCTCACCAATCACGCCCAGTACCACGAGAGGGCTCGCGATCTGTCCCAGGACAGAGGCTTCGAGTGCGACCACGCTTATCCCGCGCCGGCGGGCGATGCGATTGAAAGAGGATGCGATGTCGCCACCCAGAGCAGCAAGAAACAGTTCTACCGCGCTGGGATTGGGGTCACGTTCCTGGAAACTGGCCGAGCGGCCAATTGGAAGGGTGTGGTTCCGGGCGTAGGCTACTTGAGTTTCTTCGCCCGCTGAGGAAACGCGAACACTCCAGGTTATGGGGTCGGGCACACCCGACTGGTGTGCATGGGACGCCTTCAACGGAATCGCTACCGGAAACTATGGAGCGCCATCGACGCTCGAGAGGCTCCTCTGGCGCGAGAAGCAGGGAAAGTATACACACTGGACATAACACTATGATAGCCGATCTTTCAGGCCTTCCGGAGCTCCTGCTGCTGCTGGCTGCAGCGCAAGAAAATGAGGCCATCCTTCGTCATTATCCTAAGTGAATGGAGCAAACATGATGGAACGCAATGGCATCACGTATGACGTTGGCGCGGTAACGGGAATGAACTCGCGTCCCGTATTTGAGTCCGCTTTCGTACGCCGAGAGATCGAGATTATTAAGAACGATTTGCACTGTAACGCTATCAGGGTCCGCAGCCAGGATCTCGGCCGTTTAGCCGTAACTACCGAACATGCCCTTGTTCAAGGGCTTGAAGTCTGGCTGTCACCCGAGTTGTGGAATAAGAACCCCGACCAAACTCTGAAATAGATTTCCAACAACTGGTCTGTCATCTCCTGCCTACCAGCATTCCGCCGAGCGGCCGACATATAGGTTCATCTCGAAACGCACGACCTACATAGATCCCGACTGCAACCCCCCCTACCGGTCCAGCGATCCCAACGCGTCCACGGCGTCGAGGACATCAATCTCGATTACACGGTCGATCAGGTCCAGGCAACGGCGCTTGATGGCAGGGTCCACAGTCTGCGTGTACGTTCGAACGAGAAGACGCGAGATCTCCCGGGTCCCGCGGACGTGGGGATTGGCCAGGGTGGGACGCCCATCCAGCGCCGCCTCGCAGGCGCGACAAGCGATTTCCGGGGGCACCACCGCTGATTCCAGGAGGTAGTGCAACAGGTCCGGTGGGTGCTCAGGGAACGCCGCGCTAACGATGAAGGCTTGGATCAAGCCAGGACGCTCAGCAAGATGACCGTCGGAGTGCCGGAATGTGTCCGCTGCCTGTTTCCGTACCTCCGGATCGGGATCACGGAAGAGCCGGGCAAGCGCCTCTTCTGCAAACGCGCGCCGCGGCGCGTGCCAGACAGCCTCAACGAACACCGCTACCGCCGCCACACGTTGCTCGGGACCGGAGTCGAGCACCTCGCGCGCCAGGTGCTCTGCTCCCTGCTCTGTGCAGGAGAGAATGCACGCGGCTCTCGCGCCGGCCCGAGCCACGTCAGGATCTACGGACGCCATCATGGACTTCAGCACCGGCTCTAGCTGTTCGTAGTGGGTTCGCCCGGCATAGGCGAGGAACCGGACCGCAATCTCGGTCCCCAGGGGCTCCTCGCTCCCTGACGCAAGATTTACGAATAGTCGAACTGCCAGATCGCGGTCCACGTTGAGTAGGGCGGTGATGGACTCGATAACCCACACGCGAACAGCGGCCGAGGGATCCCGGGTCATCTTCCCAATGAGAGGAAGGAAGCTGGACCCACGGGCAGGATTCGCAAAGATCAGATCAGCGATCGCCGCCGCCGCCGAACCGCGCACGCAGTTGACCCCACGAGTCTGCAGGTCGAGCCCCGATGATTGAGCGCCGGCCCCGTTTGACACAGGTGCTGGCGGCAGAGGATCGGGGTCTTCGGTCGCGTACCAGCTCAGGATGCCAAGCATTTCCCCTGGAAAATAAACATCGCGCATTGAGCGCAGAGCACGGGTGATCTCGAGCCCGCAGGGGCGGAGGGGCACCCCGTGCAGCCGCTCGCAAACGCGAACGAGGAGGTCAGGGGACGCGCTCGACTCAGTAACCCCTCTCATAACTGCCTCAAGGTAGGCAACGTGGGTGCCGTTCGGGAACCGGTCCAGCAGAGCGGCAAAGCGCTGCGGGTCCGCTTTGGTCTCGTTCTGGAGAACCTGCGCCAATTGGAAAGCCCCTCCCACCAGGCCGCCCGTTGGTGACGGCCCTCCGATCGCATCGTCGTACTTAGCGATTGCCCCGAGCCACTGGTCGTCCGACATCCTGCGAGTCGCTTCGGGTGGGATGGGGGGGCCCACGAAGCTCGCGACCGTCGGGCGGGGCTCGGGTACGGATGCTTTAGGGAACTTCCGCCTAAGCTCCGCGAGCCGGCGCCTGGCGCGCGCCGACAGTCGGCCAGGGGCGATGCTCGCGAGCAGCATACATTGGGTGTAGCCGCGGTAGCATTTGTACCAACAAAATCAGTCGTCACGTCGAGGGTGAGTCATCGGAACCATTAGCAGGGCCTCGAAAGGCTATTATGCGAGTTTGACTTTGGAGGGCTTCGCCTCTTTAAGAGTTCTGGATGTAGGCAGCACCGATCC
>DASRZA010000537.1:0-9144 GCA_035686845.1 Armatimonadota bacterium | reverse complement strand
ATTCCGAATTGTTTTTCAAGCGTTCTTTCTTCTTCATGGTTTCGACTTCCGTTTTTTGCCGCTCGTCTTCGAGCCTCGTCTGACCGATTCGGCTTCGTCCGCCCGGTCCGACCACCCTACCACCATCGACCGGAAGGTATCCCACCGATCCGTCAGGACCAGAATGACGTGCGGAATGACGAGCAGCACGAGCGCCCACATTAACCAGAAGTGCCAGGCTCGGGCCGTGTCGTATCCGCCGAAAACAGCGGCGAGAGCGTGGAACTGTGTTGGTTTATGGATGGACCAGCCGGTGAGAACCAGGAGCAAGCCCAGAAGCGGCATTGTTAAATACGCCAGACGCTGGAGCGGATTATACTTGGCCCGAAATGGGGGGTGGATCCACGTCCTTCGTATGACCCGGGCCGGCAGCCAGCCGGCATAGTAGCGGATCATCCGGATCTGGCCGGAGAAATCGCCGCGGCGCGGAAGCAGCGCCTTATAGCCGCCGCCCAATCCCAGCCCAACGATGTACAGCAGCCCGTTGAACATAAAGAGATAGGCAAAGAGCCAGTGCAGCCGCAGCGCCGACGCGAGCATGTACGGTCCGAGGCTGAAATGATCGTAAACCCAGTTCGAAGGCGTCCGGTAGCCGTGGAGACCCGGCACGTGCCGGACGATCCAGATCCCGGCGTTGGCGACGTAATCCTGATTCCCCGTGGCCGCGTCCGGGGAATGTTGATAGACTGGCGAGGCCCAGTAGATGGAAAGGCCGGTTACAAAGAGTCCCACGAGCAGCGGGATGTTCAGCCAGTGCGTGAGGCGCACGAGCCAGTGATGGCGGGACGCTACCGAACGCATTGCGTACGGTCCTCGAATCATCGCCTGGCCGGAAGCCGCCGCCATCGTTCATCCTCTCCAATAAGCGCGAAGTCCCTCTATCGGGGAGACCGAAAGTTGAGCGGCACGGTTCCTAAAGTGAGGCGCCGTGCCCCGAATCGTCACGTCGAGGCGCCGATCAATCGCAACCGTTGGTAGAGTCTGAGAGCATCGGCTATGATGAGGACGGACTACTTTTTGGAGAGCATTCGTGAGAAAGACCGATCACCATGCCAGTTGATACCCTGATGGTTTATGTCGGTGGCTACACAGATGGGGAAGGGCAGGGGATTCGTCTCTTCCGGATGAATCTCGCGTCGGGGAAGTTGACGGCGGCCGGGGTCGGCCCCAATATCGTCAATCCTTCGTTCCTCGCGCTTAACCCTGCCGGGACGATGCTGTTCGCCGTCAGCGAGGTGGGGAGCTTCCATGGTCAGAAGACGGGAGCGGTGAGCGGCTGCTCCATCAACCCGGCGGATGGAAGCCTCACGCTGGTGAACGCGCAGTCCTCTGGCGGCGCTGGACCCTGCCACGTGACGATGGATCGATGGGGAAAGAACGTGCTGGTGGCGAATTACGGCGGAGGCAGCGTCGCCGTACTCCCTGTCGAAAATGATGGCCGTCTGCGTGAGCCATCGTCGATTATCCAGCATCACGGTTCCAGCGTGGACCCAAAGCGTCAGGAGGGGCCGCACGCGCATTCGATTAACCTGGATTCGGCCAACCGCTTTGCTTTCGCCGCCGATCTCGGCCTGGATACAATTCTGATCTACCGGTTTGATCCGGACCATGGAACCCTCATGCCCAACGATCCCGCCTCGGTAAATCTGGCCCCCGGCGCCGGCCCGCGTCACTTCGCGTTTCATCCCGGAGGGCGCACGGCGTACGCGATCAACGAATTGAACTCTACGGTGACCACGTTTAATTACGATCCGGAAGCCGGATCGCTGCGGGAGATTCAGTCGATTTCTACGCTGCCGGACACGTTTAAAGAGACCAACTATCCGGCGGAGATTCGGGCGCATCCGACCGGCCGGTTCCTCTATGGCTCCAACCGCGGCCACGACAGTATCGCCATCTTCCGGATTGATCCCGCCAGCGGGCGACTGACGGCGGCCGGACACCGGGCGACCGGAGGCAAGAATCCCCGCAATTTCCGCATTGATCCTACCGGCCGCTATCTCCTGGCGGCCAACCAGGCTTCGAGCACGATTGTCGTGTTTCGTATTGATCCCGAAACGGGCGATCTCACGCCCACCGGAGAAACCGCCGAGGCGCCGACCCCGGTATGCGTTGTCATGCTTCCGATCACGGTTTCAACGTAAGCGCTCTCGGTGTGGTAGAATCTGAAAACTCCTGCGCGATAACAGGAGCCACGAGCTAAACGGCGAATAGTGAGCTAATACCAGAAATTGCGCCTGGCGCGTGGGCGAATCGCGCATATCAGATCCTGAGAGGACTCTGGCTCAATGACTCCTTATACCTGTATGTATTACGTGACGCTCCGATGCAACTCCAAGTGCGTTTACTGTGACATCTGGAGCGACCCGGAGTGCCGCGCCTCGGGTGACGCTGATCCGAAAGAGGTGAAAGAGAACCTGGTCGGGCTGAAGAAGCTCGGTGTCCGGTATATTGATTTCACCGGCGGTGAACCGCTCATGTGCGAGGCTCTCCCCGAGATTCTATCAATGGCCAAGGAGATGGGATTTAAGACCGGGCTTGTGAGTAACGGCCTGCTCTATCCCCGCCGCGCGAAAGACCTGGCCGGCAAAGTCGACTCACTCTCTTTCTCGCTGGATGGCCCCAACGCCGATATTCATAACGAACAGCGCGGGATCAAGGGGTACGCCCGTGTAATCGAAAGTCTCAAGCTGGCTAAATCCCTGGGCGAGCCGGTGGATATCAACTGCACCGTAACAAACGAGAATTATGAGCTCCTGCCGGAGATGGTGAAGCTCGCGCAAGAGATCAAGGTTCCGGTCTATTTGAATCCGGCGTTCTCGTACTTTGGCAACGATCAACTTAACACCAAAATCGCGTCGGAGCTGGAGAAATACTTCAAAGAGCCGTTCGTAATTGTCAACCTGGCCGGTGTCCGGTTCGCCGCGCGCGGCGGTAATGACACCTCCAAGCCGCGATGTCGGGCCATTGGATCGGTTGTGGTTGTCAACTGGGATAACCATCTGCTGCTTCCGTGCTATCATCAGAGTTTCAAGCGGGTGCCGATCAACGGCGACATCTATGGCGCGTACCGGTCCACAGAAGTACAGGAGATGGCGAAGAAAGTCGGAACCTGGGACTTCTGCCAGAACTGCACCATCTGGTGTTATATGGGCCCGTCTTTTCTGCATAAAGTAGATGGCTACTTTTTCCTCTACGCGTACTCCATGCTCAAGGCCGGGAAAGAGATATACCTGAACGGCCACCATCGTCAGCCCGACGCCGGCGCTTGGGAAAAGTACCTCCCCGCTCGTCCGGAGCGATCGCGTGGCATTCCGCTGGACGTGCCAATTCTGTGATGAGAACGAGCGAGTGTGAGAGCGTGAGAGCGTGAGAGCGTGAGAGTATCGTGGCGTTGAGTTTGATGACGGCGCGCCAGGTCGCGGCGATGACGCGGAGCAAGGAAGTCTCATGTGAGGAGATAGCCACCGCGGCGCTGGACCGGATTCAGGCGGTTGAGCCGCAAATTCGTGCGTTTATCACCTTAATGGCCGACCAGGCAATCGGCCGCGCGCGGGATCTGGATCGCCGGCTGGCTTCCGGAGAGAATCCCGGTCCGCTCTGCGGGGTTCCCATCGCTCTCAAAGACAATCTCTCGCTGCAGGGCGCCGAGACAACCTGCGGTTCCCGGATCCTCAAAGGCTACGTGCCGCCTTACAACGCTACGGCGGTCGATCGGCTGCTCGCGGCCGGCGCCATTCCCATCGGCAAAACGAACATGGACGAGTTTGCCATGGGCAGCTCCACGGAGAACTCGGCGTTCTTTCCCACCCGGAATCCCTGGAACACCGCCTGCGTGCCCGGAGGATCCAGCGGGGGATCGGCGGCAGCCGTGGCGTCGGGGCAGGTTCCGGTGGCGCTCGGAAGCGACACAGGCGGATCAATCCGTCAGCCGGCGGCGTTTTGCGGCATCGCCGGCCTGAAACCAACGTATGGCCGGGTCTCGCGCTACGGCCTTGTGGCGTTTGCCTCATCGCTGGACCAGATCGGGCCAATCGCCCGCGAAATGGGAGATATCGCCCTGCTCCTCGGCGTGATCGCCGGGGCCGACCCGCGAGACTCCACGTGCGCCGCTCGCCCGGCGCCTGATTATGACGCCGCCCTTCGGGCCGACGTAAAGGGGCTGCGGATAGGGCTTCCGCGCGAAATGTTCGGGCAGGCGGTTCAACCGGCCATCTCGACTGTAACCCGGCGGGCAATCCAGGTATTGGAAGACGCGGGGGCCAAGATCGTAGAGGTTTCGCTGCCCACCCTTGATTACGCGCTCCCTGTCTATTATATTCTTGCGCCCGCCGAAGCGAGCTCCAACCTGGCCCGCTATGACGGCGTGGAGTACGGCGTTCGAGCCGATCGGTCGCAAGACACGATCGGGATGTACATGACGACGCGTGACCAGGGCTTTGGTAATGAGGTAAAGCAGCGGATTCTGATGGGAACGTACGCGTTGAGCGCCGGCTATTACGACGCCTATTATCTGAAGGCGCAGCAGGTGCGAACGCTTGTCCGCCGGGACTTCACGAGGGCATTCGAAGAATGCGACATCCTGGCCGGCCCCACAACCCCCACACCCGCGTTCCGGATTGGGCAGAAGGTCGGGGATCCGATGGAGATGAAGCTCGCCGACATTCTGACCATACCGGCGAATATCGCCGGGATTCCCGCCCTCTCAATCCCGTGCGGACAGGTCGACGGCCTTCCGGTGGGGCTCGATCTCATGGCGCGGCCGTTCGATGAAGAGACGCTCATCCGCTGCGGATTCACCTTTGAAAGCGCCACCCATCATCATCTTCAGCGCCCGGAGATTTCGGCATGACCGCCCGTGAGACTGAGTATGAGCTGGTTCTGGGCATGGAAGTTCATGCGGAGCTGCTGACCGAGAGCAAGATGTTCTGCTCATGCAGCGCAGCGTTTGGAGGGGCGCCCAACTCGCATTGCTGTCCTGTTTGCCTGGGACTGCCCGGCAGCCTTCCCACCATCAACCGACGGGCCGTGGAATTCGTGGTTCGAACCGCCCTGGCTTTGAACTGCGAGATCTCACTCCACAGCATCTTCTATCGCAAAAACTACTATTATCCCGACCTTCCCAAGGGATACCAGATCTCGCAGTATGGTCCGGCTGCCATCGGGACCGGCGGATACCTCGACATCGAAGTCGGGGGCGCCGTCAAGCGGGTTCACATACGGCGCGTCCATCTGGAGGAGGACACAGGCAAGCTCTTCCACGTGCCGGGCGGAAAGAGCCACGTCGATTACAACCGGGCAGGCGTTCCATTGATGGAGATCGTGACCGAGACTCCCCCCGACATGAACAGCGCCGACGAAGCCCGCGACTACCTCACTCGCCTCCGGGCGATCCTGGTGACGCTCTGTGTTTGCGATGGAAAGATGGAAGAGGGGAGTATGCGGTGCGAAGCCAACATGTCGATCCGGCCGATCGGAAGCGCTGGTCTCGGCGTCAAGACCGAGCTGAAGAATATCAACTCGTTCCGGACGGTCTATCGCGGCATAGAGTACGAGTTTCAGCGGCAGCGGGAGATTGTGGAGAGCGGAGGCCGGGTCGTGCAGGAGACGCGCCGCTGGGACGAAGCCCGCGGCGCCACCGCGCCAATGCGCGCCAAGGAAGTTGAGGAGGAATATCGCTACTTTCCTGAACCCGATCTGAGGCCGCTCGATCTGGACCCGGAATGGATTGACGAGATCCGACGCACGCTTCCGGAGCTGCCTGCGCAGCGAAAGCGTCGCTACATCGAGCAACTCCATCTCCCGTCCTATGACGCTGGTGTTCTGACGTCCAGCCCCGCGATGAGCCGCTTCTTCGACACCGCGGTGGATCTCTACCCCGAGGGATCAAAAGTTGTCAGCAACTGGCTGATGGGTGACTTCAGCCGGCTGCTGAACGAAGACGGAATTGAGATCAACGAGTCACCAGTGACTCCGTCGATGCTCGTGGAGATGATCAAGCTCATACAGAGCGGCATCATTTCATCTCGCAGCGGCAAAGAGGTCTTTGAAGAGATGCACCGGACCGGTCAGCCACCTGACGCGATTGTAAAAGCGAAGGGGGTTACCCAGATCGGTGATGAGAGCGCCATCGAAGCCCTCGCTGACCAGATTCTTTCGGCTAACCCGGATGTGGTGGAAAAATTCCGATCGGGCAAAGAGGGTGTGATCGGCTTTCTCGTGGGTCAGTTAATGAAAGCCAGTCAGGGCCGCGCCAACCCGGAAATGGCGCAGCGAGCGCTCCGCTCGAGGCTCAGTAAAGATTGACCGGCGGCGGATGTGGAACCGTTCAATCTCAGGCCGTTTCTTCAGTGGTAATGATGCGCTGCTAAGACGGTCAGGAGAAACGGTAATGCCAGGCGGAAAGCAAGACGGGCTGCAGGAAACGCTGTCTTCGGTGTCTCACACCCGCGGCGCGGTGTTATACGCGCCTGTAGTCTGCAGGCGACTTATGCTGGCCGCCGTGGCCTGCGCACTCCTCGCAGCCGGATGGTACCTGCACAGGCGGATAGTCCACCGGGCGCCGGCGCCGATCCGAACCGCGTGGCTCAAGGCGCATACGCCCACTGGCATGGTGTTTGTACCCGCCGGCTGGTTCCGGATGGGCGGTGGCGGCGCCGGCGATGATTCACATCGAGAATGGACGCCAGCGTTTTACATTGATCAATATCCCGTCACCAACCGCCAGTTCAGCGCGTTTTACCGGAACTTTCATTATCCAAAAGGCCAGGGTGACTACCCAGTCACCAACGTAACATGGCGTCAGGCGACCGACTATCTTAAAGCGCGCGGAGAGGCGCTCCCAACCGAGGCTGAGTGGGAGAAAGCCGCGCGGGGAACGGATGGCCGGGTCTTTCCCTGGGGAAACAGCGCAAGCCACTGGCTCGACACCAGCGTGAAGCGCCGGGCATTCCAGCCGGTTACAAAGTACCCGCAGCCTGCGAGTCCCTATGGCGCGCATGATATGTGCGGCACGGTCTGGCAGTGGGTTCGGGATAATCGCGACAATAATCCGCGCCAGCAGATTATACGCGGTGGCGCGGCCGGCTATCCTCGAAGGAATGATACGACCTTTAACCGCGGGATTGAAGGCGTCGGCGTTACGTGAGGCGACGTTGGCTTTCGCGGTGCGAAAGAAATCGACTGACGCTGCGCTTCGCTTGACGCTGCTTTGCTTACGGACATCTGTAAGAAAGGCGTTTCCCGCACGGGAATCCATGAGACGCCTGGCATCGCCCCGTAACCCCCGCTTGAGTCCCTCATAGAGCTCGCTTTACCGCCCCAACGCGCATGGTTGAGTGCCGTACTCGACCGAGTCGCGCCGTATAAATTGCTGGATTACCCGAATTCTCGCCGCGCCACGGGCCGAACCCTAAAAATAGTTCCGATGCAGGAGCGCGATACGCTATAAGACGCATTATTTGGGTATAAATAGCTTGGTTTAACCAGGATGCTCTGGTGCGATGGCCTGACCAAGGGCGGCTGTCAAACACCATACCGGGATACCGTCTGGCACGATGCGCACGCGGACCGGCGATGGCAGGCATTCCTTGTGATCGAAGCATGCTGTGGTCAAAGATCGACCGGCCCCGGCCGGAGGGTGTAAGAATTTGCGCGTCTCTCAATTTAACGTATTAGCAAATTCGAAAAGGAGTACCACGCATGGAACTCTTCAACTCACGGATGATCGGCAGCCGTCGTCTCATTGCGACCTTTTTGCCGGTTCTAATTGCGACAGCCACCGCTGTCCCTGCGGGCGCTATAAGTCCGTCTTATTCCTATTTCCCCACTGCCAGCGCCACTGACTCCCGCATGCTTGCCATCGGCGGAGCTGGCGCGGACTGTTTAGGAGCTATTCAACTGAACATAACCCTCGGCGTTCCTGCCAGCTCACCTACATTCGAGCTGGGCATTTTCGACGGGGACACAGGAAAGACTCCGGCTGGAACGCTTGATCCCGGCTCCGGCCATTGGGATGGTGGATCAACCCAGCTCATGTACAGCCTCTATGCCGATCCTTTGGCGGATGGACATGGAACGACACTGCTGGCGGAATGGACGGGAAATGATTCCAATCCCATCAGTGGACCCGGCTGGGTGTCGTCATCACCCACGATGCCCGATAACGACTGGTGGAACGTGGTTTTTTTGAACTCTCCCGTAGCCCAGGCGAAGAGCGGGAACTACTTCTATGATTTACGGTGTGTGCTGCAGGATCCGATGACCAACGCGGTCAGCGCTTTTAAGGTCAGAGCGGCCGGTTCTGTTGTTTTGAATCCAATGTCGTTTGGTTTTGAAGCGGCCCTGGCGAGTATGGAGGACCTGCACACCGTTTATCCGGCATTCACTGGGAATACGCTTCCCGGGCCCGGCTCGCAATTCTGGCTGAACACGCCAACCACGTACGACGGCAAATGGACCTTCTACATGGACGTGCCGCCCGCGTCTAAGGACGTGACGCTCTGGGATGGTGAGTTTGATTTTGGCACCGATCCCACTCAGCTCTTTGGCACTCCATCGGGAGTCCCAATCCAGCAAACAGCAGATACTGACGATCCGGATACGGGACATATCGTTCCCGCATTCTGCGCATCGCCTCATGTTTTGCCGCAGGGGGCCCAGGGCGCCGGCAACCCGGCGGACGATAGTGCAATCGATTTCATTCGTCGCTCGCCGTCGGTGATCTATAATCTCACCGATCCCACGGGGAATGTCTATTGGAATGCCAACCCGTCAGGAAAAATGGAGTGGGAGCAGTTCAAGATCACGTCGGATCCGAGCGCCACACGGTCGGACGCCGATTATGGTCCCAACGTCGCCGCCGATGGGAAAACGTTTGTCCAGACAAGCACCCTGCCTGGCGGGATCTGGAAGATCAATGTCTTAGGCCTGGATCTAGGAAATACATCTCACTTCCACCCGTTTGCACCGGTGCTCGGCGTAGATGATAATGGGAATCCGACGCCTCCACTGGCGGTTAATCCGCCGGTAGAGTGCTCGGTGTCGTCGACATTGCTCTGGCCGCCGAACCACGACATGGTTAACGTTGGTCTTGCGGTCACCCCT
>DASRZA010000536.1:0-19218 GCA_035686845.1 Armatimonadota bacterium | reverse complement strand
GTAAACGCACACGTCACCCGTGATCCAGAGATTGGGCCGCTCTGTCTGAATCGTGCTGAGGGAATAAACTTCACTCAGCATATGATCGGGGGTTAGGGGCACGTTGTCCTCCTCATGCACGGGGTAGAGATCATGTTCGTTTACGAGTTCCCTGATTGCCATCTTTCCCTCCATTCCTTCCGGCCGTTCCGGAAATCTCAACGGCCGGTTGTAATAAACGGCTTCATTTTGGCGAATTTCGCCGGTCCGATACCCTTTACGTTCATGATATCGGCGGGGCCTGTGAATTTCCCGTTGGCCTTGCGGAACGCGAGGATGCGGGCTGCGGTGCTTGGTCCCACGCCGGGAAGGCGCGCCAGGTCTGGCGCCGCAGCCGTGTTGATGTCAATCGTACCCTGTGATGGGTCAGTGAGCTTGTTGGACCTGCTGGCGTGGGGGCCTCCGCGAGAGCCCCGCCCGTGAGTGGCGGCGCTAACAGCAAGTGGGCCGGCCAGCGGCGCACGTCCGATGGGAATCGGTCCCTTGAGCGCAGCGCCGGTGGCGACCGCCTGTCGCGACGGCACATAGATTTGTTCGCCATCCTGCAGGTGCGCCGCGAGGTTGACCGCGTCCAGGTCGGCGTCGGGATCGGGGCCGCCGGCCATTCTTACCGCATCAATAACCCGCTTCGTTGGCGCAAGTTGGTACACGTCTGGCGCCCGGACCCGCCCTGCCACGTGAACGACGACCATCGAGTCACTTGCCTGGAGCGCCGCGGGCGGGGCGCTTACATTCGCAGCGGAACTACCTGGCGAAGGGGTCTCCGCCGCGGCGCGGGGAGTAGTTCTCGCGCGGGATTTCTTCCCGCCGGCCAGCGCGGAACGGCGGACGAGCGCGGAACCGGGGAAGAAGTGGCTGGCCGGCGGGTAACCCGCCGCGCGTTGAGACGCGGCTTTCGGTCTCCCCGGAAGCAGGATTGCAGTGGCGATAAAGCATGCCGCGCCCAGGGCGACGAGGATCGCGACCTTTGTATAGCCGTTTTGCAAGACGGATCGCACTTTGCACTCCCGTTCTCAGCGGCCCGCCTCTAATGCCGTACTTCTGCGGTCGCTAAACCTGCTCGTCAGCGAAATGTTTCGACGTGCGCAGTCGTCTATCCTCCGCCATATTCATCCCAAAAGCCGAACCGGTCGTCCACCGCGCCCGGCCGCTATCCCATCGGTTCGATAGCGAGCCGTGTGAACTGCTCCGCCGGCGCCTCACAAGCGTGGAGATGCTGTCTGAGCCGCCGGATGAAGCCCTCTTCGATGACGGGATCTTGAATGGGATTCGTTTGCCCGGGATCACTGAGCACATCGTATAGTTGATGCCGGGCGGCGTACCCCTCCTCGCCTGGTAGAGCTTTCGGCACTTCGCCCTGTGTCGGAATCTTATAAAGCGGCATGTTATAGGTGTGGCCGAAGTAGCGCCCCATCTCCATCCGCACATTGACTTCTCGAGGGAACCAGTGGTTGAGGCCGCCAACGGGCATCGCGGTATAAGCGTGCAGCGGTCCGCCATCGGCATTGACCGGATTCCGCATGTAGACGTACCGACCGTCGGTGATGTTGGTGGCCTTGCCAAAATAGCCGAAGATTCCGTCTTCTCGAACCGTGCCGCCATCAAGAGCCGGCCGCAGCGATCGGCCATGCACGTACGGTGGCGCGTCGGCGCCGAAGAAGTCTAGAAAAGTCGGCATCAGATCGATCGTTTGGCTGAACGCGGCCGTGCGTTCTCCCTTATGAGCGCCGTCGGGAAGCTTCATGACCAGCGGAATCCGAACGATCTCGTTGTACATCGGCATGAAGTTCTTCATCCAGTAACCATGTTCCGCCAGCATCGTCCCGTGATCGGTAGTGAATACGATGAGCGTCTCGTCGGATAGCTCAAGCTCGTCGAGCTTATCGAGGATTTTGCCAACCCAGTGGTCGGTCATCGTGAGCAGCCCGGCGTAGCACTTTCGAACGTGATTGATCGCGTCGGGCGACTCCGTCACGGTTTTGTAGCTCGGCCAATCAAACTGGGGCCCATCCCAATCGTCGCCGTACATTTTTCGATACCGCTCGGTGCAATAAAACGGCTCATGCGGATCAAAGATCTCAACTTGCAAGAACCAGTTGTCGGCGTCACGGTTGGCGCCCAGCCAATCAATGGCAGACTGTGCGGTGCGTGGTCCCGAGAACTCCTCTTCCTTCTGCTGTCGAACACGGTTTTTGAGGTTCTGCTGGCCGAGCTGGCCCAGGTGGTCCGGCATTGCGAGCGAGTCGACCAGCGAAACCCAGGGATCGAATTCCTGGCCGCGGAAGAACTCCCAGGTGTTGAACGCGGTATGATAATTCTCTCCACCCAGCTCGAAATAATGATCGTGATCGGTCAGCAGATGTGTAAAAACACCGCGGCCGCGCAGCTCCCGTGGGAGAACATCATCGTAAGGCTCAATGGGGCCCCATCCGCGATAGACAAAGTTGTACCGGCCGGTCATGAACTCTCGCCGGGCGGGCATGCATGGCAGCGAGCCCACCCAATGGTTGTCGAATGTCACCCCCTGCGCCGCCAGCCGGCTGATGTTCGGCGTCTTGACCCAGCAGCTCCCGTAACACTCAAGATAGTCTCGTCGAACCGTATCCAGCACGATAAAGATGGCTCTCATAGGATCTCCCCAAAAGCAGGCGCGAGACGCGGACACAGGCAGGGACGCCTGCGCCACTGGTACGAGGCGCGGACACAGGCAGGGACGCCTGCGCCACTGGTACGGCGCTTATGATTCATCCTGCATCCTCCGTCCTCCGTCCTTCGTCCTCCGTCCTCCGTCCTCCGTCCTTCGTCCTCCGTCCTCCGTCCTCCGTCCGCGCGCTGCAGGATTCGACCTGATGCTGTCGAAGGAGGGAGCGGGTAGCTGACCAAAACGCGACCCGGAGGAGCATCAGATGAATCAGCAATATAAGGCGTGTCCAAAGTGTAAGCGACCGGCAGCGGTCACCGAGATGCGCTGCGACGGATGCGGTCGGGTGTTCCGCACACTGCTTCCTCGTGAAGATCAGACGCAGATGCTGGCGGCGGCGCCGGATCCATCACTGCCGGCGACTTTCGATCCCGGGGCGACGCTCAATCATCCGGGGATACCCCCACAAAGCGCGCCCACACAATCGCTTCACGTCGTGGCCCCGGGCGCGGCCCCGGCCCCAATGCTCATAGTAGTCGCGCCATCTCTCGAAGCCCCCGAATGGCTTGTGTCCGCCACCTGGAACTGGATTGGCCTTCTGATCGGGATCGGCCTTTGCTTCCTTTTGGGACGCTGGCTTACCCTGGGATCGCCATCCTGGATACCGGAACCGCAGAACTCCCTGGCTCTGCTGGCATCCGGGGCGCTGACATCCTATTGCGCGCTCCGAATCCGCCGGCTCTATTCGTACGCAGTTCCGAGTTACTGGCGATGGCTGATACCGACGATCGTCACCGTGATTCTCGCCGCGACCGGCGGATCGATATACCAGCGATGGGAGTGGACCCGGCATCCTCCGCAGGCAGTGGATATGATTAACCATCCAACAGTATATCCAACTTATTCGACACCGAGATCCGGCCGTTGGGTCGGCGGCGCAGCGACTCAAGCCGGAACCCGGCCGGGCCCGCAATATCCAAACCTCTCCGGCCCGGCGCCGTCCCAACCCCCACCCGCCGCGCAGCCGGTCAGTGTCGTGCCCATTGGCGGAGGTTAGGAAGGAGCGCGAGGCGCGGACGAAGGACGAAGGACCGGGCGCGGGGGAGCGAGGCCCCGTGTGTCTGGTACCCCGGGCCCCGATCCACGCGCGACGCGCCTTGAATCCGTCGTCGAGGAGACCTGACATGGGACTTTCCCGATTTGCCGAGATCGTCAAGAGGGGCCGTTCGTTTACCGGACGCTCGCTGCAGGAGATCGCCTTTCCGCTGGGTGGCATCGGAACGGGAACGGTTTCACTGGGTGGGCGCGGGCAGCTCCGGGACTGGGAAATCTTCAATCGTCCCGGAAAGGGTAGGGACCTTCCGTATTCGTTTTTCGCGCTCTGGACGCAGGCTGAGGGGCAGGCGCCCGTCAGTCGGGTGCTGGAGCGGCGGCTTCAGCCTCCATATACCGGCGGGTTCGGGCTGCCGACAGGCCGGGTCTCGGGCCTGCCCCGTCTGGCCGAGGCCCACTTCTGCGGCTGCTATCCCGGCGCCCTCATTGAATTCGTCGACGCGGCGCTGCCGGTTGAGATTTCCCTTGAAGCGTTTAATCCGATGATTCCGCTGGACGACGAAGCTTCCGGAGTCCCCGCAGCGTTGTTTCGCTGGCGTCTTCGCAACCGGACCGACACGCCGCTTAAGGCCACGATTGCGATGAGCCTCCTGAACGCCGTGGGCTACGGAGGCGCCGATGACGCCGGCAGCCAGTTTCAGACCGGCAATCGGCACGCCGCCTGCTTCGGCCGAAACCTCAACACGTTCGCCGAAGCGGGTGAGAGCCGTGGATTCCGGATGACGTCGTCAAAATACGACGGCGCGGATCCACGCGCGGGTTCGATGGCGCTGATGACCCCCTGGTCCGAGGTAACTTATCTTACCCACTGGGAGCGGGCCGGATGGTGGGACGATCTGCAGAACTTCTGGGACGACTTTTCCAGCGATGGCCGGCTTCCTGATGATCCCGATTCCTCGCCCTCTCCGGACGGTCAGACCGACGTGGGATCGCTTGGTCTCCGCGTGAATCTGGCCGCTGGCGAATCCGCGGCGCTGCCTTTTGCGCTGGCCTGGAATTTCCCAAATCTCGCGAACTACTGGAACCAGGAAGCCGCCGTACACGGCAGGCGACTTGGCAATTATTACAGCCGCCGGTTTGAGGACGCGTGGGACGCCGGCGCCTATT
This sequence comes from Armatimonadota bacterium, assembly GCA_035686845.1. Lineage (GTDB taxonomy): Bacteria > Armatimonadota > DASRZA01 > DASRZA01 > DASRZA01 > DASRZA01. The sequence continues at coordinate 14,318 of DASRZA010000536.1, read as the reverse complement.
TATTGGAAAACCTCGACCGACTCGAAAGCGACACTCTCGCCTATCTCGACACGCTTTCCCGCAGCAGCCTGCCCGGCTATGTCCTGGACGCGGTCTCCAGCCAGTCCTCGATCATACGCACCACCACGTGCCTGCGCACGGAAGGCGGCCGGTTCCATGCGTTTGAAGGCTGTGGCGACCAGGGCGGCTGCTGTCCTCTCAATTGCACCCACGTCTGGAATTATGAACAGGCCGTGGCGCATCTCTTCCCGGCCCTGGAACGCACGATGCGCGATACCGATTATGGCTTCAATACCGAGCGAAGCGGCCGGATGGGCTTTCGCACACTCGTCCCGCTGGCTGAAGGACAGATCTGGGCGTTTGCGCCTGCCGCAGATGGGCAGATGGGTACGATCTGCAAGTTGTACCGAGAGTGGAAAACCTCGGGCGATACCGATTGGCTCCGTTCCCTCTGGCCGGCCGCAAAGCGGTCTCTGGAATTCGCCTGGTCAACTGAGAACGCGCACGCCTGGGACGCCAACCGGGATGGTGTCATGGAAGGCATCCAGCACAACACGTATGATATTGAGTTTTGCGGTCCCAATACCATGATGGGAAGCTGGTACCTGGCTGCGCTGCGAGCGGCGGCGGAGATGGCGATCGCGCTGGATGAGCCGGACACGGCGGCGAATTACCTGGAGCTGTCGGAGCGCGGCGCTGCCGGCCATGATTCGCTATTTAACGGCGAATACTATGAGCAAAGAGTCGAATTCGACGCGGCGGCGCAGACCGGCCGGCTGACCGCGCTCGCCGGAGGAATTCCCGCGGATGGCGACACGCCCCGCTACCAGTACGGCGCCGGCTGCCTCTCGGATCAACTATTGGGACAATGGTTCGCGCACTGCGTCGGCCTTGGGTACGTGCTGCCGGAGGAGAGGGTGAAGGCGGCCGTCGGCGCCATTCATCGTTACAACTTTAAGCACAACCTCAACGATCATCCGAATTGCCAGCGGATCTACGCGCTCAACGACGAAGCGGGCGCACTGCTCTGTTCCTGGCCCCGGGGCGGCCGGCCTCGCTATCCATTTCCTTACGCCGATGAAGTCTGGACTGGCATCGAGTACCAGGTCGCCGCGCATCTCATCTTCGAGGGACTGATCGAGGAGGGGCTGGAGATCGTTCGCGCAGTGCGGGACCGGTATGATGGTGAGAAGCGGAATCCCTGGAACGAGGTCGAGTGCGGCCATCATTACGCCCGGGCGATGTCGTCGTGGAGTCTGCTGCTGGCGCTCTCGGGATGCCGTTGGGACGCCACGACCGGTTCTCTCGGCTTTGCGCCGCGAATCAATGTTCATGACTTCCGGTGCTTCTTCTGCGCAGGAACGGGCTGGGGGATGTTCGAGCAGTCCGGCAGCGGGAACGGATACCGGGCCGCTATCGAGCTGCAGTATGGCGAGCTGACGCTCCGATCGCTGCGGCTTCCCGTTGGGGCCGGCTGGCGCGCGATTATACGCAGCGGTTCGTTATCGCAGTCGACGACAGCGGCGCCGGGCGGTGTCATCGGCTTTTCAACACCGATTACGCTACGGTCGGGTGATCAACTCAAAGTAGCCGGCCCTGCACCGACTCACGTTGAGTGATGCCGGCGATCTGGTTTCCATGCCGGCGCGCGATCTCAGGAATGGACGCCTCCTGGTGGACAGGCGGCGAAGACTAAGCCTGAACCATTACGGGCGCCAACGACGCGGCGTCAAGGCCGGAAGGGCTTCGTGTCACTGGCCTCGAATACATTAGGGGCTAACGGACTCCCGAGACGGTGACCGGGATTCCGCTTAGAGCGCCGTTCACCGTCAATTCTTGGTCCGCCTGGGCGAGGCGATGAGTACTGATCCGACTGACGAGCCCGTTGTCGTTTACACCATTGGCCACTCCAACCACCCGCTGGAGAAGTTGCTCGCGCTCCTGAGCCAGCATGAAATCGGCGTGCTGCTGGATACTCGCTCCAGCCCCTACTGCCGGTACGCGACGCATTTCAGCCAGCCGTCAATCCGAGACGCCGTGGAGGGCGCGGGAATCCGCTATATCTACATGGGAAAAGAGCTTGGCGGGCGCCCCGAAGGAGATGAGTTTTACGACGAGGAGGGTCACGTCGATTACGCCAGGGTAGCCGAATCGGCCCCGTTTAAGGGGGGCATTGATCGAGTTCTGCGCGGCGTTCGGAAGCACCGGGTAGCGCTTCTATGCAGCGAAGAGGACCCGCTGGCGTGTCACCGCCGCTTGCTCGTGACCCGGGTGCTCTCCGAACGCGGCGTTGAGCCCCGTCATATCCGCGGAGATGGACAGGTTCAATCCGAGGAGATGATCGTGCAGGAGGAGAAGAAGTCGCGAAAGGATACCGGGCAGTTGAGCCTGTTCGAGTCAGAGGAGACTCCGGCATGGAAATCTGTACGATCGGTTTTGGACAGAAAGACGCGGCAACCTTCTTCGGACTTCTGAACAGGGCCGGCGTCAAACAATTGCTCGATATCCGGCTCAATAACATGTCACAGCTTGCCGGCTTCACCAAGCGGTCCGATCTGCCCTTTTTTTTGGAGAAGATCTGCGGGGCCGCGTACCAGCATGAACTGCTCCTGGCGCCTACGAAGGAGATGCTCGACGCTTATCGCAAGGATGGAGGATCCTGGGCCGAATACGAGCAGGGATTTCTGGCTCTCATGGCCGAGCGCCAGGTTGAGACGGCATTGGCGCCAGCGCTTTTTGAAAGGCCCACGGTTTTGCTCTGCAGCGAACCGACCGCGGAGAAATGCCACCGGCGGCTGGCGGCCGAGTATTTACAGCGTAAATGGAAAGGCGTCAGCGTCAGTCATCTATGAGTGCGAGTCGGAGCGGGTGATCGCAGGCTTAATCCATTCACATGATTCAGGCGCGCCGCAAACCGGGTGAACGGCGCGAGAGAGGGGCGCCAGTGAGAAGTCTGATCTCGTACTTTACCCGTCGCGACTCGGTAAAGATTTTGATTTCGCATCTCACGCGTATGGAGAAGGGCTATCTCTGCGCCGCGGGAATCGATATCGAAAGCGGCGCCCAGGTGCGTCCCGTGCTGGAAGGGAAACGCCTTACATCCGGTCTCCATGCGCGGAATGGCGGTCCATTTGATATCGGCGCCGTCGTCGATCTCGGCCGGACTGCTCCCGTCGGATCGCCGCCCGCAGTGGAAGATCTGTTGTTCGCTCCCTCTGATGCCCGTCGAACCCATAACGTTCGCGCATCAGAATTCTGGTCATCGATCCAGTCACAGACTCGGACCGGACTGCGCGATATTTTCGGGCCGGATCTTCGTACAGAAGGCCGAACGTGTGTCGTGGATCTTGGAAAGGGCAGGGCGTCGCTCGGCTATCTCAAATCGCCGTTGACGCCGCAGCTCATTCTAGACGACTCGGGAAAGCTCCGAGTTCTTTTCTCGGATGGCGAATTCGAGTGCTCATCCAGCCTGACCGACATCCGGTTCTACGAAGAGGATCATGCCACCCTTCGTCCCGGTGTTTTTAGCTGGGTGTCATCGCGCATGTCTGCAGGCGCCATTCTCGCAGTTGGACTCACGCGTCCCTACGCCAGGCCTGGCGAACCGAAGTCTTATCACTGGCTTCAGGTGAATAACATCCACCTCCAAGCCGCGCCGCTCTGGACGTCCGAAAATGCGAATGAGGGCGGAGAGTGGTCCGATGAGGAGGATAAGCGTCTCGCGGCGGCTTTTCGCAGAGGCGCCGCGGTCGCGGATCTCGCGACATCATTCGAGCGCCAGCCGGCGGCAATTCGCTCGCGTCTGCACAGCCTCGGCCTCTGTAAGGACGGAGGGTGATGTGTGCGTGAGCGTGTGAGTGTCTGGGATGGCAGGACGGGGGACGGATGACGGAGTACAGAGGAATAGTTCATCGTGAATAATACAAATGTGGAGTAAATGATGGGAATGCCGATCAGGCGGCGGGTCACGCCGCAGGAATACCTGGCGATCGAGCGTTCGGCCGATCGGCGCAGCCAATACGTCGATGGAGAGATCTACGCCATGGCCGGCGCGACTCGTCGCCACAACCTTATCACGCTGAGCGTGGGGAGCACATTGCGTTTGCAGCTCAAAGGTCGACCGTGCGAGGTCTATGTGAACGACATGCGAGTGAAAGTGTCCAAAACCGGTATGTATACCTACCCGGACGTGGTGGTTGTCTGCGGCATGCCGCAATTCGAAGATGATGAGATGGACACGCTGGTCAATCCAACTGTGGTCATAGAAGTTCTCTCTCCAACCACTGAGGCGCACGACCGTGGCGACAAGGCTGAACATTACCGGCGTCTCGATTCGCTCAAAGAATATGTTCTAATAGCCCAGGACCGGCCCCTCGTAGAACGGTACGTCCGGCAGCCGAACGACGAGTGGGTATTCTCGGAAGCCTACGAATCTGACAGCATGGTTCACGTTTCCTCCATCGACTGCGAGTTGCGCGTCTCTGAGATTTACAGTCAGATCAAGTTTGTATAGCGATCCGAAGGAAAACGGCGGTAAAAGCAGGAGATCATACCTCTTCGGTCCGAACTCTTAAAGAAGGTACGTGCCGACACCGAGTTACTCGGAGCAGCGAGGTGAGAGCGCCTTCGGTCTCAAATCATTAATAGCCCGTCCGTATCGCAGTTTCGCCGGCGGCGCTCGCTCCGCGCTCATCGCTATGAGCTATTCTTCATGATGAAACGGTGGTTACTGTGAGCCCAACTCGAATTACACGACGTTCGTTTCTCTCCCGCGCCGCCGGTCTAACCGCCGGCGCCATCGGCTTTCCGGCGGTAGTCCCGGCCAGCGCCCTGGGATCCGATGGGCACGTTGCGCCCAGTAATCGTATTGCGATGGGCTGCATCGGCGTGGGCGGCCAGGGGGGACGGCACGTGCTGGGAGGCATCTGGACGCCGGCCGGCGGCCTGGTGAGCCGGAATGACGTTCAGGTGGTCACGGTCTGCGACGTGAACTCTCGCCGCTGCGAGGAGATCCGGTCGCAGGTTGATCAACGTTATGGCAAGAAGGGCTGCGTCGGTGTCCATGATTTTCGTGAAGTCCTGGCCCGTCCCGACATCGACGCGATACTCGTCGCAACCGGTGACCGGTGGTATCCGCCAATCATAGTCGCGGCGGCCGAGGCGGGCAAAGACGCCTATTCTGAAAAGCCGATCTCGCTTACCATCAGTGACGCCATCGCCATGCGAACAGCGGTGCGCCGTTATGGCACAGTGCTGCAGGTGGGTACTCAGCAGCGTTCGAGCGGCTTCTTCCGGCACGCCTGCGAACTCGTTCGCAACGGTCATATCGGGGAAGTTAAAGAAGTGGTTGTGGGCGTCGGCGGCCCGCCGGCATTCCGGGAATGCACTCTGCCGGCGCAGCCGACCCCCGACTGGCTCGATTATGATTTCTGGGTCGGCCCTACTCCCTGGCGGCCGTACAACGCCGGTTACGTGGGGGGCTGGATGGCCTACCGCGATCTATCCGGCGGTGAGATGACCAATTGGGGCGCGCATCACTTTGACATCGCCCAGTGGGGCCTTGGGATGGATAACAGCGGCCCGGTTGAGATTATCCCACCCGACGGCAAAGGCGTTAAGCTTCTCACCTATCGATACGCCAACGGGACGATCATGACCCGGGATCCCGACCGGCTGGCGCGCGAATGCGGGCAGGGCAACGGCCTCATGTTCTTCGGGACAAAGGGGAAGGTCGCCGTCTGGCGGTATGATCTTAAAACCTGGCCCGACAGCCTCGCTCAGCGGCCGCTCCTTCCCAACGATATCCATCTCCACGTCGCCGAGGGCGAGAATCATCACTCTGACTTCCTGAACGCAGTGCGGACCCGGGGTCGACCGGGCGCCGACATCGCCATCGGCACGCGTTCCATTACGGTATGTCATCTTGGGAATATCGCCTATGATCTCGGGCGCCCGGTTCATTGGGACCCGGTTCATGAGCGGTTCGTTAATGATCCGGAAGCCGACCGGCTCTTCTCACGGCCGATGCGCGGGCCCTGGCATGTTTAGGATGTCCGACTTATCTCGAAGTCCCGCCGGCAGCCGTCGGAAAGGTATCACAAGTATGATTAAGGCTGTTACGCTCCTGATCGTTTGTCTGTTTGCTGCTGCCGGTTCGGGGCGTCCGGTGTCTGCGCAGGGCGACCACGCTGCGCTGCTGCAGCGGATTCATGATTATCAATTCGGCAGCGACCCGGGTGTTGTTGACGCAGCGAATCAATGGATCAATGAGAGCCGCATGGACCCGGCCCAGAGGAAGGCGACGGCCCGCGCTCTCGCCGCGCTGCTCAGCTCCGACGCTTCGTTTGCAGCGAAGCAGCTTGTTTGCCGGAACCTCGTGTTGATTGCAACGGTGGACCAGGCGCCCGCTCTTCTCAAGCTGCTGCCGGATAAGCGCCTGGCGCACTTCGCGATGATGGCGCTAACACGGATTCCAGGCAAGGTCGTTAATTCTGATCTGCGGCGGGCCGCTCCGCAGACCTCCGGACCCACTCGAATCGAAATCGATGAAGCTCTTGGCAATCGCCGTGACTCGCTCTCGATCCCACTCCTCAGCAGCGACATTTCATCTGCGGACCCGGCGATCGCAGCCGCGGCCGCCGACGCCCTCGCGAAGATCGGGGGTTCCCACGTAATGGCCTTGATCACTTCTGCGTTTGCGCGAACAACCGGCGCGCGGCGCGTCCCGCTGGGCGCAGCAATGCTCGCTGCCGCCGCGCAGCTTCAGGGACAGGGCGATTCTTCGTCAGCGTTGGATGCGTACGTGACTCTCGACCATCATCCTGCGACCGCTGTGCAGGGCGCCGCCGCGCTGCGCGGTATTGTGCAGATTCGCGGCGCGGCAGCGATGCCCTTGATCGTCGCGGCGCTGCGCGAAGATCGGACGCCGCGACAGGCGATGGCTGCGGAGCTGGCGCGAGAGATTCCGGGTCGAGCGGCAACGCTGGCGCTTTCCCGTACTCTTCCGGAACTTTCGGAGCGCGGTCAACTGCTGCTCATTGCGGCGCTCAGCGACCGCCGCGACCCGGCCGCGGCGCCGGCGGTTATCGTGAGCGCCGGCAGCAAGAACGCGGAGGTTCGACTGGCGGCTCTAAATGCGCTCGGCGCGCTCGGCGACACTTCAACGCTTCCGCTCCTGCTGCACGCCGCCGCGACCGGATCTGCAGCGGACCAGGCAGCGGCACGCTCGAGTTTGAGCTTACTGCGGGGCGCGGGAGTCGATTCAGCGCTGCTCGCCGAGGTCGGACAGGGTCCACTGCCAATCCGTGTCGAAGCGATAAACGCGCTCGGGCAGCGTCATGTATCCGCGGCTCTGCCGCGGCTGGTATCCGTCGTTCGAACCTCGCCGCCCCAGATCCGGACAGCGGCGCTCACTGTGCTGCGGGATATGGGGCAGCCGGCTGACTTACCTACCCTGGTAAACTTGCTGCTGAGCACACCAGCCGGCGGCCGGGACGCTGAGATCGATACTATTTCAGAGATTGCGCGCCGCGGCGCTACCGAACACGATCGCACGGCTGTACTGCTGCAGCGCTTCTCAGCGGCCAAGCGCCCGGCCGACCGGGTAGACCTGCTTACGCTGCTCGCCCAGGTGGGCGGGCCGCAGGCGCTCACCGCGATGCGCCGCGCGGAGCACGATCCTTCGCCCGAGGTGAAGTTCGAGGCCCTGCGCCAGCTTACCGAATGGCCGACATCGGCTCCGATGGAAGACCTGCTGCAAATTACGCGCACCACCCTCGACCCAAAGCAGCGCACCATCGCGCTCCGCGGTTATCTGCGTATGGTTGGGGTGGACGCGCAGCGGCCGCCGGACGAGACCCTGGCGCTCTATCGTTCGGCTGCCCCGATGATGAAATCGGACGCCGAGAGACGGGTCATGCTCGCTGGGCTGGCGAAGCTCCACACGTTGGCCGCGCTGGAGTATGCGTCTTCGTTCCTGAAGGACGCCGGTGTCCACCCGGAGGCGGAATCGGCAGTCGTTGAGATTGGAAGTGGGACGATTGGCGCCTGGCCGGATAAAACCCGGACTGCGCTCCAACCGATCGCCGCCGACAACACCAATGAAGCGATACGCAAGCGGGCGCAGGATGTCCTTGCCATGTCCAAGAGCTTCGGCGATTTCGACATGGCGTGGGAAGTTTCACCAGCGTATGAGAAGAATGGTATGGATTACGTTCGTCTCTTTGACACGCCGTTTCCGCCGGAAGAGCCGGCGCAGTCGGCTAAAGTCAACTGGACGTTGATGCCGGTGGGAACGAACCCGGCGCAGCCGTGGCTGCTGGATCTCCTGGCGCTATGGGGTGGAGAGGAACGCGTTGCCTATCTACGCACCGCAGTCTGGTCGGATGCCGGCCGGGACGCGGTCTTAGAACTTGGCAGCGATGACGGTGTTAAAGCCTGGCTAAACGGGAAAATAGTTCTGGCGCATAACGTTCCGCGCGCCGTGGCGCCCGCGGAGGAGAAGGTAAAAGTTGCGCTGCTGCCCGGTTGGAACCAGATGATGCTGAAAATCACGCAGCACAACCAGGGTTGGGGCGCATGCGCTCGATTCACCAATACGGATGGGTCGCCATTGAAGGGCCTTCGTTTCGCGGCGCCGTCATCTGAGGCGGTTCGGGCGCAGCCTGGCGCGCATGCAGTCCTGACGCCCGCGGCCGCGCTCCGTCCTTCGTCCTCCGTCCGCGCGCCCCGCGCCCCGCGCCCGTAGTTAGGGAGGTGTTGGATGGATTGTCCACATTGCGGCTATCTGTTCGGTCCGCTGGAAAGAGAATGTCCGAAGTGCGCGCGAATGGCCCCGGCTTCGCCGACCGGGCCGGCGGGATCCCCAGACGTCGGCACGCCCCTGACTGATCAAACCTTCAAAATCTGTCCTCGCTGCCAGCAGCCTGCCCCGATGAATGCAGTGGGGTGCGGTCGATGCGGCTATCCGGCCGCGGCCCCACCGATTCCACCCATCGCTGCGCCGCGCTCCCGCGGTTGGGGTACGCCCGCTGCCGTGAGCGTGACATTCATCGTGCTCTTCGCTGCTTTCTTCCTTTTCCGATCGGTTATTCTTGGATCGGGCGGCGGTTCCGGGTTGACGCTGCTCAAAACGGGCCCGCAATCCCAGGCGTCCGGGCTGGCGTCGATTGATTCGCAGCAGATCGACCAGCGCCTGTCGCTGGCGTCGGCCAACACGGGCGGGGATCTGGAGGTAAGCCTGGCATGGAACTCGCTATCGGACCTCGATCTGCAGGTGCGAGAACCCTCGGGAACGATCATTTCCGCCGCGGCGCCCCGCTCTCCAAGCGGTGGTGTACAGGACGTCGACGCGAACTCCACGCTCCTGAACGAGGAGGGGATGCAGCGAGCCAGAGACGGCCAGATTCCTGGTCAGGAGAATGTTATCCCGCTGCCGGAAATACTCATCGACCCGGATAAGAACGCCGCTCTCCCGGCAGGTGTCTCTCATTTCCTTTCGAACATTCCCGACGGTCCGGGGCAGTTTGCCACCCGGTTCACTCGCACCCCCATCGAACATACTTACTACGCGAACGCGCCACGGGGAGTTTACTCCATTTACGTCCACTGCTACTCGTGGCGCGAGCCAAACGCGACTCCACTGCCGTTCACGGTAGAGGTGCGAACACACGGCCGCGTTTTCTACCGGACGACTGGCGCAATCGGACCTCGCAGCTTCGTCGCCGATGGCGCGGTTCCAATCCTGGTGTGCCAGTTCAGGATGAGGTGAGAGTATAGCGAGCGACAAACCCGATTCGCTGTTCACGATGTTCGGCCGTCCCCTCGGGACTCGGCGGCCGGCGGCCGCGGCGGGCGGGGACGCCCACCCCACCCTTGCACGGTGGGTGAACTCCCACCCCGCCCTCGCGGCGTGCTCGTACCTGGAACGTAATTTCGCGCTGGCAGGCTTTTCCTATCTTTTCCTCTGTGGACTCTACTTAGAATCTCTGCCAACTCTGCGTAGCGGCTTGTTCCGCCCGGCCCAGGCGAAGTGCTTTGTTAAGAGAATGGGTTACCCCGTTTTTTGCTCGATGAGCGTCGCGAAGCGCTTATTGATGGCGAGAGCGGGGTCGAGCGGGACATCAACCGGTTGGCAGTCCCGCGGGATGTCGATGACGGGGCGAGGCTCAATCTTCTTGCCCCCGAATTGTGGCAGCCATTGACGCTCGGCCTCCAGCATTTCGCTGCACATCTCGCGGATCTCTTTAAGCGTGCAGACGGCCGCAGTTAGCGGATCCAACGCCACCGCATGCACGATATGATCCGGGTCGCCCTCCAACGCCGCAATCGCTGCCAGTGTCTGGACGTTGATATTCGTCATACAGGCGGCGGCGCATTGGGGCGGCAGCGCACCCACTCGTGTGGGATGGATGCCGGCGTCGTCCGCGAAACTGGGGACCTCCACGCAGCAGCCCTCCGGCAGGTTGGTGATATAGCCGTCGTTCCGAACGTTGCCCATGAAACGGAACGGCTTCCCGGTTACGACCGCCTCCATGATATACGAGCAGTACTCCACGCTGCGATGCGAGATATCGGTCGTTTCGAATTCCAGCGGATCGAGCTTCGCGTACTTCGACGCCAGCGCCTGGCAGTACTTGTAATAAGCGCCACTCTCGCCGCCAAAGCTCGGTTCGTCGCAGTAGAGATCCAGCGCCTTCGCGTTCTTCCGGAACCAGGGCACATATTCGCTCAAGTGCCCGGTGGACTCGGTCATGAAATAGCCGAAGTGTCGGAATACCTCGCCGCGCACCTTTTCGTTCTTATAGTACTCCGGTTTCTCGAAGACCTCACGCAGGCGGGGATACAGATCCCGTCCCCGGTGCGTCAATGTGAGGAACCAATCCATGTGATTGATCCCGCCGCACGTATAAGTAATCTCTTCTTTCGGAACATTGCAGTAGCCGGCGATAAGATCCAGCGTCGTTTGAACGCCGTGACAGAGCCCCACAAAGGGCGTTTCGGTGATCTTCCCGAGCGCCAGGCAGTTGGCGGCCATCGGATTGGCGTACTGGAGCATAATGGCGCCTTTTCGCGCCACCTGTTCCATGTCGCGCGCAATCTCCGCCAAAACGGGCGCGGTCCGCAGCCCTCGGAAAACGCCTCCCGGTCCCAGGCTGTCCGCGATGCACTGGTCCACCCCGTATTTCAGGGGAATATTATAATCGAGGCCGAAAGCCTCGACGCCGCCCACCTGGATCATCACCACCACGAAGTCAGCGTCCTGGATCGCTTCACGCCGATCGGTGGTTGCCCACACTTCGGCCTTGAGCCCGTTATCGCGGATCATTCGTTTTGCGAATGCCTCCATCCGCCGAAGTTTCGGCTCGGTGGGACTCATCAGCGCGAATTCGCTTCCCGAGAGCGCCGGCGTCGCCATAATGTCGCTCATTAATGTTTTGCAGAATACGACGCTTCCCGCGCCGATCATTGCGATTTTGTGAGACATCGCGGTACCCCCTTTATCAAATGCGATCCGTTACGATACGGCCGGATCATGGTCGCGCCCGCCGCGCCCGGCGGCGGCGACCTCCATCCTGCTCGAAGAGATAAAGACCACTCTTTCCCGGGCATATGAGGTCGAGTCGCCCGGTGTTCCGAAGATCGATGGCGGTAATTTGCAGCCCGGTTCCGGTATGAGTTCCTTCGTCGATGACGTGTTTGATCCACTGGCCGGACTTACGATTGTACGTATAGTAGAAAACCCCGAGCGGTTCATGCGCGCCCGGGTCGGTATCATGCGCAAGGTATCGTTTGCCAGTGACGACCACTGGATGACCGTTTCCTTCGAGATCGGCGAGGATCATTGTATGCGCCTGCGACCAGGTCGTGTCGATGGGATGGATGATCCATTTCCCCGGCGTGCCCGGCGGCGGCTGCTGAATCCAGTACACGCCGTAATTGTGCCCCGCGCCAAAAACAATGTCGTTTCGCCCGTCGCCATCGACGTCCATCACCAACATGGGGATGCTGGCTCGATGGGGAATGCACTCCCAATCGGGATGCCAGATCCATTGATCCTTCGCGGCGTCAACCTGCTCGTACCAGCCGTGCGGCGTAATGATATCGGTCTTGCCATCGCCGTTCACGTCGCCCCATCCGATACCATGTCCGGCGCCCTGCGTACCAACTACGTGCTCCACCCAATCGGGATTGGGCCCCGGTTTTCCGAGCTCGTACCAGACCACTTTTCCACCCGGATTCGGCAAAATGGCGGGCGGCGCCCCGGTGATGAGAGGAGCTAAATTCATCGTCTCCATAGCGCCAGGATGAGCGATGAGATGGCGCGGCCAGGGCGTCGCGTCTCCCGTATTCTCGTCCCAGAAGATCTCGCCGGACGAATAGTCGCAGCTTACGATATCAATCTTGCCATCGCCATTCACGTCCATCGGGAGATCGGCAAAATCCTTCCGGTACCCGCTTTCGTGGGGCCCGCGTCCCCAGACACCGAACTCCCTGAATTTATGAGGAGTCCAGTTGGGCGCCTCGTACCAGGTGTCCCCGCAGACGATATCCAGCTTTCCATCGCCATTGATATCCGCGGCGCAGGCGCACTCAAAGTCCGACGCCGCATTGATCGTGATCTTATGAAATCGTATTGACGGCGCGGTGGCGGGAATCACCACTTCTGGCGCCGCAAATGCCGCTGGAGCGAAGCCGGAGGCCGCGATGGCGACGACAAACGAGAGGCGTGCAGGGAGAGAGCTAATTTGGAGTGAGTTCATAGGACGCTGTTTCGTCGATGGCGGCCGGACTTCCTTCCATGAGGTTAGTTCGCCAGGGCGTACGTTCACCGGCAGCCACCCGGCCCCCGGTAATGGGGGAGTCCTCGCCCGGCTGGCCCCCAACACCCCATTTTTGGAGCGGCGACTGCCGGCCTATTAATGCTGGAGCGCACTGGTTTGGCGGCTGAGTTGGCGCCGCTTTGGTCCCGGGTCAAAAAAGCCATAGTGACAGAATTGTCATCTTGCTGTCATCTTCGCGTCAGGCTGGGTCTGCCAGAATCAAATTGTTCCCGGAGAACCAGTCGTGTACCGGCCGCCTGCCGGCATCCCATTCGTCTCGCCATGCCCCGATTCCACCCAGTCGCCATGCCCCGATACCACCCAGACGGGCGCCTTCTTGCGCTTATTGGCCTTCTATTAATCGCGCCGGTGGGCGCCGCCCAACCGCCGTCAGCGCCGGCGTCCGGCGGCGCCATCGCGCCGCCTGCGCCGACGGCTGGCAACACCGTCTTCACCCTTGCGGATGCTGTCGCGCTCGCGCTGCGCGCGAACCCCGGACTCGCCGCCGCGAGCGAGGATGTTTCAGCGGCGCACTCGGGATTGGATGCGTCCCGTGCGCTCGTCAATCCCGATATTACTTTTGCGCCCGCGCTGACTCCGGGCGGATCCGAGCAGGAGTTTCTCTTTCGACAGCCGCTGGAGGTGAATGGAACCCGCGCCGCCCGGACGAAAGTGGCTGCAGCGACTCTCGATCAAGCGCAGGCGAACATGGCTGTCGCCCGGCAGGACCTGATCGCCCGTGTGGAGGAGAGTTACTACCGGCTGTGGGGAGCGCAGCAGCAAGAACGGATCGCCGGTGAATTGCTGACGATCACTCAGCAGCTTGACAGCGCCGCAAAGGAGCAGGTGACTGCCGGTGTTCGCCCCGGAGTCGACCGCCTGCAGACCCGGATCGCCGTCGACCGCGCCTCTCAGGAGAAGGCGGTCGCGGTCGGGAATACGCAGGCGGCGCTCGCTCGGCTTAATGATCTTCTGAACCGGGCGCCCGACGTGGACACCGGACCGCTTGAGGCGCCGGCGCTGCAGTCGCTGCCCGGCGCCAATGCCCTGCAGCTTGCGATGGCGCGCCGTCCGGAGCTCGTTTCCGGAGCGGCCGTCGAACAGCGGATTAAGGATCAGGAGCAATTGCTGCGGGCTGATGGCCGGCCCGACCTGGCCCCGCAGTTTCGCGTAGGCAACGTCGTGCGCGGAATCCGGGATTATGGCGTTGGGCTCTCAATAACGCTGCCCCTTGTAGATTATGGCTCGCGCGGGAACTCCATCCGGCAGCTTCAGAAGTCCGCCGCGGCCCAGGATGACCGGCTAACGAGCCTCCGCAGCGCCATTCGCGCCGATGTTGCGGCCGCCGAGGCGAAAGTCCGGGCGTCGGATGCCGTGCTGCAGTCGTTCCGCGGCGATGTCCTCCTCAACTCCGATCAACTGCTCTCTGCGAAGCGGTTTGGATTCACGGCCGGGAAGACCAGCATCGTGGACCTGTTTCAGGCGGAGCAAACATAT
>DASRZA010000535.1:0-2998 GCA_035686845.1 Armatimonadota bacterium | reverse complement strand
CGACCGTTGGAAGAATGGCTCGACCTCATTCGCACAACGTTGGAAGACGCGGTCGTACGACGCCTGATGAGCGACGTTCCGTGGGGCGTTTTTCTTTCAGGCGGCCTGGACAGCAGCATTATTGCGGCGCTCGTCCGGCCTCACATCACCGATCTGCACTCGTTCGCCGTCGGCGTCGAAGGATCACCGGATCTCGACGCGGCGCGGCTCGTGGCGCGACATCTGAAGACCATCCACCACGAGTACGTGTTCACCGCTGAGGAAGCACGGCGCGACCTCGGAAAAGTAATATATGACCTGGAATCGTTCGATCAAGACCTCGTGCGGAGCGCCCTGCCCTGCTATTACTGCTCGCGACTCGCCGGCGAACGTGTGAAAGTGATCCTGACGGGTGAGGGCGCCGACGAGTTAATGGCGGGGTACGATTATCATCGGACGATTCGCGATCCGGTGGCGCTGCATCGCGAGCTCCATCGATCGGTTTCGGCGATGCACAATATCAATCTCCAGCGAGTAGACAGGATGACAATGGCGCACGGCCTGGAAGGCCGGGTGCCTTTCCTGGACACCAGGGTCATTGATCTCTTCCTCCGTATCCCGGTTGAATGGAAATTGCGGGACGACGGATCAGGCCGCCCGGTTGAAAAGTGGATACTGCGCCGGGCGTTCGAGCATCTCTTGCCATCAGAGATCGTTTGGCGACGGAAGAAGCAATTCGACGAGGGCAGCGGCGCCGCGGCGATGATGCCGCAGATCGCAAGCTCTCACTCCGGGCAGCCGGATGGCCCGGACCACCCTGATGTACCGCTCCGATCCGCAGAAGAGCGCCTTTATTACCGCTGTTTCAAGGAATCGTTTGCGAATTGGAAACGCCTCCAGCCGAACGTGGCGCGCTGGTCAATCCGCGAGCCCGAAAAACCCGCGCTTCCGCCATTGATGACAGTGTCTGCCTGAGCCCTGGGCGCCGGGCGCGGGACGCGTGGCGGCCAATGTCCGTCATTTTGATACATCCTTCGTCCTTCGTCCTCCGTCCTCCGTCCGCTCCTCCGTCTACACTATTCCGGGGGATAATGATGCGTGGAGTGGATTCGAAGAGGCTGGCCGATCGGGCGAACCGGGCTGCCGTGAGGATGCAGGGATTACCGGAGAGATTACGGAGCGGGGAGCTTTCGCTCGCGCGGGCGTTGGACCTCTCCGCGGCGCTCGCCGGTCTCAGAATCGCCGCCGGGCTGCCTCCCCGGTTAACACTCGTGGATCTTTCGTTTTACGGGCTGGAGATGGCGGATGTCTATCGTCAAACGCTGCCGCCGCAGCGGCCGGCGGATTGGGTGAACTGCCTGGCTTTAGGGCGGCGATTGATCTGGCAACTCCTCGCCGCGGGCGAAGCTCGTGCAGCCCGGATGGTCTCCTCGTCGGCGCTCACGGCGGCGGGGCACGAGTTTGACCGCATTCAGGCCGCGCTTTCCACCGAAGAATTCCACCTGTCGAGCGCACTTGAGGCGCTGGCGGAATTTGCCTATGTTGGCGGACCGCGTTCGCTCTTCGACCGGCTTGGTGGCGAGACCGTTTACGACCGGATACAGGGCGCCGGGCCGCCGGTCTATACCTTTCGGGGAAGCCTGGCATCTCGACCATCCTATCAGCGGCTGCCAACTCCCGGGCCGGGAGAGCTTGAGCGATTCCGAAAGCATGTCCTGGATGAGCTGGGATCGCATACAACGGCCGCCCAGACGCCAGGCGCCGATCCCCGACATGCTGCGCCGTTCGATCTGTCCGGGCTTATAGTGCTCGGCTGCCGCGCAAATCTAAAGGTGCGTGAGGACCTCATTCCCGCCGACTCCCGCCCCTATCTTGCACTGGTGGCGCATTTGCTGGTTTGAGCAGATGGCGCGAATCAGTGGTGTGAATCCGGGCCGAGATCGGGAACGGCGTGGATCACAAGCTGTCGCATAGGGTCCGGAGGGGCGTCCAGCCGGAATCGCCGGCCATCCCGGAGCGCAATCTCGAACGTGGACGCGCCGATCCGTCTGACGCTCTGGAACAATGAAGATTGGCCCGGCTTAAGCGGCAAGAGGAGCGTGAGTAATTGGACGGTTCCGGGGCCCGCCTTAACATGCTCCACCGTGGTGGCCGGGTAAGATCGGTCGACGACCCTCCATCCGAGGATTTCGGGATGGTCCTGGGCGGAGGCGGTCCTGACTGTGAGACCATGGGTCAACAACGGAATGACTTCGAGGTTGGGTTCACCAGGGTCTTTGGTGGAGACCTCCAGTCCGTTTGCGGTTCTTTGAACGTGCGTGGAGTCGAGATTCCAGCGAGCGTCGTAGATGTGCGACTTCCCGTCCCTGGAGATGAGCGTATCGGCCACGACGAAAATATCCGGTTTGTAAAACAGAACGCGGCGGGAGTGAAACGCCGGCTTACCCCAGCCCTCGTTGAAGTTACCTCCTTTCTTGTAGGGATAGGCGTCGGATGGACCGGGCAGTCCATAATTATCGTCATAAACCCCCCTGGCGAAATCGCGGGCCGCGTTTGACTTCCATTCATAGTCCGTGAGCCTGGGGTAAGGCCGTTTGGCGGGATTGGGGTCGTTATACCATTTCCGGCGCTGGGGCCGATCATCAACCAGGACCGTGTTGTGGGAAAACGTGTCCATGCAATAGTTCTGGTGAGGCGTATCCGCGTAGTTCGTGCGGCCCGAATCATATAGAACCTGCCGGCCGTAAGCCCAGATCATCACTTCAAGTTTATCCTGGTGGGCATGGCGGTAACCGACCGGACCGAAGTCAAAGTAGAGCATGTTATCGCTGCGTCCCCACCCGCTGCGCATCGCCGCATAACCTGCGTAGGGAAGCACGACGGATGTGAAGTCGGGTGGGGCGCCTGACTTTCCATCCGTAACGATCCACCGGAAATCCTGCCGATTCGGAAACCGGTTCAGGCCATTGGAGAGCATACTGACCACGTTGACGGGGAGATTGTCGTTGGTCGCTGGAGT
>DASRZA010000534.1:0-5325 GCA_035686845.1 Armatimonadota bacterium | reverse complement strand
AACGGGTCGGGCAGTGAAGAACCGCGAACGCATGATGTTGAGCGGCCGGAGATTGGCCGCGGCCGGCTCACCTCTTTCCACCGGTTCCGCGCCGTCGACGCCATCGAGCTGATGCGCTGGGGCAAACATGCCGATCCGCTGCTGGAGAGTTACAATATGGACCTGGCGACCCGTGAAGACAGCCAGCGCTGGTTTAACATGCGGATGTCGTGGGTGGACGCGCAGCTTTATGCGGTGAAGGGTCTGAAGGAGCAGCGGGTCATCGGTTATATCGGCCTGCGGGAGATCAACGTGACCAACCGCACTTCTGTGCTTGGCATCAGCTTCGATCCGGCGCTGGTCGGCCGGGGATATGGGCTCGACGCGCTTCAGACCTTTCTGCGATACTATTTTGAATGCTGGAATTACGCGTCCATGTTCCTAGACGTGGCCGCCACGAATTTTCGCGCCCAGCGGTGCTATGAGCGATGTGGCTATCAATACTTAAGCGAGCGCTGGAAACCGTTTACGGGGAGCGTCCGCAGAGCGATTCAGACTCAAACCTTTATTCAGTATCCGGAATTCTTTCAGTTTAACGGCCGGCAGCTTAACCAGCTCTTCTACGATATGCGCATCACGCGCGAGGGTTGGTTGGAGCGAAACAGGCTGCCGGCGAGCGAGCAGCCGGCGCGATAATGGAGGGCCGAACTTCTCAGTGAAAGAGCACCTGGCGGAGCTTGAGGGTCCCCGGTCTTCGCGAGTCTATACCCTGGCCGAAGCCGAAGCCTATTGCGCGGACCTCGCCCGTCGACATTATGAGAACTTTACGGTGGCGTCGGGGCTTCTGCCGCGCCGCCTTCGCAAGCATTTCTTCGCAGTTTACTCGTTCTGCCGCTGGGCGGATGATCTGGGCGATGAGCTGGGAGACCGCCAGCGGTCGTTAGACGCTCTCGCATGGTGGCGCGAGGAGCTGGACGCCTGTTATGCGGATGCTCCTCGCCATCCGGTGTTTGTAGCTCTCCGTGAAACCACACGGCAGTTTGAGATCCCGCGCCGGCCGTTCGATGATCTGATCGACGCCTTCACGCAGGATCAGACGGTCAGCCGTTACGAAACGTTTGAGCAGGTCAAGGATTATTGCGTGCGATCGGCGAATCCGGTGGGACGGCTCGTTCTCTATCTCTGCGGTTACCGGGACGAGCGGCGGCAGGAACTATCGGATTACACCTGCACTGCGCTGCAGCTCGCCAATTTCTGGCAGGACGTGCGGCGAGACCTGGATATTGACCGCGTTTATCTGCCCCGGGAAGACATGGAGCGATTCGGTTATTCCTACGATGACCTCTTCGCCCGGCGCTGCACACCGCCTTTTAAGGAGCTGATGCGGTTCGAGGTGGATCGCACGCGGGACTTATTCCGCGAGGGACTGCCGCTGATCCCGCTGTTGGATGGATCAATCCGTCTCGACATTCAACTCTTCAGCCGGGGAGGCATGGCAATTTTAGATAAGATCGTGAAACAGGATTACGACGTGCTGACGAAGCGGCCGGCGCTCTCGCGATCCGAAAAGATTGGCCTCACGAGTTTCTGGCTGCTGCGCCGTCTGCTCCGACGGTGGTAACCCCCGAGACCTGTCCTAAGGCGCCGAGCGTGCTGAACCTCCGGGAATCTTATCGGCTCTGCGAACAGATTGCCCGCACACGCGCCCGCAACTTCTACTTCTCGTTTCTGGCGCTGCCGCCGGTCAAACGCCGATCGATGTGCGCCGTTTACGCCTTTATGCGCTACTGTGATGACCTCGCCGATGACGCCGCAGTGAGCGACCGGGAGGCGCAGCTTGAGGCATGGCGGTCCACGCTTCGCCGCGTGGGTGAAGGCGACGTCTCGGGCCATCCGATGCTGCCGGCGTTTGCCGACACGGTCCAGCGATACGAGATCCCCCTCACTTACTTCGAAGAAGTCATCAATGGCGCCGAGATGGACCTGCGCGTTCAGCGCTACGAAACCTTTGATGATCTCTATCGCTACTGCTACCGCGTGGCCTCGGTCGTGGGCCTCACCTGCCTGAAAGTATTTGGCTGCCAGGGCGATGAGGCGCTGCAGTTGGGCGAGCGCTGCGGAGTCGCGTTCCAGTTGACCAATATTATTCGGGACGTGCGCGAAGACGCCGCCGAAGGCCGCATCTACTTGCCGCAAGAGGATCTGAAGCGGTTCGGCTGTTCCGAAGCGGATCTCGCAGCGCCGGAGCTGTATGAGAAGGTCCGGCTGCTCTTAGAGTTTGAGGCGGAACGAGCGCAGCGCTATTATGAAGAATCGCTCCCGCTCCTCGCAATGACGGATGCGGAGAGCCGGGCAAGCTTGAGCGCCATGATCTGTATTTACCACGGGCTGCTCCGCGAGATCGGCAGCCGGGGCTGCGACGTATTCAGCCAGCGCGTCTCGCTACCGGTCGTTCAAAAGCTCGGCATCGCTGCGCGGTGCTGGCTGGCGCCCGAGAGCAGCCTGCAGCGAGAAGTTGGCCGGGGCCGCTGCTAATGGCATCGGAGGGCGCTCGGGTCGTCATTGTAGGCGGCGGGATCGCCGGCCTGGCCGCGGCGGTCCGGCTGGCGGAACAGGGATTCGCCGTAACGCTGCTGGAACGACGCGCTCTTCTCGGCGGCCGCGCGTCGTCGTTTCCGGTGCGCGAACCGGCGGGTGATCGTTCCAGTTCCGCTGAAACTGAGGAGCCCGAATTGGTGGATAACTGTCAGCATGTCCTGATGCGCTGCTGCGTGAACCTGCTTGACTTTTATGAGCGGATCGGCGCGGCGGGCACCATCGATTTTTATTATAGCTTCCGGTTTGTAGACCGGCAGGGTCGGTGGTCCACCTTGAGCGCGAGCCGGTGGCTTCCCGCGCCGCTGCACCTGATTCCCTCGCTGCTGCGGTTCCGGTCGATGACCGGGCTGGATAAGATCACCATCGCCATCGCCATGGTCCGCCTCGCACGCCTGAAACCGGCCGATCTCCAGGACTACAAGACCACCTTCGGCGACTGGCTGCGCCGCGTGGGGCAAACGCCGAACAGCATCGAATGTTTCTGGCGGCCGGTGGTTGTCAGCGCGCTCAACGAAGAACCGGATAGAACCGCCGCCGCGTACGCCTTCCAGCTTTTCCGCGAGGCGTTCTTGCGCAGCCGGCGCGCATTCGAGATGGGGCTTCCGCGGGTGGAGCTGGCCGATCTCTATTCCGGCGCCGGAGGCGCGGCGCTGGCCAGGCTCGGCGTGGAGGTTCGCTGCGGCGAGCGAGTCTCACGCATCTTGATCGAAGAGGGACGCGCCGTCGGCGTCTGCGTGGACGAAGAGCGGATTCCGGCCGAGATCGTGATCAGCGCCGTCCCGTACCACGCGCTCCCGGCGCTCCTCGACGAAAAGACCCGATCCCAGCCGCCATTCAGTCGGCTCTCAGAATTTGAGAGCTCACCCATCACCGGCGTCCACCTCTGGTTTGACCGCTCCGTCACCGATCTCCCCCACGCCGCGCTCCTGGGCAGAGAGATGCAGTGGATATTTAATAAGGACGGAGCACCGACGGAGGACAAAGGACGGAGGACGGAGGACGAAGGCAAACACCCTCGAAGCCGGAACCCAATACCTGATACCCCGGACCTAATACCGAATACCCAAGACCTATCACCTACCCGCGGTTCCTATCTCGGTCTGCTGGTGAGCGCGTCGCGGGGACTGACATCGCGGACGCGGGATGAGATCGTGGCGATGGCGATGGAAGCGACGCAGGCGGTCTTCCCGGCGGCGCGAGAGGCGCGGCTGATTCGCGCGCTGGTCATACGGGAAAAAAGGGCGACTTTCTCGCCACAGCCCGGCGCCGAGGCCCTGCGACCCGATGCGTCGACCGGCGTCGCCGGCCTCTATCTCGCCGGCGACTGGACCCGAACCGGCTGGCCCGCCACAATGGAAGGCGCCGTTCGCGGCGGCTATCTCGCCGCCGAGCAGATTTTGCATGACTCCGGACAGAGCGTCTCGCTCCTCGCTCCGGAGCCGCCGGCCGACCTGATCCCGCGGTTGATGGGGCTATAGCAGCGGCGAAGGTCAGCCATTGAGCCATTGAAATGCTCGTTCGACGAACGGCTTTGCGTCTCTCTCCACGCAGGCCCCATGCGCGATAACAAGCCTATCAAAGTCCCAGGAAAGCAGCTTTTCGAGCGATTGCCGGGCCAGGCGCCGGTTGGTGAACGTCAGCCGGATATCCAGGGGCACGCCTCCACGAGGATAGGCGACTCCGGCGAGCTTTAACAGACGGTTAAGGAGCGGCCGTCGCGCTGCAGCCGGATGGTTCTGAATCATATCATCCAGGATGATGGAGCGGGATGCCCTGTGAAAGAAAAAGACCTCCTCGATAAGGGGATTGCCTTTGAACGCGAGCTGGTCAAGATCATCCGCCCATTCCAGAGGCGGCGCGTCTCCCAGAACGCCGGCGATGGGCAGTCGCCCCTTCCTCAGCGTCATGATAGTGGGGCGCGCGGTCCAAACCTGCGCCTCCGGGAATAGCGTGTGCCATCCCTCCAGCCGCCACACGTGCCTCGGCGTTGCCGCGACGAGATAACTCACAGGTCCCAGACCGACGATCTGTTGAAGCCGGTCGAAGGAAACCGGCACAGGCGAATTCACCCATAACGAACCATCCGAGAGCCTGACGATGGTCATCCGCGTGGTCCACGTGAGACCAAAGTCGCGGACGTTGGCGCCGTCCACAATCCAGATGTTTTCAGCAAATGAAGAAAGGTCTCGCATCGGCGCCTTTACTTCCCAACTCGCATAACGGGCCCGGTGATTGAAATCACGGGCTAGAACGGCGCCAAGTCCACCTACGTGGAATCCTGGAACGGGTACAACAGCGTCTTATCTGTACGGTAATGTTCCCTCGTCCTTCGTCCCCCCCATCTCACCCTCTCACACACTCACACACTCAATACCCTTCGTCCTCCGTCCTCCGTCCTTCGTCTTCCGTCCGCGCCCTCGCTCTTGAGTCATCCTTCATCCTTCATCCTTCATCCTTTCAGAGTCCTTACCCCCGCCTCGGCGGGCCTCGGCGGAGGGAGAAGCGCAGGGTCGAGGTCACGCCGGGCGTTCACCCGGCGGGCGTAGCGTTCGGGGACGATGAGGGCGAGGGCGCCGGGAACACACTCGATGTCGATCGGGGTCGTTCCGGCCGGATCCCCATCGATCTGCACGGCGGCCGGGGGGCTGCTTTCCACCCGGATCTTTCGAGCGTGATACGTAACCGCGCCGACCCGAGGGCCGAGCCGGCTGCATAGCCCGGCCATCACCTGCCAGCGGAATGGATGAA
>DASRZA010000533.1:0-7145 GCA_035686845.1 Armatimonadota bacterium | reverse complement strand
TGATGTTGCGCCGACGACTACCGCCCATCGCGCACCGGGTATCCGGGGCGCACCCGCGCTTCCGGCGGAGCAGCAGTCGTCCCGCACGGTCCTCGAGACTCTCGCCGAAGCCTCGGCGCCAACAGCCGGGAACCGGGCGATACCTTCTTTCACCACCCGATTGACCTCTCCCAAGCAGCACGAGCCGCCCGGGTTGTTCACTTCACAGCCGCACCGTCCGGCCTTTACGTGCGCGGCTATCGTCTGCGGCGCGGTCGACCTGCCCGTCCGGCGGATTTCCTCCCAGATGCTCTTCTCGGTGTAGCCGAAGCAGTAGCACACCGGTACGGGATTTTCTGTCTCCTTGAGCCCAACCCGGACCTACAAGTCTTCCTTCCGGTAGACGCTCTTCTGCGAGAAGTAGACGACGGGGCAGGTCGGGTTGGGGCAGAATTCGTAGTCAACCCTCTCCAGCCGGGCCAGCGCCGCGGGACAAAGCAGCGCCTTGAGAGTCACAATCTCCACAGCGACGCCGCGGCCGCCGCATGAGGGGCAGAGTCCGCGGACGTAGGAGGCCGCCTCCTGCGCGGTCACTGAACAACGAGGGGGCATCACATGTACTCCTTTCTTAAGAGCGGGCGCAACCGAATCGAAGGTTTTGTCGCCGCCGATGTGTCAACGTCGATTTATTCAATGTATACTTAACTATGTCGTCCATCTGAAATCATAACAGGATCGATCGCCATATTTCAACACATGTTAATTCAACAAATTTTTAATCGTTTGATCTAGCCGCCTTAAGGAGGTGGTTGATCGGACAGGAGCGAGCGATGAAGGAGGGATCCGGGATTCTCAAGCCGGGCAACACCGATCTATGCGAAGCGTACAATGACGATGACTCGCGCGTGAAGCGACTGGGGGAAAAGATGCCTTCGCCGGCGGCTGTAGTTTCCTCCATGGAGTTACTCGACGCCGTATCGGAACCAGTGCGAGCGCGTATCCTCTACGCGCTTGCTGAGACGGAGCTTTGCGTCTGTGAGCTGGGGGAACTGCTGCAAATGAGCCTCCCTGCCGTGAGCCACCATATCCGGGTGCTTCGGGAGTCGGGGTTCATCCAGGGCCGCAAGAAGGGGCGGTTCGTCTTCTACTCGCCGACCCGCAGCGAGGGCCCGCGCGCGATCGTCGAGCTTTTGCGGCGGCTGATCCACGCGGAAGAGCGCAAGCTTCGGTCGCGCGGCCCCGCTCCAGGACAAGGAGCTAAATCTAAGCTGCGATCCGCCAACGAAACAGCGCCTCGAATAGGGAGGGAAACTGATGGAGCCGTCGTTTGACCTTGTTGTGATTGGAACCGGCGCTGCCGGCGCCACCGCGGCCTACCGGTGCCGCGAGGCCGGATGGAAAGTGGCAATCGTGGATTCTCGGCCGTTCGGCGGCACGTGCGCCCTCCGCGGCTGTGATCCCAAGAAGGTGCTCGTAGGCGCAGCGGAGGCGATCGACCAGGTCCGGCGCCTGGAGGGCAAGGGAATCGCCGCGCGCGATGCCGCGATCGACTGGCCGGCGCTGATAAAGTTCAAACGAACCTTTACCGACCCTGTCCCCGAAGTCCGCGAGCGCGGCTACGTGGATGCGGGGATCGCCGCCTTTCATAGCTGCGCCCGCTTCACTGGCCCGGCAGCGATCAATGTTGGCACCGAAACGCTTACCTCGCGGCATTTTCTCATCGCCTCCGGCGCCCGGCCGGGATCGCTTGGAATCCCCGGCGAGGAACATCTGACGGATAGTACACATTTCATGGAAATGGAGACACTTCCCAACCGGATCGCCTTTATTGGCGGCGGATATATCTCGTTCGAGTTTGCGCACGTTGCGCGACGGGCAGGCGCGCATGTTACCATCCTTCATAACAGTCCGCGACCACTGGCCGGCTTTGATCCGGACCTCGTCGACCAGCTCGTACAAACAAGTCAGGAGATTGGCATCGAGATCAAGCTAAACGCCCCCGTGAGCTCCATTGAAAAGAGCGGCTCTGGCCTGATAGTTCGCACAAGCGGCGCCGGTGGCGGCCAATCCTGCGAGGCGGACGTGGTTGTCCATGGGGCCGGCCGCATTCCCGAGATTGACGATCTCGATCTTGACATCGGCGGCATCCGGTTTGGAAAAGCCGGCGTCGCGGTCAATGAATTCTTACAGAGTGACTCGAATCCGGCCGTCTACGCGGCGGGAGATTGCGCTGCGGCGCCGATTCCTCGCCTCACACCGGTCGCCAGCATGGAGGGCGAGGTGGCGGCCGCCAACCTGCTGCGCGGAAACCATCGCGGGGTGGATTTCACCGAAGTTCCGAGCATTGTTTACACCGTTCCGCCACTGGCGACCGTAGGGCTGCACGAACAGGCGGCGAAGGAGCAGGGTCTCAAGTTCCGCGTGAATCGGCAGGATACGACTGGCTGGTATTCCTCGCGCCGAATCGGGGTCCGGTATTCCGGTACCAAAGTTCTTGTGGAAGAGGGGTCCGATCGCATCCTCGGGGCCCACCTGTTCGGACCGCACGCCGACGAGGTGATCAATCTCTTTGCGCTCGCCATCCGGTTTCGACTCACCGCCACCGATCTGAACGAGATGATCTTCGCCTACCCTACCGGCGCCTCCGACATCGGTTCCATGGTCTAAGGGAATAGCGGAATTCGCGCCTTAAGACCTAGCTCGCCATCGCGAAGAGCATCATGACGAGGAGCGCGGCGCTGACGGCACCGACGCCGATGGCACAGTTGCGCCAGACTCGCTGCACTTCCTGAAAGTGCGCGATGCTGTGGAAGCGGCGGTTCTGCCATGCCAGCTCGTTGCCTCGCGAGGCGAGGACAAACGGTACGACGATGTTGAGGCCGGGCACGAGAGCGAGGAGCCCGAACCAGGTCTCATGCGCAATGGACCAGACGACCGGGAGCATGAAGGCGCCCCAGTTCCAGCCGGACGCGAGTTCGGCGGGTATTGATTCGTTCTGGCCTGAATTGTTCATCAGGGCACGGCCGCATCGAGGACACGTCTCCATGGCGCTCGAGCGAGGAAAGCCGCAGCGGGCGCAGGTGATGGTGGCGAGCGACGGGTAATTGCCCTGGTACTGGGAAGGCAGTGGCGGCGCGTAAGGCGTGAGCGCCATTCCATTGAGGCGCGGCCATCGATCCGGATCGCCCGAAGCGTTTTCGAAGCGAGGCGCACCTGCCCACTCCGAGCCGGTATCCTGCGCTGGCAGGCCGGCTCGCCTCAGCCCTTCGGCGTCCGGCGAGGTCGTGCGGGACGCTTCGCCGCCCTCATCGACGTGGGCACGAACTTCGGCAGCCTGCCCGGGCGATGGCGGCGCAAGACGAGCGCCGCAGCTCGTGCAAAAGAGGTTGTCTACTTTGTTTGGCGCCTGGCAGGAATAGCAGAACATAGATGATAGTCTTTCAGGTTTCTCGGGTTGACGAACGCCCCGGTTCGACTGGCGTATCCGTTTATACCCACACTCTATTAGACGAATCTCACACCGGGGCCGTTCCACAGCAGGGGCGAAGCATTCGCAGAACGATTCTCACATACGTAACCCGGCCCGGCGGCGCGGGCGAAGCATTCGCAGAACGAACCTCACAGATGTAACCCGGCCCGCGAATGCTTCGCCCCTACTATTATTGATCGATACGCGCCGCTTGTGAAGGGCCAGAGGGGATTCGGCTGCGCGAATCATCCTCCTCCGGAACCGCCTTACCCCCGTCGGCATCGGTAGGCGCCGATTCGGGGGCGTTCCCCGGCGCTTCGGGCGCATTTGTCTCCGTCACCGGCATGCTCTTGGGCGCTTCGGGAGCGTTCTCCTCCGCCGTGTGCGTTTCGACCGACTTTGGCCTCTCATCCGCGGCCCCGGAGCGGCTCTCGCCGGCGGCGGGAAGCTCAATCGCGCCGCCGGGCGGTGCGAAGGGATCGTCGATAATGTCATCGGGCGCCTCTTCAAGATCCGACGCCATGGCGCGGGCGCCGGAACGATTCGAGCGAATGCAGAGCTCGGACATAGAGAGCGAACGGAGATCGCTCCAGCCATCGGTTGGCATCATCGATCCAATCCGTATTCCACGGATAAACTGATCCAGCACCACCATCGAGAGCCGCCGCACGTCCAGCGTCTCCACTCCAACGGCTGAAGCTGCGCCATTGACCCAGAGCCCGAGCTTTCCCTCTGCACGCAGGTCACCCAGCCCACCCTGGATACGCCATACCCCCCACCATCCGGTGGTATCATCGGATTGGGCTGAAAGATCCCACGTGCCGGTGTAGGTGAATGGAACGCCACCGGTCAACTCGAAGATCGCCGAAGCCGATCCGGCGCCATAGAAACTGCTCTGCTGCCGGGTCCAGGCGCGACAGAAGGCCGATTCGGCCTCAAGCCCCGTGACGGCTCGCACCATGTCGAAGTGCTGAATGGCGGCGTCCAGCAGCAGTGGATGCTCCATGGATGCACGCCAGCCCTGCCACGATGATGGCTCCCGGAACGCCACCTCAATCGCTTCGATCGTTCCAATCTGCCCCGATTGCAGCACTTGCTGCACGGCGAGCGGCAGCCATCCAAAACGAAGCTGCTCATTAACCGCCAGCATGAGCGAAGCGTTCTCCGCCGCCCCGGTCATCTGCAGCGCCTCTCGCCACGTCGACGCCATCGGTTTTGAAGTGAACAGGTGCAATCCATGCTCGAACGCGAGCAGCGCGTGCTCCAGGTGAAACTGCGGTGGAGTCGAGTCGATCACCGCGTCCGCTTCCACCTCGGAAATCGCCTCTTCCAGGGTTGAAAACCGCGCCTCCTGTGGAAGCTCTAAATCGGTGGCACTCCGGTCGAGAGCCGATGGATCGGTGTCAACAACCGCGACAATCCGGGCGTTGACCCCGGTGTCTGGCCGGTTGAGCCGCCACCAGACCTGCCCGAATCCTCCGGCGCCTACCAGTATCAACCGCAGATTATCTTCCACAATTCCCCCGCCAGCTTCTCACCAGATCTATCCCCGTTTGATTCGCTTCATCGCCAGGCGTCCGGTTGAGCATCCGCGATTCGCAGATCCTAAAGTCAGGATAGTCAGGGGAGCGCGCCGGCGTCAAGCCACCACGCACAGCGGTATAGGACTCTCTTTCACGACAATGGTAGAAGGCGCCGGGAGGAAAACGATAGGGCGAAGAGCGAAGAAGGAAATAAGCGGATAAGGAGAGGTTCCCGATGAGCGTTAAGATTGACCTGACGCTCGAGGTGGAGGGGATTCTGAGAGCCGACGAACTCCCTGACGGACCGAGCGGAAAACCGCGCTGCATTCTCGGATTGGCGCTATAATAGAGGCGCGCAGGCTGGCGCGCCGGTGGACCTCCGCACGACTATAATCATCGTTAAGCACGCGTAGAGGGAAGGGAGTCGCGCGATGAAGTCAGAAGAAGCTCGTCTTTGTTGGGCCGGCCTATTGGTCGTGTCAATCATCACTGCATTCGGCCTCCTGCACAGCCGCGAGCAGCGATCTGAGCATGTCACCGTCGTAGTGGCTCGGACAGGCGCCGCTGGACCAGCCGCCGCCAGGGTTCAACCCCCGGCTTCCACCGTCCGACCGACGGCGCCCATCGTTCAGCCGCCCCGCGCCGGTTCCCGCGCAAATAAGCCCGTCCACCCAACAGCGCCCATCGTTCAGCCGCCCCGCGCCACACTCCCTGCAAATAAGCCCGTCGGACCCGGGCCGCTCGTCGTCGGCTGGCATGACGAGATGAACCGCGTCGATCAATGGACTCCGCTTCCGGCGCCAAACAGCGCGGCGGTTGCCGCTCCGACACCGGGCCAGATGGAGCTATCGCTGGAACCGAAGCCGGCGGGATTCCCCTATTCGTACCAGTGGGGCGGCGTGCGCCAGATTGCCGCGGTTGACCTCGACCGGTACCCTGTGATGGCGGTCCAGGCGCCTCGCGTTGGACCTCACGCCTACTGGGATGTGGGTGTAGGGCTGGTAAAGCCCGGGGGCGAGGTTATACCTACACTCAAAAGCAAGAGTGAAACGAAGGGTGGTCTTCAGTTCGTTGATGTTGGCGCGGCAGGGCTGAAGGGCGAGCAGCAGCTCGAGATTCGCCTTCACGTTGGCGGATCGATCAAAGGATATGAAGTTGCCGACTACGACTGGGTCCGCTTTATCCGGCGACAGGACGAGACTCGCCTTCAAGAAGATCCGGATTTGCCGGACGTGCGGTTGGACGCGAGCGCGATGCACAGCGCCACTTCGCCAGGAGTTCAGACGACTGCTCCCGCTTCGCGACCGGGCCCGGTGAGCGGGATCACGCTCGTTCAAATCGGGACACTGGAAGGACACAGGGGCCCGGTCGGCACAGGTATTCGCTTTTCTCCGGATGGCGCCATGCTGGCCAGCTCGGCGGAGGACGGCCTCGTCATCGTCCGGAGCATCCCGAGCGGAGCAATACTGAAAACGCTGCCAGGGCATTTGCCGGCTGGCAATACGGGAGTCTCGTTTTCTCCGGATGGCAAACTGCTGGCGGCGCCCGCCGCCGATGGCAACGTGAAGATCTGGAACACGTCCAACTGGAGCGTGTGGAAGGAACTGCCGGGCGGCGCGTGTCCACTGGCGTTCTCCCCGATGGGACGAGATTTCGCGGCCTACCTTCCGAGTAACTCTGCTGTGGATATCTGGAACATTAAGAGCGGCGCGGTGGAACACGTGCTCCCCGTCCCCGCGATGACGACTCCGATCTCCATTCCGCCAGGCACGCCACTCGTTGAAGCGCTCTGCTATTCACCCGGCGGAACGAGGCTTGCCACAGCAGGCGCCGATGGCGCCGTACGGATTTGGAGTTCCCAGACGGGCGCTCTACTCAAAACGCTGCGGGGCCACGTCGGCGTCGTCCGCTGTCTTAGTTTCTCGGGCGACGGCCGCTGGCTGGCTTCGGCGGGAGAAGACCAGGTGGTACGCCTGTGGCCGATGGATGGCGGTGCGCCGAAAGTCATCGGCTACTCAAGGAGCCTGATCGGCTCCGTCGCATTCTCGCGAGATGGAGCGGTCGTCGCCGCCGGCGCCGAGGGTCAGATCCTTTTCTGGGATGCTGAGAGTGGCACGCCGCTGCGACTGGTTCACGTTGGCAGGGACTGGATCAATGCGCTGGCGTTCTCCCCG
>DASRZA010000532.1:0-28951 GCA_035686845.1 Armatimonadota bacterium | reverse complement strand
CGAGGCGCGGGGTACGGGGCGCGAGGCGCGGGGTACGGGGCGCGAGGCGCGGGGTACGGGGCGCGAGGCGCGGGTACGAGTCGTGAGGCGCGGGGTACGGGGCGCGAGGCGCGGGGTACGGGGCGCCAGGCGCGGGGTACGGGGCGCGAGGCGCGGGGTACGGGGCGCGAGGCGCGGGATGTTCGGTGCTCTTGATTCATCCTTCATCCTTCATCCTTCATCCTTCATCCTCCGTCCTTCGTCCTCCGTCCTCCGTCCTTCGTCCTCCGTCCTCCGTCCTTCATCCTCCGTCCTCCGTCCTCCGTCCTTCATCCTCCGTCCTCCGTCCTCCGTCCTCCGTCCTCCGTCCTTCGTCCTCCGTCCTCCGTCCTTCGTCCTCCTTCTCATTCTCATGCTGAACACAATCGCCCACGCGGCGCCGCCGCTTCCGTCCGGTTACTTTGCGATTCAGGTGGTCGATGATAAGACCGGGCGCGGGGTGCCGAATGTGGAGCTTCAGACGACGAGTCACGCCGATTACTACACGGATTCGAATGGCTTGATCGCGTTTTTTGAGCCGGGGCTGATGAATAAGAAGGTGTTCTTCAAAGTCTCATCCCACGGCTATGAGTTTCCGGCCGACGCATTCGGGATTCGAGGCGTGGCGCTCGATACCCGCCCCGGCGGGAGCGCGCAGATCAAGATCACACGCATCAATATCGCTGAGCGGCTTTACCGGATCACCGGACAGGGGATTTATCGTGATACGGTGCTGCTCGGACGAAAGGCGCCGATTGACGAACCTTTGATCAATGCGGACGTTACAGGGCAGGACTCCGTCCTGAGCGCGATTTACGATGGCAAGATCTACTGGTTTTATGGGGATACGGACCGGCTGTCGTATGGGTTGGGAAACTTTCACACCACCGGGGCGACGACGGTTCTTCCGGATAAGATTGACCCGTCGGTCGGCTTCAACCTGCACTATTTCGTTGGTAAAGATGGGTTCGCGCGGGCGATGGTCCCGATGAAGGGCGAGGGTGTGGTCTGGATCGGGGGACTGGTCGTACTTCCGGATGAGACAGGGCGGGAGCGAATGGCCGCCTTCTTTTCGCGACGTCGCGGCCTCGGTGCGGCCCTGGAGAACGGCTTCGTCGTATGGGACGATAAAACCGAGACTTTTAAGAAGTCCGAGAACGTTGCCCTCGATCCCCCTTTTTCCCCCACCGGCGTCCCGTTCCGCGTCAAACAGCCGGATGGCAGTCAGTATATCTACTTCGACGATCCGTACCCGGCGCTGCGCGTCCGGGCCAACTTGAAATCCTATACCGACCTTGCCTCGTACGAGGGTTATACCTGTCTCAAGCCCGGCACGCGCTATAAAGGCAAGGACCGGACTCAGCTCGACCGGGACGCCGCGGGAAAGCTGGTCTGGGCCTGGAAGAAGAACACGCCGCCGCTCGGTCCGAAGGAGCAGGATGATCTCATCGCCGCCGGCAAGATGACCCGGGCCGAATCGCCGTTCCGACTGCAGGACGCCGCTACTGGAAAGCCGATCCTGCTCCATAATTGTTCTTGCGATTGGAATCCGTACCGGAAGAAATATATTATGATCGCCGCACAGGCCTACGGCGACACCATGCTTGGCGAGCTGTGGTACAGCGAAGCGGATCATCCCGAGGGTCCCTGGGTGAACGCCCGCAAGATCATCACGCACGCCAATATACCGGGCGACGCGCATGACTTCTACAACCCCGTCTATCACCCATTTTTCGACCAGGATGGAGGTCGCTTGATCTACCTGGAAGGCACTTACGTCAATACCTTCTCCGGTAATCCTCACACCACGCCCTACTACGAATACAACCAGATCATGTATCGCCTGGACCTCGCGGACCCGAGATTGAGGATGGAGGGCGAAGGACGGAGGACGAAAGGCAAAGGATGAAGGATGAAGGATGAAGGATGAATCAAACGCACCGAACATCTCCCGCCTCGCGCCCCGAGCCCTGCGCCCTGCGCCGGGTTTTCCTCCGTCCTCCGTCCACCGTCCGCGCCCCGCGCCTCGGGCCCCGCGCCCGTTTTTGACCCTATGATCTCCGCTATTGTAACGAGTGATAATCACCTGGGAGCGTATTATGCCCGCTTTCGACCGGACCGGTTGGAGGCGCGGCGGCAGGCGCTCCGGCGCAACTTTGAGCGGGTGGTGGACGCTGCGATTGAGCGGCGGGCGCAGCTTTTCCTTCACGCAGGGGATCTGTTTGACCGCCCAGACCCGCGCAACGTGGAGCGAGCATTTGTGGCGCGGCAGGTGCGCCGCCTTGTCGACGCTGGAATTACGATTTGCGCCATCGCCGGCAATCATGACCGACCGCGGAGCCTGGGCTACGACAGCGCCGCGATGCCCCACGAAGAGATGGAGGCCCTCGGCGCCATTCATCTTTTCCGGCAGACGGACGCGCTGTCGTCACATGAGCTCTCGATTAACGGGCGCCGGGTCGTCGTCTGGGGGATGAGCAGCGATTTCAACCGTCCGGATGGATCGTGCCCGCTGGAAGGGTACGATCATCGCCGCGCCGGCGATATTGACATCGCTCTACTTCATTACGGCGTCGAACAGTGGGCGCCGCCGCTCGCGCACGAGCCGTGTCTCTCGCTTCAGAATCTCGACCGGCTTCAGGTGGACGCCATCTGCGTGGGGCATCTCCACGCCTCCAATCAGCGGCGCCTGCCCGGCGGCGCCTTGCTCCTGAATCCGGGCGCCACGGAGCATATCAACTTTGGCGAAGAGAAGCTCGACTGCGGTTTCTGGGCGCTGCAAATGACGCCCGGTCACGTGGACGCCGAGTATGTCTCCCTCCCAACCCAGCCGATGAGGACGCTGAGTTTATCGACGGAGGACGAAGGACGAAGGACGGAGGACGGGGAAGAGGGCGCGAGGCTTGAGGCGCGAGGCGCGGGGCTCTCGACACGGGATACCGGGGAAGGCGCGCGGTTGGAGGACGGGGAAGAGGGCGCGAGGCTCGGGGCTCGAGGCGCGGGGCTCGAGCCCCGAGCCCCGTACCCTTTACCGGCCTCGCGCCCCGCGCCCCGCGCCTCGTACCCTCTTCTCAAGCGCTGGATGACGGCCATTGAGGCGGCGGGGAGGCCGGATCAGCTTCTCCGGGTTCGTCTGTCCGGCCGGCTTTCGCCCGCGGAGTTCCGCGACCTGGATCTGCCGGCGCTTCAAAACTGCGGCGCCGCGGGCAATTTCCACTGCCAGGTGGAGACGGATGGCCTGGCGCTCATCGATCCGCTGGCTGATCTGCCGATAGGGTACGGTGTCAGCTTCGACGTTCTCGACGAGATTCACTCTACGACAGCGGCCGCGATGGAGCTCTTCGGCGATAATCCGGCCGAGCAGGAGGTCTGCCGGCAGGCCGGCGCCGAGCTGGAGGCCGCCTACAGCCGGTTGACGGGGAGAGAACGTTGATCCTGCTCCGCCGTCTCTACGCGCACCGGTTCAAACAGCTCGACGAGGTCACGCTCGTCTTTCCCGTCCGGGGGTCCATTCTGATTGAAGGGAGCAACGAGGCCGGAAAATCATCGCTCTTTGAGGCGGTTTACTTCGCGCTTTACGGCCAGACGCTGCTTGCCGATAGGGACTATAAGATCGAGAGCCTGCGCCAGTACGGGGCGGAAGAGATGAAGGTCGAGCTCGATTTCACCATTGACGACCGGCCCTTCTCCATCTCCCGGCGGCTGGTCGGGAACCACCGCGCCCGGCTCGAGTGTCCCGCTGCGGGCGGCAAGACGGAGATCATTACCTCACTCGGCGAAA
Source organism: Armatimonadota bacterium (assembly GCA_035686845.1). Lineage (GTDB taxonomy): Bacteria > Armatimonadota > DASRZA01 > DASRZA01 > DASRZA01 > DASRZA01. The sequence continues at coordinate 25,152 of DASRZA010000532.1, read as the reverse complement.
TCAACCGCCGCCTGCAAAGCGAGCTGCACCTCACTCCCGATGGCCTTCTGAACACCTGTTTCGTGGAGCAGAAACAGTTAGAGCGACTCGAGGATCTCCGGCCGGATCAGCGCCAGAAGGCGGTGAACGACCTTCTTAATCTCCGGGTTCTCACTGGTCTTGAGGAAAGCTTCAAGATCAAGAAAGAGGATCAGATCCAGGTCCAAGAGCTCACGAGACGAGTGGGCGTGGCCGGCCTGGACGCGGAGCTTCCCACTCTCGACCGCGATATCAGGCAGGCGGAACTGGCGCTGGCATACGTCTGGGCTGAAGAAGCCGCCAGCCTCCTGACTGTCATCGGAGAGAAGCTCCAATGCGCGGCCGATGAGCGGGGACGGATTTGCGCGCTGCTGGATGCTGAACAGGGCCGGCTGCGGCAGGCCGAACAGCTTCGCGACTGTGTCCGAGCGCTGGATCGAACTGTCTCCCCCGCGATAGAGGCGTGGGAAACCGCCCTTCGGCTGCGGCAGGAGAGCGCCGAGCTTGTTCGGGCTCTTGAGGATCTCGCCGGAGGTCTTCCGGAGCGTGACCGGGCGCTGGACGGCGCCGCCGCGCTCCTCACGCAGCTTGAGAGCCTGGAGCGGCTGAGGCAGGAGAACGTCCGGATAGACGCCAGCCTCGCCGACGTTCGAAACCGTCTGGAAGATTATGACAGGCTTGCGGAAGAATGGCGCGCTGGTGAAGAGGGCCGTCTGAAGCTCGAAAATGAACGTAAGCTCCAGCTCAATACGCAACGCGAGGCCGAGGAGGACGTGCGAAAGCGAGAGTACGATCGGCGCAGAGAAGCTGGACTTGCGCTTCTTTTGGGCCACGACCGTGCCCGTCGGGAGGCGCTGGATGAAGCGTGCCGCGCTGACGAGGAGCACGTGGGAGCCATCGAAATCCGGGAGACGCTCCCGGCGCTCGAGAAGCGGCAGCAGGATCTCAACCGGCTCGAGGAACTGGTTCGCGGACGGGACGATCAGGTCCGCTCTTTGCAGCGCGCGGAAGCCGATCTCGCCGCCGCGCGCGAAAAGCTTTCAAAAGATCAAAACGACCGGGCGGAGGCTCTCGCCCTGGATGAACGATTAGAGCGGCTCGAAAGCGATATTGCGGCTGGTCGAGAAACCGAGCAGGCCGCCGCCGAATTGGTGAATCAGAGATCGCTGCACCAGGCGCTCTCCGACTGGGTGGAAGCGTCCGATCGGTTGGGCGAGGAGAGCCGGGTGGAGGCGCGTGCGCTGCAGCTTTCCACGCGGCAGCAGTCGGCCGAAGCTCGACGAGCAGCGGCAGACGAAGATCTTCAGCGAGCCACCCGGCAGCAAACGCCGGGATTTGCCCTGGTCGGCGCCGGGATCATCATCGCGTCGCTGAGCGCCGTGACCGGGCATCTGATCGGGATCGCGAGCGCCGTGATTCTTATCCCGGGCGCAATACTGATCGCTCGCGCTCGATCCGCCGTATCCACGGCCCGGCAGGCCTTAGCGTCAGCCAAAGCCGAGGCCGCCACCTTGGAAGGCGAGAGCCGGGCGACGCGATCACAGCGTGAAGAAGCCGCGGCTCAGCGAGCGCGGTGGACCGATCGAGAGTCCGCCTGCCGGAAGGCGCTCCAGGCGCTGCTGGGCCCGGCCGCGCGGCTGGAGCTTGACGAAGTCCGGGAAAGGATTGCGGCGCCACCAGAGATCGAACCTACCGTGGCGCGAGAGCGTCATGAGAAGGCTCGCGACGCGCTGATCCATCTTACCAATCAGGAGACCCTTGCCCGCGGCCGCCGTGAAAGTCTCACCTTCAGCGCTGATCCGCAAGAACTTGCGCGGCGTGTCGATGAGATGGAGTCCGAGATGAAGCGGCTTGAGACCATGGCCGTGGAATCAGACATGATGCCGGCGCTTCTCGAATCTCTGAACCTGGCTGCGGGCCGGGAGACAATCACGGCAGCGGCATCGACCGCGCTTGATGAGCTTGCCGATGCCCGCGCGGCCGCCGGGTCAATTCCGGATCTTGAGGCCCGGGCAAAACTGTGGAATGTGAAGGCGCAGAGTGAGTCTAACGAGGTCGCCGTGCTGGCGCGGGAGGTTGGCTTGCCAGGCGCCGGGCCGGAGGACTGGACTGCTGCCGCCGTTGAAATCAAAGCCGCGTTCGCCGCGGCTGTGGAGATGGTTACGGACGATTCGCTCCGCCAGGGGGCCGAGGCGGCGCGCGCGGCGGTGAGTGAGACGGATCGGACGCTGGCCGCGCTGGGCGCCGATCAGATCCGCCGACGTGATCTCCTCGACGCGGTGGAGCGCGAGAATCTGGTCTCGGCCATCGCAGAAGAAGAGTCGGCGCGCCGCGCGAACGCCGGTGAACAGGATCTCCTCGCTCATGTCACACCGGCTCTGCAAAGTCAGTCGCTTCCGTTGGAGAGTGGGCTGCTCCGGACAGAGTTGGAGATCCGCCGGGCGGCTCTCCGACATGATCGCGGTCAGGCTGATGGGCTGCGGGCTGCTCGTTCGACCCTGAAGAAGAGCGAACAGGATCTAGAATCGAAGGAGGAAGCGGCGCGGGCACGGTGGAAGGAGGCGCTGCACGACGAACCACTACCGGAAACCGCGGCTGATGGGCGGGACCGCATTCCAGTGCTGCGTGAGGCTGCCGCGGCCGATCTGAACCGGCTGGACGAACCGGCCCTTCACGCCGAGTTAAGGAATCTCGAGCAATCGATCGAAGTGATCAGCCGCCAGATCCACAACCTGGAACATGACTCGGGACGGGCGCTCTCTGACCGGGACGCGCTTCGAGAGAAGCTGCGCCGCAGCCTGAAAGCGGATCCCGGCGGAGCGTGGGAATCGCTGCCGATCGTTTTCCCGGAGCTGAAAGAGGTGAAGACGCTCGTCGCGGAGATACCCGAACCCTCCTGGTGGGAAGACACCGTGCGGCAGCGTCGGGATGAGAAGCAGGCCAATCGAACCAGCCGGAGCACCCTGGCGAATCAGTTTCATTTCGCGGAGGATCCGCTGGATCTACCGGCCGAACAGGAGGCGCTTACCGCCGCGGAACAGATGCTGGCGGTAAAGCGGCGAGCGGGCGAGATCGTTGAGAAAACGCGTGAGTCCATTGTTAATCGCGTGATGCCGCTGACCATCCGGAACATGCGTCAGTTGCTCCCACTTCTCACCGAGGGACGCTATTCCGAAAGCGAGTGGGATGAGTCCACCAATACCATCTCAATATATGACAACCTGGCGCGGTCGTACCAGCGGAAACGGGTCTTTTCGGGTGGAGCGCGGGACCAGATTTCGCTCTCGCTGCGGCTCGCGTTTGCCCTGGCGACGCTGCCCGGCGAACACAACTGCCGGCCCGGATTCCTCTTCCTGGACGAGCCGCTCAGCAGTTTCGATCGTCCCCGCACCCAGGCTTTGGTTGACCTCCTGACCCGGGGCCTCATCAGCCGGCAGTTCGCCCAGATATTGCTTATCTCCCACAGCGAGTCGTTCAATCCCGATCTGTTCGACTATCGAATCCGGATGGATGGCGGTCGGGTGGTGGAGAGTACACTTTGAGGGCGAAGGATGAGGGATGAAGGATGAAAGATGAATCAAAACCGCCCCGTACCTCCCGCCCCGCGCCTTCTTCCGTGATAGTATGAGATTCGGTTTCGTGAGACATCTTGAAACGGTATCGCCTTGCCGGCTGGAAAATCCGACAAAATGACCAGAATAGCTCCCCAACCCCGATTGACAGCCCTTCGACTGGCGCTGCTGCAAATATTGCGCGGATCGCGGCGCCATCTCACCGCGGCTGAGATTTATGAGCTTGCCCGCGCGGACGGCGTGAATTCCAGCTTCGCCGGCGTCTACAACGGCCTTCATTTTCTGGAAGAGGCCGGCTTAATCAGCGAAATCGGACAGGGCAGCGGCGTCAGCCAGTATCACGCCAGCGTGGAGCAGCGCGATCATCTTGTATGCGCCGTGTGCGGCGTCACGTCCCACGTGCGAGTGCCGGAAACCGGTCTCATCGCTCGCTCGATTGGCGAGGACGCGGGTTTCCGCGTGCTCGAATACCGGGTGACCATCACCGGCGTCTGTCCCAACTGCCAGGAGAACGAAGAGCGCGGGGCTATGGGGTTACAGTGATCCGATATCGGTAAATGGCGGCGCCGGAGGCAAAGTAGAGATCGCGACCATCGAGCGCAAAGCCGGCCGTGATGGGCCCGGGGCTCCGGGCTAAAATGCGTGCCTCGCGGGTCGCCGGATCGATGGTGAATATCCCCTCGGCGCAGAGGCCGTATATCAACCCGCCAGGCCCAATGGAGGCGGCGTTGTAGATGATTCCGCTGAATGGCAGTCGATCCACGTGAGTGACGCGCCGGATCGTGGGATCGAAGACGAACAGCTTTCGATCCGACGGCCCGGCGGCAATGCCGAAGACCATTCCATCCGGCGCCGCTACCAGATCGGTTATCTCCCCGGCGCCTGGGGCCGCCAACCGCTGTCCTGACCCTCATATTTCACCAGCAGGGGATTGGCGTCAGCCCCTGTTCCGGGTGCAAACGGCAGTTCCGGATCATAGCTCATCAGCGGCGCCAGCCCCGAATAGGCGGCCATGAGCACCCGGCGGCCGTGCGGCAGCAGAGAATAGAACTCGCCGCCTCCCAGGCCTCCAAGGTCCAATAAATTACCGTTTTCAGGCTCGATCCGGAGAAAGTGAATCGGCAGCGCGGTGCTGGCATAGAGATTCCTGTCCGGTCCCAGGTTCAGCCGAAAGATCGGCAGCGACTGCCCCGCGTAACTGAAAGGATGCGTTGTGGTCTTGCCGGACCCCGGATTGACAACGCTGATTCTAAGGTCGCTTACCTCCACCGTGCGGCCATCCATCAGGCGATTCTGGGGCGCCGCGGGCGCAGCCGCCGGAATCGGGATGGGGTTCCATCCCTCCAGCCGGAAATGCTTTCCCGCCGCCTGGGCATATACTCTTCCGTCGCTTCCCCGGCACACCCGCGCCGCGCCAGGCGCCTGGCAATCGGGCGGCAGAATATCCCTGTGCTGTCCGGTGTCAATTTCGTAGGCGACGAGATGGGATTTGCTCATCCCGATCCCGATATAGATAAAGCCATCGTCACTCGCAGCCACGAAACGCGCATACTGTTCCACCGGCTCCATCCGCCCCAGGTCTTCGCTTTTTCCCGTGGCCGGGTCGTAGCGCACCAGCTTTGCCGAGGGATAGGTACAGCCATACAACTTGCCATCGGACCCAACGGCAAGCTGCCAGATATACTCTTCGGTGGGGCTCGGGCGCCCGAGATCCGTATAGGCGCCGGTCTGAGGGTCGAGCGGGTACAGATGGGCGTGCGGGAGCGTGCCAAGATAGAGGTCCCCGTCCGGCCCAACAGCCATGCCCCACGCTCCATATTCTGATTTCACGGGATTCGAGAAGATCTGAAACGCGCCTGAATCGGGGTCGACAGCGACTAAGTCGAGCGTGTCATCCGCATAAATGTAGCTCAGATAGAGCCGCTGGCTGCCCGGAATTGGCCCCGGACCTACCATCGACGCCAGCACGGCCCCCAGTCCACGCGCCGCCGCAATAGCGTGAAACCCCTGTGCGCTGGCCATATTCACTCCCAGGATGAAGATAAAGAGGACGTGAAGGAGGGGACGGAGGACGGAGGACGGATATTCATTAGCCACTTCCCCTGATTTTCTCGAAGGATACTTTCGCTGGATCGCGGGGGACGAAGGAGAGGCCGTAGAGGCCGATGCTGAGAGGGCTCTCAAGCGGGAGCGGCAGAATGCCGCAGTCATGCCAGTTTTCGCCGTCGGTGGAGCACCAGGCGGCGAACTCGGAGCCCCTCCGCTGCAGCCGGAAAAAGGCGCGGTTTCCCGGCAGACTTCCCCGTCCAATGACGACCCGCGCGGGTTCATTCTCACCGTCGATCGCCCCGTCAATCAGCGCCTCGAAGCGAATTTCGCTTCTCGGATAACCCCTCCATCCGACAGACACGTAATTCCGTGGGCCTTTCCACGCGACCAGTCCGCCGATTCCCGCGACCTCCGCCTGCAGCACGAACTCCTCACGGGCGTCTCGCAGCAGTAGCGGCGCCGCATACGTCGTATGATCCAGGAAACTGTAGGGCGCGGGCGTGAGATCGACGCCGCCCTCGCGAAACTGAACGATGGCGCTGCCCTGCCTGTCCTCCAGGCGCCAATCCGACTCATCGTTCAGCGGGGTCAGATCGACCGGGGGAAGCGCCGCCGCCGCGGGCAGACGCCATCGCCGCAGAGTTCCCGGTCCACGGAGATCCACCGTTCCCAGTTCCGGAGATTCCGGCGCAGGCTCCCACTTCTCAGAGAATCGAAGGAAATCTTCCGGCCGCCCGGCGTCTGAGCGCTCCAATTCTAGCGAAAAGAGCGCCGAAGCTAACGCTTCACTCGTCTGAGAGCGATCCGCCAGGAATTCAAAGAGCTCCTTCGGGGGCGTTACCGGGAATGCGCCGGCGAGCAGACGCTCCATCTCCTGCGTGATGGCGATCAAATCCTCCACAGGTGGTTCGGGCGGCGGTGTTTTTGTCGCGTTGCTACAGGCGCCGTCGATTTCCTTCAGCAAGCGTTGGTATTCCGGGTCTGCCAGGAGAGCCTGCACTGGCGGCGCGACATCGTATCCGGCGGCCTGAACGGCGTCCTGGATCCCTTTCCATCGATTGAGGAACCGCTCTGATTGACTGCAGTTCCAGAGTAATTCCAGCGCGCCGCCCGGGCGGCCATCCTCTATTTTTGCGCGGCTCCAGCGCACGGAGAGATCGATATCGGCGAACACCCGGCCCAGTTCGTGCAGCCGGTATCCGGGCCAGAAGAGCGGGAAGTCACCAATCAGCTCCAGTTTGGCGGGATCGTTCACCCCCGCGTCGATCAGCGATGCGGCCACAGGACGGTATCCATGCTCCCAACCGTACGCGGCCGCGGCCTGAATCGCGCTCCAGATCGCTTTCACTCCTTCGGTCGCAATCGCCGGCTGCAGCTCCTCCCATCGTTGATTCAACCGGGCGAATTCCGGTATGCCGAGACTCTCGGCGGCTGCCGTTAAATCCTTGCGGTTTGCAACCACCTCGAGTATCTCGCGGAGAGAATGGATGGCGCCGTTTGCCATCCGGCGAGCCCGGGCGTCGGTATCCGCTTGCTCTGACTCGATGGCTGAGTGGAGGCGCCGCCGCCGCATGTTGTGAAACCATTCGCTCGCTGTGCGCGCTGCCAGCTCCTGATATGTCACCGCGGCCTGGACCCGATCCTTGACCCGTCTAACAATCCCGGTGGGATCATAGAGGATCGTGTCCATACGGCCGAGAACCAGGCTCTTGATGAGAAAACTGCCAACCCAACCGTTCTGGAAGAGGCTGTAAGGAAGCTTGTCACCCAACGCCTCCAGTTCCGCCCCGCGGTAATGGGCAAGATCCACCTTGACGCCCTGGAACAGTCGATGCTCCAAGAAAAAGGCCGGCAGCGGTCCCTCGAAGACGAGCGCGAGGTCAATATCGGAAAAAGGAGTGAGATCCGGACAGTTGCCATTAGAGAGCGAACCGTACACCGCGATTCCAACAATCTCCGGCCGGCCCTTCAACATCCCGGCATATCCGCGCGCCAGGGCCATCAAACGATTCCGCGCCGCTTCGGTCTCCATCATCGGCAACGCCTCCCTTGCCGCGCTCTCTTGGGGCGCCTAAAACGACGCGTCTGGCTGAACACCATTCCAGGCCGGGATGGGCCGTCACCGACGGCCCATCGCCGAAGGGATTTGGCTCCTATAATTCCCAGGCCGCGGCATCTAAGTAGGAGCGCAATCCTTTGCGCGATTTTCGCGACAACCTGCATCCGGCCGCGTCCACCCGCGCCGGGGGAGGGTTTACAACCGAAGCGATTCGGCTCCTACATCGGTCGGTCTCTCCGGCGCGCTCTGTTAGGCGGTCCTGCTGAAGTGATAGTTCGAGAGGGTACCAGATGTTCCTGCCCTCTGGAGCGCGTGTTTTCACAAGAGCAGCAGGAAAGAGACACTCTACCCGAGAATCTCATGGGATGATGATGGCCTCTCTTTGCTATGAGCTGTTCGACATACTTCCCAATTTGCTCTTCGAACGGAGACGAACCTGATATCTCCCTCGCTGGTCGAGCTCCCGGCGTCCCCGCTCGCGGGAACCGGCTTTCTACCTACCGGCGCCGGGCGCGCCGAACTCATCGAGGCGTCAGCAGCGAATCACACGGCGTGGTTTGCCGCCACCGCCGTCGCGTCCGGCGGCGAAATCCGCCAGACCAACGGCGTCGCCTGGATCGTCTCTCCGAGGGAGGCGACCATTCCCTTTCCCCGGCTGCCAAAGGCGGTGGCGAGTGAGACTCTAGACGCCATTCTGGCCGAGTGCCGCCAGAGCAAGGTTTCAGGCGCCTCCTGCTGGTCGCTCACTCCGTCCCACCCAAGGGACCTGGGCGCCCGGGTCGCGGCGCGCGGCTTCGAATGGGGTTGGCGGCCGCACTGGATGGCGCTGGACCTTCATAACATGCGGTCGGACTTTGCCGTTCCCGAGGGTCTGCGGATCGCCATTGAGGAAGGGAGAGATTGGGACGCAGCGGATCTTCCTCTCTACGATCCCGAGCGCGCCGCCGCGATCCGTATCCTGGCGCGCGCGAATCCTCGTCGGACATGGCATTTTGGCGCTTGGCTGAATGGCAGGCTTGTGGGGCACAGTCTCCTCTTCGTGACCTCCGGGCCGTTGGGCGCGGGAGGGATCTACGATGTTGGTGTTGTGCCATCGGCTCGCGGCCAGGGGATCGGCAAGGCGATCTCGCTGGCCGCCTGCCAGTTCAGCCGGGCGCTCGGATGCCATTACGCGCTGCTCAACTCCGCCGCAGACGGCATCTACAGGCGAATCGGTTTCGAGTCACTCGGCTACGGTCAAACCTGGTGGATGCACGAGCACGCGCTTACCGCTCCACCTCCGGACCGATCTGAAGTTGCCTTTGCGGAAGCCATCGGGCAGGGCGACGCGGCGGCGCTGGATGCGCTCGACACCCATTCGCTCCCCAGAGACCTGAACGCTCCCGTAACTAACGGCATGACGCCCATGGAGCTGGCCGTGCGGGCGAAGAAACCCGCGTCCGCTTCCTGGCTTGAGGGTCGCGGCGCCTCTATCGACCTGCTGCAGGCGTGGGATCTGGGCTGGAAGACGCGGGTGCGTCAAATGCTGGCTGAATGTCCCGATCTTGCCAACCTTCGCTCCGGCGATTGGCGGACAACCCCGCTCCATGACGCGGTTTCACGAGGCGACATCGCCCTTGCACGGCGGCTGCTCACCGCCAATCCGGACATTACCATCGAGGACACCCAGTTTCACGGAACACCGCTCGGATGGGCGGCGTATCTCGGACAAACCGAGATCAAGGCCATGCTGGAAGGATATGGGGCGCAGGGGAACGCGGACGGAGGACGGAGGACGAAGGACCGAGGAAGAGATCACCGCGGAGACGCGGAGATCCGCCGAGAGCCGCAGAGGAAAAGCGGACGCCGAACGCGAGTGCAAGAGAGAAGCGTCCGAGCATAGGCGCCTCTCCCCGTGCCGCGTACCTCTCACCCACGATCCTCTCCTCCGTCCTCCGTCCTCCGTCCCTATAACCTTTCGGTGCGCCGGCCGTCCAATATTATTGGGGGGCCTGCGTCTGCCCCGAATGCCTTTGAATCCCAGTACGATAGGAGTTCGATTGATGTCCCTTCACGCCGGCCGTGTGTCCGTTGGTCTGATTGCCGTCATGCTCGCAGCGACTTTCGCGATCCCGGTCTCAGCCCGCGCCGAAGCCGCCAGCAATTACGTCTGGCTGGAAGGCGAGGCGCCCACGTCCATCACGCCGGCGTCAGTCAAGCCGAACATCTCCGGCTGGGGACATCCGGAGTTTCTCTCTGACGCGAAGTGGCTTCAGATCTCCATCGACGACACCAAGGTCGAGAGCGAAGTCCCGGAGAACGGCATCCTCCTCCGGTACGACTTCACGGCGCCACAGAACGGCACGTATCAGATCTGGAACCGGATTGGTTACGAGTTTGCCCGGTCGCCCTTTGACTGGCGGGTGGATGGCGGCGATTGGAGCCGGATCTCGCCGGATGATCTGACCACGGATCTGATGGAGCTTCAGACCTGGAACGAGGTTGCCTGGCTGAAGCTCGGGGACCGCGCTCTCACGGCCGGAGCTCACACGCTGGAAATCCGGCTGCCCCGGACGAAAGATGCGAAAGGGAAGCTGCAAAGAATTCTCTACGCCTCCGACGCGCTCTGCATCGACGCGGCGACATTCTACCCCAACTCAAAATACCGGCCCGGTGAGAGCCGCCATGATTCGATCGATACAGCGGCCGCTGCCAAGGTCTTTGATCTTCCCGCGCCCACATCCGCCGGAAGCCGCACCGAAGTCGCCCTGAACGGAGACTGGCAGGTGACACGGAACGACGAAGCGCTGCCGCCGCCCGATATCGCGACGCCGATGAAAGACTTCCCCGCCGAGACTCACTGGACCGGGATTAAGGTGCCCGGCGATAAGAACACCGAGCGGCCCGACCTTCTCTTTGCCCATCGTATCTGGTATCGAACTCGCGTAAACGTGCCCGCGTCGCTCGCCGGCCGGTCGTTTTTCATCACCTTTCCGCAAAACAACCTGAACACCACGGTCTTTGTCAACGGGGTGTATTGCGGGTTCAATAAAAACCCGTTTGCAAAGTTCAGCATCGACGTGACTCGCGGAATGAAGCCCGGCGTGAATGATCTGATGGTGGGAATCCGGGACGCCTGGTACGCGTACAGCAACGATCCCAAAGATCCGATGCTCCTCCGCAAACAGTTCAATCTCCCTATCGAGTTTTCGCATAACGGCTTTCAGCGACTGGCCTACCCGGTCTGGGGCGCGTTCCAATCCGGCATCTTAGTGACGCCCACCCTGACGGCGGCCGGCCCGGTGTACGCCAACGACGTGTTTGTTCGGACATCGGTGGCGCGCAAGGAGTTGGCGGCGGACGTCACGCTGGCTAATCCAACAAGCCGCAGCGTAAGCGGATCCGTGTCATGTGAAGCGGTGGATTCCGCGGGCAAAGTGGAGCAGAGCTTTCCGGCAAAGAGCTTCGTCGTTCCGGCCGGTGGCGCAAGCCCTGTCACGGTGAGCGGTGGATGGCAAAACCCGAAGCTCTGGTGGCCGGACCAGCCGAACATGTACCGGCTGCGCACGCTCGTCCGGGTCGATGGCAAAACCGTGGATGTGTCGGAAACGCCCTTTGGCTTCCGCGAATGGACGGAGGACGGCATCAACTTCAAGCTAAACGGCGTGGTTTTCCATGGTTGGGAAGGCGCGGGTCCGAGCGGGGACAGCCCCGGAACCTGGCTGGCAAGCTACCGAAAAGAGCATCAGCGGATGACCCGGTTCTGGGGAACCAGTTGGATGGGGATGCCTCCGGAACAGGCGCTTGACTTCTTCGATCGCAGCGGCGTCGTCGTCCGGAGGCAGGGGATGCTGGACGGCGAAGCGATCGGCTACATGCCGATAGAAGACAATCCCGATCTTAAGAAGCTCTATCACTCCGACCTGAAGATGGACCTGATGAACAACTGGCGCGACCAGATGGTGGCGCAGGTTAAGGGTGAGCGAAACCATCCGTCCATCATGATCTGGTCCATCGAGAACGAATGGCTCTACATCAATTGCATCAACCTCTGGGCCGGTCAGATGGACGCCTTCGAGGCCGAAGTGACCAGGACCTCCGACGCCGTTCGCGCCGCGGATCCCACGCGCCCCACGATGTCGGATGGCGGGGGCGCCACGAAAGCGCAGACGCTGCCGGTTCACGGCAACCATTACATCGATGGCCCGCTGGATGAGTATCCGGCGCTGGCGTATGAAGAGAATCCGACCGGCGGCGGACGAGGTCGCTGGGTCTGGGATGAGAAGCGTCCTCGCTTTGTGGGCGAAGATTATTTCATGACCGGGAACCACCCCGAGCTCTCCATTATCGGCGGTGAAGACGCTTTCCAGGGCAAGCAGGGCACCCTCCACGCCTCTGCCCTCATGGTTCGCATCCTGACGGAGGGCTACCGCTGGGCGCACTATGGCGCCTGGGATCTTTATTTAGGCGCCGAGGACACCGACGGAAGTGAGTACGTCTCCTACGCGCCCCGGGCGGTCTTCTGCAAGCAGTGGAACTGGACGTTTGGATCGGGGCAGACGGTCAACCGGAGCATGGGCATCTTCAACGACACTCACTACGCTGACCCGATCACCTTTACCTGGACGCTTGAGCTGGGCGGCAAAAAGATCGCCTCAAGTCGAAAAGTCTATCACGTCGCGCCCGGAACCGATCAGCGCTTCGAGCTGGCGCTAAAGCTGCCCGGCGTCGCGAGCCGGGAAGAGGGCCGGTGGTATTTAGCCCTCGACGCCGGCGGCAAGCGAGTCTTCACCGACGTGAAGGACATTTCGGTTCTTCCCGCCGGCCCGGCGTATGCCCGGGTGGTGGGCCTCGCCTCGCTCCCCGCGAGCCGCATCTGTGTGTACGATCCGGCTGGTGAGGCGCGATCGTATCTCCATAAAGTGGGCGTTCGGTTTACCACGCTGACGAGCCTGGATCGGATTCCGGCAAGCGCAAAAGTTCTGGTAGTCGGCAGAAACGCGTTGAGCGCCGCGGAGAGCGCGAGCAGCCGGCTGGCGGCCTACGCCGTGGGCGGGCGGGTAGTGATCGTGCTGGAGCAGAAGAACCCGCTGAAGTACCAGGGCCTTCCCGCGGCGATGGAGCCGGCGGAGAACGCGGGCCGGACCGCCTTCGCCGAGGATCTGGGTCATCCGGCGTTCAGCGGCTTGCGGCAGAAGGATTTCTTCACCTGGGGCGCCGCGCCCGCCGGGCTGTCAAGTATTGCGCCGACGGACCCGTCCGGCGACGCTCAGATTGTTTATCGAGACGCTTATACAAAGCCGATGAGCGGCGGGCGATCGCTGCTGGAGTGCGGTCATCTGCTGCAGGATACGGCCCTGGCCGAGGTTCCCGTTGGCAAGGGCGTGCTGCTGCTAAGCCAGCTCACCATGGGCGAAAAACTGCCGGTGAACGCGGTGGCGCAGCATCTTTTCACCAACCTGCTCGCCTATGGCGTTCACTTTCGCCTCACGTACCGGCCGGTGACATTAACCGGCGCCGCGAACCCGCCGCTCGACCACACCGTGGACGCCATCGGCCTGAAGTATGCAAAAGTAGAGGATCCGGTGCGCGCGATCTCGCCGCCCGGCAGCCGCGTGGCGGTGATCAACGCCTCGCCGGAAAACCTCAAGTCGCTGGCGGCGAACCTCCCGAAGGTGGAGGCGTTCACCCGGGCCGGCGGCTGGATCGTATTCAACAATCTTTCGCCGGCTGGCCTGGCCGACTACAACAAGATCGTTGGGGTTAACCATCTCATTCGGAAGTTCGGCAATCACCCGTCGGTGACAAACCATGGCAGCCTCGGCGTGGAGCGAGTTACGTTCTCAGCGCCGCGCAATCCACTTACGGCGGGGATTCCAACGGGCGACGTGGTGCTCTATTCCCCGGTGCGCATCTTCAACTGGACCGCCGGTAATTTCACTTCGCCGGATGAGTTCAGCTACGTGGTGGACTACGACGACGTCGCTCCTTTTGGCAGTTCGCCGTTTTTTGCTTACGGCAATATCACCAACGGATTTGTATCGGCGGATGGCTGGCCGCTGATAATCGATTTTCCTGAGCCCAAGGACGGAAAGCCGTTCCAGGTCCCGATCACATTCCCGAAACCGCAGGCGATCAAAGAGTTTACCTGGATTGGCAACACCTTCTATAACCCCACAACGAAGGTGAACCTGGTTTTTGATGGCGACGAGGCGCACAAACTAACGTTCAATACGCTGCCTAATAACAGCCCGCAGACGTTCGAGATCAATCCGCCGCGGCTTTGCAAGACGGTCACGCTCGAGATTGCGGCATGGGAGAACCTGCCGGGCAAGAACGACACCATCGGTATCGATAATATCTCCTTCAAAGCGGAGCGCACGCCGGCGTTCTATCAGAAGGTGAAGCCTATGCTGAACGTTGGCGGCATGATGGAATACCCGAAGGGCAGCGGCGGAATCGTGCTCTGCAACCTGCTCTTCAAAGACACCGAGGACGTTCCCGAGAACGCCGTCAAGAAGCGCGAGATCTTTGCCGACCTGCTGCGGAACCTGAAAGCTCCGTTCGCCGGCGGCAAGACGATCATCGCGGGCGCTAATCTGAAATACACTCCAATCAGTATTGCGAAGCAGGCGAACCAGTACCGGGATGAGAAAGGTTGGTTTGGCGACAAGGCGTTCACCATGGCGAGCCTTCCCACCGGCCGGCACACATTCGCCGGCGTGTTGTACGACGTGTACGACTTCCCAACCTCGGCGGTGCCAACGGTGGTGATGCTAGGCGGGCAAAATGTCCCTAACAACCTGCCGGACCAGGTGCAGGGAATCCCTGTGAATCAGAAGGCCGACGCCCTCTTCTTCCTGCAGGCGGCGCGCATCGATCGGCGGCGGAGCGACCGGGACGTAAAGGCCGGGAAAAAGCTGGAGCTTTTTGATTATGTCGTGACGTACGCCGACGGACAGACGGTGAAGATTCCGGTTTATTCCGAGATCAACATTGACAACTACAAGCAGAAGACGCCGACTCCCATACCGGGCGCCCAGATCGCCTGGACCCGGCCCTATCCCGGAACCGGGTATACCGGTGTGGTCTACTCCATGCAGTGGAACAATCCCCGACCGGGTGAGATTATCAAGAGCATCGGCATGCAATATGGCCCCGACCGCGTCGGTGTTCCCGCGCTGCTGGCGCTGACCGCCGCGGTGTCTTAGCGCCCATGCTCTCGCGACTTCACCACCATCTTCTCGCCGGTTCGTGCGGACTCGAGACCGGCGAGGAGGATCTCGGTGACGTGGCGGGCGGCGTGGGCGTTGGAGAGGGGCGGCTGCTGGCCGGTGCGAATGCAGCGCAAAAAGTGTTGATGCACGTTACCGGTCGCATAGGCGGACGCGTCGACGGGGCGCCCAACGGGTGGGATGTCCTCTCTGGTGTACGAACCCGGCGTCCAGTGGGTCATGGCGGCGCCGGCTTCACCGGGACTGGTCAGCTTGCCCGCCGTGCCATGGATTCGATAGGCGAAGGTGCGGGCCGGGTCACACCAGCCGGTTTCGGCCGTGCCGATGGCGCCATTCTCAAACTCAAGCAGGAGTGTCGCGGAATCCTCCAGCGTGGTGGGTTTTTGAACCGTTGCGGTCATACCCATGACGGAAACCACCGATCCGAGAGTGGCGACAAGGGACGCGACCGCGTATACGCCCATGTCGAAGAGCGCTCCCACGGAGGCGCGGGCGGCATCGAAGAACCAGAGATCCTGGTCGGTTTCGCCGAAGCCATCACGCACCTCCGCGTAATAGACCTCCGGACCGCCGTGACTGGTGCGGCAGTGAGCGCCGGATGGCTTACCCAGCGTTCCATCCTGCGTCATTTCCCGAGCCTTATAGATTTCGGGACTGAAGTGGGGAAGGCAGAGAACGGTCCGGTCCGACCGGTCGGCGGCTTCGACAAACGCGTTTGCCTCGTTCATGTCGGCGCAGAGCGGTTTCTGCATCATGAGATGCTTCCCCTCCTTCAGCGCCGCGATTCCCGCTTCGACGTGCAGCGGATGGGGAAGGGCTACGATGATGGCGTCGAGCGACGCGTCGGCGAGCAGGTCGGCGGGGTTCGTGGTCCAGCGGGGCACGTCGAACCGTTCACCCAATGCGCGCAATCGTGACTCACGACGGCCGCAGAGCCAGGTGACTTTGAAGTCGGGGCTGCCCGCCAGTTGCGGCAGGTGCAGCTTCTGCGCGATGCCGCCCGCGCCAATGATGCCAATGGTGATCGCGTTAGCCAAGATTCAGTCCTCCATCCGGTTCAGTTCAGTATCGTTTGATAGTGGGGCCGGCGCCGCCGCAGATCTCGTTGGCTCTGTTCGCAGCGGCCCCGAAACCGCCGTCAAAGAAAACAGCAATTCGCCGGAAGGGAAATCGGCGCCGCTGTCGAAACCCGCGATTGCGACTATGCTTTTACGACCTGAAATAGGTTCTGTAAAGCGTCTTGTTCTAAAAGTATCATGATATCGTAGTTAAGATCGACTTGCAGCGTATCATAGTCGGGAATCGCGATCGGGTATCTCGATTCGGTTATCTCGATAAGGAGGCGAACCATGTCTGATAGAGTTGCTCATGCGCCGGGGCATCACGTATCGCTGGACGTGAGCGAGAGCGATCCGGCGGTGGAAGAGGCGCGAAGTCTTCTCCGTACGGGTCATGTTGATGAAGCGATAGCGCTCCTGGAACCTTTAACGATGGGTGAGTCCGACGACTGCAGGCTGTTTGAGACGTTGGGCGCCGCCTATGCCCAGAAGGGACGTCTCGAAGCCTGCGTGGGCGCCTTCGAAACGGCGGTTCATCTTAACCCGGCGCAGCCACAAACTCATTATAACCTGGGTCAGGCGTACCTCCGCGCCGGAGATCTGGAGAGCGGCCGTCGTTCACTCTCACAGGCGCTCCGGGTGGATCCCACCTACGGAAAAGCTCGGGATGCGCTGGCCAAGCTCCCGCCAGAAAAGGAAGGCGGCGCGGAGCTGCCCCGTCCTCCCTCGGCGCCGCTGGTTTGACGAACGCGGACGCGCCGTTCTCTCCACTCGGGGAGTTTCTGGACCCCGGGGACCTTCGCGTCGAGCGTACGCCGGACGGCCGGATAACGGTCCAATCGCGGGATGAACGATGGCCGGACGCGCAGCTGCGCCTTCCATTCCCGCTGACCCAAACCGACCGGATGGTCGCCTTTCTGGGGCCCGACGAAGAGTATCTCGGCACGGTTCGGGATTTCCACGAGCTTGATCCGTTGAGTCGCCGGGTCGTGGAAGAGGAGCTGGGACAAACGTACTTCCAGCCGGCCATCGTGCGGATTCAGAGCCTTAAGAAGCGGCTTGGCCTGAACGAAATGCTGGTGATCACCGAAGCCGGGCCGCGCCTGATCCGGTTCCGGAGCGCCCGCGATGACATCCGTGAGATCGGCCCCGGCCATTACCTCCTCACCGACGCCGCCGGCAACCGGTTCGAAATTCCCTGCGTCGAAGCCCTTGATGAACCCAGCCGGCGACTGTGGCATAACCTGGTGTGAAGGGACAAGGGATGAAGGATGAAGGATGAAGGATGAATTAAAAGCACCGAACATCTCGCGCCCCGTACCTCGCGCCCGCTTTCGAGAGGTCTGCGGTGGGCGCCGGTGACATCCCCGGACGCGGTGACATTGACGCCATTGGACGGTTTTTGGCCGACTTCGCTAAGTCTGCGGCTCGGGAAAGCCGCCCCGGTTGCGCTGCAGGTTATCGGACCGGTTTCGCTATTAGCCGCCCGTCGTACGGCGCTCTTTGGATCGACGCAAACACCCGGCGCCGCGATACTACGGGCGCATGATACCGCACGGCGCCTTCGTGATGAGGGGATTACCCTTGTCGGCGGATTTCACTCGCCTCTCGAGAAAGAGTGTTTCCAAATCCTGCTTCGGGGCGACCAGCCGATTATAATATGCCTGGCGCGGACGATGGCCGGGATGCGTATTCCCACCGCCTGCCAGGCCGCGTTTGAAGCCGGCCGGCTGCTGTTCCTCTCCCCGTTCCTCACCTTTCCAAAGCGAATCACACGGGAATCGGCGCTCCGCCGCAGTGAGGTGGTGGCTGCGTTGGCGGATGAGGTCTTCTTCGCCCACGTCACACCCGGTGGTCACACCGCCCGGATGGCGGAAATGATCGCGGCGTGGGGAACGCCGATCATTCACCCAGGTACAACACCACCGTCGACATCGGACTAACTTTGACCGATCCATTCAACCGGATTGTCTTGCCGGAAATCAGTTCCGGCGCGCTTCGAGCCCCCGCGGGGCCCCGCAGTTCGTACGTTTTGTTTTTCGAGGCGTTCATACCGATCAGGTAATCTCCGTAGCGCAGTCGATAGAACCTAGCGCGGCCGGCGTAAGGGCTTTCATCGCCTGGCTTGAACGGGATACCCGCAGGGATCTTCGCAATCGGCAGTTGTTCCCCGGCATACGCCGAATGAACCCCATCCGGATAGGGGATCCCGCCGTTGGCAAAGCCGAAATTGGTCCAGTCGGGACGGGTGAACGTCATTCCACTCGGAACGAACTGCTCCTCCTCGTTCACGACCGCGATTCGGTCATACGCGGGCAGGGTGTCGTGTACTCGAGCGAGAAAATTGATCGCGCTTCTTGCGCGCCAGTAAAGCGAGGCATAGAATATCTCGTCGCCATGCTTAACCGCGACCACTCCATCCTGTTCATCGGCCCAGGCAAAATCGGGCTGACCGGGCGCCATGGGGAGGCGATCGGGACTGGGCGGCTGCGCCTGGATCAGTTTGTATTCGTCGGGAGTATCGAGCAAACCGGCAGTGACCCGGAGACTGTGCGATTGATTGGTCTGCTGCTCGACAGAGTTGAAGAATTGACCGTCGGCGAACATCTGCTGCACGTATCCTAAGAGATGAGGATCGAGTGTCGCGGCAGCGGCGTAGAGACTTGAGGCATCCCACGTCGGCCGCTCGGCATAAGCGACATCGCCGGGGTAATGCTCCTCGTCGCGCCATCCGACCACCGCTTCGATGCGCATGGCCCGGTTTCCGTCGGAGTCAAGCATCGGATATCGGAAGATGGCGCGGGCGCGGGCGATTTTCACCAGTTGATCTCTAATCTTAGCGTCGCCCGGCTGACCGGGAGCCGGCCGGGTGGAGTCGTAAACCATGGTTACCCAGTCCAGCACCTCACCGTAGTAGCCGACATAGCCCAACTCGCGCGTCAGTCCCTTGTCTGTCAACTGCCGGTAGTTGTCCCCGAGCGATCGGTCGGGACCATGACCGGTCTCACTGCCAAGCCAGGGCGCTAAGCCCACCGACTGGTAAAGATACTGCAGCGTCTGTTCTTGCGGAAGGGCAAGGGCGGGATCAATTGACTCCAGTCCGCGATTCGCCAGTTGGATATTCAAATCCACAATCATCGACTGGTTGGTGTATTGCCGCCTGTGACGGCTGTTCCAATCGCAGCTCGCCCGCAGCATCTCGGCCCAGGCGGCTCGCCGCATCGTTTTCGCGCCGGTCCCGTCATCAATCGTCGAATCGAGAGACAGTTTAAGCTGCGTCGACAACAGCCAGATTGCATCTCCCGCCGGTCCAAAGCCAAACCAACCCGGGTTTGGCGTGGAGGGGTCCTGCCGCATCAGCCGGGGATCCTTTCGATATCCGGCGAATAGCTGGTCCAACCCACGTGTCACCTGAGATATCACCTGCGGTTTATGATAGGCGTCGGTCCAGTCGACCCGGTATGCGCGAGCAAGGAAATCCATTTGCATCTGGTTAAGCGGATGCGGGGTCGTAAGCAGTCCATCAATCTCATGGTTCACCCGCGATTTGAGCGCATTCATAGCCTCGGGCCCGGGCGCCTGGCGAACCGGAGGGTTGGTTGGTACCGCGCCTTGAGTTTCATCCGCGGGTGGTACAAACGTTCCATCCGTGTGCGTATAGACGCGGTAGATCCCCCGAGTCGGCGCTGTCATCGGTTTCTGATACTGTGCCCAGTTGGAACCGTAGCCCCATACCCACCCATTACTCCGGATCTCAAAATGCAGCTCAGTCTTGCCCCGTGTCATCGCAGCGGGCAGCGGTGTGGTGGTGTAGTAGAAGCGACCGTTATACGCAGGTTGATCCGTCCCGGTGTCCAGCAGATCGATGTCACCTAAGTGACGATAACCAATCTGCTTGCCTTCGCACAGCAGGATGAGCCGGTCCTGGCTGATATCCGATCCCCAGAGTCGGATGGTGAAATAAGTCGGTTTGTCGGGGTCCACCTTCATCACGAAGGCGACCTTTCCACCTTCCCAGCTCACGGGTTCCAGCGGGAGCAGCCGGCGGGCCGGCTCTCCCAATCCACCGGAAACAATGTCGGACTGAACCGCGGTGAGCTCGTGGCTTTGTTCCGATGCCGGAACTCCAAACGAAAGGCTGTCAAGCGCACTCGGCGCCGGCCGGGCGGGCGCCGGCGCCGCCAGCAAAGAGAAGGATAATAAGGCCAGCATCGCCCCCGGACCCGCCAGCGTATTGTTGTTCCTTATCATGAATGGGCCATCGTCTAACGAACTCCTATAAATCATCGGGGCCGGCCACACGCCGGGATCTTAAGGAAAACTCCAACACAATTGTGCAATCACAGGTTCTCGAGATCGACGCCGTGTTCGCGGAGCTTCGCCCACGCTCGTTCCTTAGTCGCCCGTTCGGCTTCTGCGTCGGCTAACGCCCTTTCCTTGGCGGCGCGTTCGGCTTCTACGCCGGCTAATGCCCTTTCCTTGGCGGCGCGTTCAGCTTCTGCGCCGGCCAACGCCTGTTCTTTGGCGGCGCGTTCGGCTTCTGCGTCGGCCAACGCCTGTGCCTTGGCGGCCAGAGCTCGTTCTTTGGCGTCGCGCTGGGCTTCTGCTTCGGTAAGTCGCAGATTGAGTTCCCGGTCATATAGCTGCAGCGTCACTCCACCCGGAGCAAGCCAGCTTTCCAGTTCCTCGCTCCAGATCCATCCTCGTTCATCCTTCTTAGCCTCATACGATTGCCCGTTATGGTTTATCCATCCCCGCAGCCGCTTCTCTTCCGAGCGCTTCGGCCGTGGATCGTAAGAGTAGTATTCTTTCACTCCTATCTTCGCGTAACGCGCGGGCTTTTCATAGATGTCTATACCCTCTGTCTTTTCGGAATCGATCTCAAAGGCGACGTTGGGAGCAGGATGAGCGGGTTCCGTGATAGACCAGCTCTTGGTGTGTGCCCTTTGCCGGGCGCTGAGCGTAACCCCTTTGAACAGGGCGACGTCTGGCACAATGGGTGGCTCTTTGTGCTGCCGGGTCGTGTAAATATTCAGGTTTTGAGCGACGAACCAGCGTGGAGAACGGAAGAGCCATTCCAGAAGAGCCACAATGACCTTGATGAGATCGGTCAGCGGAACGCTATCCCCCATCAGGTCTTCCTCCGTAGGATGCTCATCGTAGTAGTAGCGAATTGTCGGTATGGTTTCAACAGTCATGATCTGATCTCGCTTTGTTCATCGCCTTCGCGCTTCATCACCTGATTCTACCGTATTCTGTGCGTGCCGCGCAGAAACCTTGCGTCCGTGTGCACGCCTCACGCCGCAAACCTCTCATCGAAACACGGGCCCGGGGTACGAGGTACGGGGCGCGAGGCGCAGCGGTTGCGGGCAGAAGTCCACCCTGTCGGCGGCGACGAGTTGAAGTTCCAGGCTTTCGACCGGTCCGGCCAATACGTTTGGGTTCCCAACGTGCAGGTGGCCGAAGACCGTCAGCTCAACCTTTAGCTCTAAGAGGAGCCGGCCAAACTCGTTGAGCTGCAGGTCCGGGTTGTAAGGCGGGTAATGAAGCATGGCGACCCGGGGAGACTCGGGCAGTTCCGCAAAAGCCTGGCGCAGATAGCCCAACTCCCTACGGAGTATCTTTTCGTCGTGCGGCTGCGGGATCCGGTCCTCCACCTGCCAACCCCGCGTGCCTCCGATGGCGACGCCCTCCACAACCCGACCCTCGCCCTGGATCAGCACGATATGGGGTGGAAGCGACTGCTGAATCGACCGGGTTGTGCTGCGGCGCCACCAGAAGTCGTGGTTGCCGCGGATGAGGTACTTCGTGCCCGGAAGTCCCGCCAGAAACTCCAGATCCGGCCGGGCCTCTTCTATCTTCATCGCCCACGAGATATCTCCACAAACAAGCACGGAATCCTCCGGCCCAACCCTGTCCAGCCAGTTTTTCCGTACCTTCTCCGGATGATTCTCCCAGGCTGATCCGAACCGATCCATCGTTTTCCCAAGCGTACTGGGAAGATGGAGATCTGCAATGGCGTAAAGCATTGTGCCCTCTCAGACCGTCCGGATCGTTTCGCCGCGGAGCCAGTCGAACGTTCGTTCTAGACCTTCTTCCATTCCCACCTGCGCCGACCAGCGCAGATCATGCCGGATTCTTTCCGCCGAGAGAACCCTCCGCCGGATGGTATCGATGTCGCGCTTCGGCGCGCGCTCAATCCGGCAGACGACGCCGCTCACCGAAGCCACCATTTCCGCCAGCCGGTTTACGGATATTTCCCGTCCTGTCGCTACGTTATAAGCCTGGCCCTCGGCACGCGGGGAGATGCCCGTCAGGAGGGTGGCGTCCACAACGTCGTCGATATACGTAAAGTCCCTCGTTTGCTCACCATCGCCAAAAATCCGCAGCGGTTCTCCCTTCAGCGCAGCGTCCATAAACTTCGAGACCACGCCGCAATACGGGTTATCCGGGCGCTGCATCGTGCCGTAAACGTTGGAATACCGGAGGCTGGTCACGGGCAGGTTAAAGCTCTCGTAGTACGCCTGACAAAAACATTCGCCCGCGAACTTACTCGCGGCGTAGGGACTCAGCAGACTCGTGGGGTCATCCTCCGTCACGGGAATGCGTGGGGGATTGCCGTAAACGCTCGCCGATGAGGCGTACACCACACGCGTCACCCCAGCATCGCGCGACGCCAGCAGGGCATTAACCGTCCCCACCGTATTCACCTGGCAGTCCTCGAACGGCTCACGCGTGGAGACAATAATGTTCCGACACGCCAGGTGGAATACGTATTGCGCGCCGTGTATGACCTTCCGCAGCGTCTCGGGATCGGTCACCGACCCGGTCACGATCTCAACCGGGGCACCGCCCAGGTTCTCAGCTCTGCCCGTGAATCCATCGTCCAGCACCGTCACGCGCGCCCCCGCCTTTACCAGCGCCCGACTCACATTCGATCCCACAAATCCCAATCCGCCGGTCACCACCACGCGCGCGCCGTCATAGCTCTGCAGCGCCTGATTCACATCCGTCATTTTCAATCCAATCTTTACCAATCTGCGCCGGCAAGCCACTGCCGTTTCGTTCGCTAGTATACGGGGTCAACGCCGTGGATTCAATAAGAGCGAGGCTCGAGTCTCGAGGCCCACGCCGGCCCCCGTCGTGCTACAATTCTCAGCATCAGTCGAGCGATTGAGTCGATTGCCTATCGCGAGGCGAACCGGGTACCTGTAAGTGCCACCACTTCCCGGGCGCCACGTTCCACCCGAACGGAGACGAGCGCATGGATCAACAGGACATTCAAGATCTGGTCGCGAAAAACAAGAAGATCGCAGCCATCAAGCTGTATCGTCAGCGGTATCGCGTGGGGCTCTTCGAAGCGATGAGCGTCATCATCGTTATGCCGTCGAGACAGGCGCATGTGCGCCGGCGCCTCGCGATGGCGCGAGTTTCCCCGCATGAAGATTCGGAGATCCGGCGGCAGATCGAAGAACTGCTTCGATCAGGGGACATGATCCAGGCGATCAAGCTCTACCGGTCTCTCACCGGCGCCCGAATACCCGGTCCTCCGCCCTCCGTCTGCTGAGACCTCTCTCCCGGCCTCTCCCCGAAGCGGGGAGAGGCGCCTAAGCTCGAACGTTTGACGTGTCCCCGATCGTTTGCTGAAACGGGAAAAGGCGCCTGAAACTCTGGCGTTTTTGATTCATCCTTCATCCTTCATCCTTCGTTTTCCTCCATCCTCCGTCCTCCGTCCTCCGTCCTCCATCCTCCGTCCTCCATCCTCCGTCCTCCATCCTCCATCCTCCATCCTCCATGATTTATGCTATCATAATGAGTAACCAACGCTCCGTGCTGCGCGTCGAAGGAAACAGTAAGGTCAACCAGGCCCTATGAGCACGGACTTCCATCGCTTCGACACTGTTAGAAGGAAAATAATCCGATGTCCGCTCTGACACAGACTATCGCCGTTCAGCCGCGAGAACGCGCGGTACCCGTACTTGATCCCGACTCTGAAATCATCGCTCGCTTCGTTTCGGGTGACGCTTCAGCCTTCGAGCTGCTCTTCGCGAAGTACCGGGACTACGTTTACAACATCAGTTATCAGATGGTGCAGGACGCCGATGACGCCAGCGATCTCACGCAGGAAACCTTCTTTCGGGTCTGGCGGGCGCTCCCACATTTCCAGGGGAATTCACAGTTTTCCACCTGGCTGTACCGGATCGCCGTGAACACCTGCATCAGTGAGCTGCGCCGTCGTCCCAAGGTGCCGCCCATCTCCATTGAAGATGAAGAGAGCCTCTCTCCGCTGCACCAGACGGAAGACCAGCGATCGGCCGAGCAGACGGTAATGCGCCGGTTTGCGCAGGAGAGAATTCGGGAAGTCGTGGGAACTCTGCCTCCGGATTATAAGACGGTGATTACACTGCGGCATTTTCAGGATCTTTCGTATCAGGAAATCGCCACCATTATGGGCTGCAGTGTAGGCGCCATCAAGATTAAGCTGCACCGGGCCCGGAAGATGTTCCGAACCCGCTACGCCGCTACACAAGAAGGTGATTAGCTTGACCTGCCGCCGTGCGCAAGAGCTGCTGGCGCCGATGGTGGATGGTGAGCTGGACGACGCGGGAACCCGCGCGCTCCGGAGCCATTTGTCCGGGTGTGACGCGTGCTCGGAAGAGTTGCGCGCGCTCCAGCAGATTCAATCGGCGCTCCGAGGTATGCCTCAGCGGTCCTGCCCTGAAAGCGTCTGGGCCGGTCTCCATGAGCGCATCGCACAGTCGCCGAAGCCAATGCTTCGCCCTCAGCGCTACCAGGCCGGAATGCCAACGTGGGCGTTCGGCGTGGCGCTGGTTGTCGGAATCGGAATGATCTCCCCCTACACGCCGTTCCAGGCGCCCTCCTCCGACAGGGGGATCCGCCTCGTCACCCCCACACCCGCGGCTAACGTACGGACGGCGGTACTGCCGCCGGCTCCGAAGATGACCTCCGCGCAGGCCCAGCGGACCCCCCTCAATCCCCCCGCGTTTGCGCAGGCCCAGCGGACCCCCCTCAATCCCCCCGCAAGCGGTGGGACGTTGACTCCCTCTCCGCTTGCGGGCAGGGCCGGGGAAGCGTTAACTCCCTCTCCGCTTGCGGGGAGGGCCGGGGAAGCGTTAACTCCCTCTCCGCTTGCGGGGAGGGCCGGGGAAGCGTTAACTCCC
>DASRZA010000531.1:0-15906 GCA_035686845.1 Armatimonadota bacterium | reverse complement strand
CCGGTGGCGTCGTCGCCCACAACGACCCTATCCCCCGCGGCGCTATCGCTCTGGATTGCGACATAGACGCGATGCGTGGCCGGGTCCACCGCCAGGGCAGTCGGCGGTCCCGGCAGTCGCTGATTCCAGATCGGGTCACGGGTCCGGGAATTAATGCCCGCGACAGACTGGAGTCCCGGATAAATCAGGCAGAGCCGGCGCCCCCCGGAATCGATCGCCAGATCGAGGGGTCCAGCGGAAGGAGATAGGGATCGAACGGACGGGACGACGATCCGCGCGGGGACGGTGGCAGCGGAAGCGCGCCATCCGGGCAGGAGACAGAGGACCGCGACCGCCGCGTGACAGGGCCGCTCGAGCCGGCGCCCCCGGCCTGCAATGGAGAAATGCCCGCATCTCATAGCGCAAAGACCCCTAATCGGAAAACCCGTCCGATACCGTCGCTGGCTCAGAAGGAGCTTAGATCCCCCCCCACAACTCGTCTCAGAGGCGCCGTATAAATGGAACCCGGCGATTCTTCATGACGTTCAACACACGCTAGCGCCTGGTCATAATGGCGTCCCGGAGCGACGCCCGAATATAGCCCGGCGCTTCAGCGCCGCGGTAGAGTGAGCAATGAACCCGAACCGCGTCCTGCAGGGCCGCCCGAGATTGGAATTGCGATCACGTTTTAATGATAGGGAAGATCCTCACCCTCTACGTTAGAAGCTCGGCCGTCCCTCCGGGACTTCACAGCCGGCCAATGCATTGGCGCGCTAGCAGGGCCGAAGCCCTTCGCTATGTTCGGTCGTCCCTTCACGACTTCACAGCCGGCCATTATGTCGGCTTGACTCGTCCTATATCCTTCATCCTTTGCCCCCCGTCGGGGAAGACGGTGGCAGCGCATAGACGCAGACATAACTGTGTCATGAAACCAATATTCGCCTGAGATCCCTGGAATCCTTCCCGCCGGGAGCGCCGGAATTGCTCCGACTTTATTGAGTCCGCGTTCGCGTCTCGAATCCCCCGCCGGCCTCCCGACCGGGCGCCCCTCTACCCCACTCACACTCTCACACTCTCACACACCCTCACACTCTCCGCCAGTTGACGCTCGAGCCGTAACCGGTCATAATAAATCAGTTCGTAAAAATTGAATGTTGAATGTTGCAGGAGCCGCGGCCTATGGCCGGGGCGAGTGGGGGAAGTCCGGTGTGAATCCGGCGCAGTCCCGCTGCGGTGTGCCTCTCTAATGAGGCAAGCCCGAATGCCCACCCGCAACGCATCACAATGAACCCTTCGCGAGAAAGGGTGTGATGGTTTCGGTCCACAGGGCGCAGCCCTCGACTGCATACCATCCTCCGGGATGGTTTTTTTATGCAGGACCGATTCCCCTCCGCTCCTCGTGAAGCCCGAAGTCTCATGAAAGGAGACTCGCAATGCGTTCGATAAGAACGGGCTTTACACTGATCGAGCTGCTGGTGGTGATCGCGATAATAGCGATATTGGCAGCGATTCTCCTCCCTGTTTTTTCCCAGGCGCGTGAAAAGGCGCGGCAGGCGAGCTGTGGGTCCAATCTTCGTCAATTGGGCCTCGCCACCACCATGTATACGCAGGATTATGACGGCGTCTATCCGATCTACGCGGATGAGTGCGCCGGATACACCTGCACGCAGTACTGGTTTGGCCGGAACACGGCGACCGGCTGGGATAAGAGCCAGGGCGTTCTATATCCGTACATGAAAAACACCCAGATTCAGAAGTGCCCGAGTTGGACGGGCGCCAACACCTTTGGCGATGGCAACGGCTACGGCTACAACTGGGGATTCATCGGTTCCGACTGCGACATCGTCGGATCGTACTGCTACAACAACGGGGCCTGGCCCCCGTCTGACCCGGCCAGCGAAGCGTCACTCTCCTCAGATAAGGTGCTCTTCGCCGACGCCGGCTACGTGAACCCGCCGTGGTATGGCGGTAATGGCGAACGGATCGAGTCACCGGAAATCAGCCCGCCCAGTTTCTGGTACGTGCCGGACGTCGATTTCAGGCACATGGATACCAGCGTCGTTATCGACACTTCCGCTCAGACGGTATACGAAAAGGGGTGGGCCAATATGGTCTTCACCGACGGCCACGTCAAAGCATATAAGCAGGAGCAGGTGACCGACGCCATGTTCACGCGTAACTAACACCCTCGCTATTCGCGTTCCCTCGCAGCCGACGCCATCGCTATTCCCGTTATAATGGGATTCGGAGAAAAGGGGCGTGTACGAGGGGATGCGAAAGTGAATGATTCACACGAGTACGACCTGCTGGTGCGGGGTGGGACTGTTCTGGACGGCCGGGGAGGGCCGGGCTATCCCGCGGACGTGGGTGTCCGCGAGGGCCGGATCGCGGCGATTGGCGATCTGAGCAGCGCGTCGGCGTCGGTTCATATTTCGGCCGGCGGTATGGCGGTCGCGCCCGGTTTTATCGATATTCATACCCACTCCGATCTTACCGTGCTGCTGAATCCCAACATGGAAAGCAGTGTCCTGCAGGGCGTGACCACCGAAGTCACCGGCAACTGCGGCCTCTCGGTGGGATTGGCCGATGAAGGACCGGCGTTCACCCTCGAGCGCCGGTTCGCCCATCTCGCGTCCGACGTCCACTGGACCGGTATGGCGCAATTCTTCGAGACAGTGCAGCACCGCGGCGTCGCCGTGAACTTCCTCTCGCTCGCCGGTCACAACACCATCCGGAAGCGCATCCTGGGGATAGAACAGCGGGAGCCCACGGCAGAAGAGCTTGCCCGGATGAAGAGCCTTCTCAAAGAGGCGCTGGATGAAGGCGCTGTTGGGTTTTCGACCGGGTTGGAGTATCCGCCCGGCCGATTCGCGAAGACCGATGAGATCGTGGCGCTCGCGGAAGTGGCGGCCGAGGCGGGAGCGTTCTACACCAGCCATCTGCGAAACGAATCGGACGGACTGGTCGACTCGGTGGCGGAGGCGCTCGAAGTAGGGGAACGCGCCCGACTGCCCGTTCAGCTTTCGCATCATAAAGCGGAAGGCGTTCAGAACTGGGGCCGGGTGCATCAAACGCTGAAGATGGTGGATGACGCCCGCGCTCGCGGCATGGATGTTACGCTGGATCAATATCCGTACACCGCCTATCAGACCGGGCTGGCGATTCCCGTTTTCCCTTCGTGGGCGCTCGGCGGCACTGAATCGGAGCTGCAGGAGCATCTCACCGGCTCCGAAACCCGGGCATCACTTCTAGCTTATATCCGGTCGCTCGGCATGACGTGGGAAACCGTGCGAATATCCATCGCACGACTCCACCGGGAGTACCAGGGCCAGACCATCGCCGCGCTCGCCGAATCCTGGAATCTCACGCCGGAAGAGGCAGTTCTCCGGGTGCTGGAAGATGAGCGGGGCTTCGTCGCCGCGACCTACGTCATGATGTCGGAAGACGACGTGCAATTTGTCATGCGCAACCCGTACACCTTCATCGCCTCCGACGCCGCCGCCTCATCCAGCAAGGGACCGCTGAGCCAGGACCGGCCGCACCCGCGAACCTTTGGAACCTTCCCGCGGGTGCTGGGCCGTTATGTGCGGGATCTCGGAATCCTGCCTCTGGAGACCGCCATCGCCAAGATGACCTCTATGCCCGCGAACCGTTTGAAATTGAGCGACCGGGGCGCCATCGCGGTGGGTTACGCGGCCGACCTGGTTGTTTTTGACCCGGCAACGATTGCCGACCGGGCGGATGATCAGGATCCTCGCGGCCATCCCGTGGGAATTGAAGCGGTGATTGTAAATGGTCAGCGGGTCGTCAACCGGGGCGAAGTGACCGGCTCTCTCGCGGGCCGGGTCCTGCGCCGGGAGAATCATTCCACGAATTGACTCTTCCAGTGTTCAAACGGATCCTGGCGCCGGCACTGCTGCTCCACCACGTCCTCGGAAAACGAGAAAGCGTACTGATGGCAGTAGTCCATCAGGATTTCGTAGGCGGCGTTGAGAGCCTGCATCTTCTCCTGGCGAACGGCGGCTTCTTCCGGACGGCAGCCATCCGGATGATTCTCCCGCGCCAGGTCCCGGTAGGCCTGCTTGATATCCACCAGAGTGGCGGAAGACCGGATGCCCAGCTCCTTCCGCGCCGCCAGCACTTTCGCCGCTCGCTCATTTTTCGTTAGCACGCCTGCCCCTCACCGAAGTTGATGTTTTTAGCGCGCCGGCGCCGAATCCAACGAAGATCCACCGGCGCCGACCGCCCTGCGCCCTTATCAGGATAGCCTGCAGCAAGGACTCATCCTTCTGAAATTGACGCTTCGACACCACTGTGATATAATTTTCCACCAGGATGACTGCCCCATCAATCGCACGATCGGCGCACGAGCTGCTTCGGAATCAAAGATTCCGAAAAGCGGATCGCAGGTGAGGATTCGCGGTCTCGCCGTACGTCCTTTCGGCAATTATTATCTTCATATCTCTCCTGCTACACGCGCAGGACGTCGCAATCATACCCTTCAATAGGGTTGCAGCGACTCGCAAGGGCCGCTGAGGATTGAAACAAACAATAATGTACGTCAGAGTAAATTAAGGAGGCCTTCTTTAGGATGCAGACAGCCAACGAGACTGTCATCAGGACGGAGAAACTCACCAAGTCATATGCAAGTCCGAATATGATCGGTGGGGTTCTGACCGTTCTGAATGAGCTGGACCTGGAGGTGTTCCAGGGTGAAATCTTCGGCTTTCTAGGCCCCAATGGCGCCGGGAAGACGACCACCATTAAGTTGCTGCTCGGCCTGATCTTTCCGACTTCCGGCACGGCGGAAATATACGGCAAACCGGCTGACGATCTGGCCGTCAAGCACAAGATCAGCTTCATGCCGGATCAACCCCACTATTACGACTTCCTGAGCGGCTATGAAGTGCTAAAGTTCTACGCCAGCCTCTTTAAGCTCACCGGCAAGGCCGCCGAAAGCAAGATTGATGAGCTGCTGGAGCTGGTCAGCATGAAGGACGCGTCAAAGCGCCGCCTCCGTGAGTATTCCCGTGGTATGCTGCAGCGAATCGGCCTTGCGCAGGCGCTGTTGAATGATCCCGGCCTGCTCATCATGGACGAACCCACGAACGGACTCGATCCGGTGGCTCAGCGACAGATGCGCGACCTCATTATTGAGCTTAAGAACCGCGGTAAGACGGTCTTTCTGAGTTCCCACAGCCTCTACGACATCGAGATTATCGCCGATCGTGTGGCGCTTCTGGACAAGGGCAACCTGGTGAAGGTGGGACGCACGAGGGAGCTGCTCAGCCGGAAGGAACTGGAGCTTACGGCCGAACTTCCGAATGAAGAGGCGGTTCAGGCCATACGCGCACTGGCGCCCGATACCCGGCAGACCGGCCTCACGGTCATTCTCAGGACCGCCAATGAAGAGCTGATCGCCCAGGCCATCGAGCTGGTGCATCAGCATAAGGGACGTCTGATTTCAGTGGTACCTCTGCAGCAGTCGCTCGAGGAGCTCTTTATGGAGACGGTAGGTAAGGGAGGCGGGCGATGACTCTTTTTGTGATTGCGCGAAGCACTTTCAACGAAGCGATTCGCCGCCGCATTCTGATGGTGCTGCTTTTCTTTGCGCTCGCCATGATCGGCGGAGCCTTCGTATTCTCTAATTTCCTGCCCACCACACAGGAGAAGATGGTCACCGACATGGGCCTGAGCGCGATCCAGTTGTTCGGGGTCGTCATCAGTATTGCCATGGCAATCACCATGATCCCGGCGGAGATCGACCGTCGTACAATTCATACGATCTTATCGAAGCCCGTTAGCCGGCGGATGTACGTGCTCGGTAAGTTCCTGGGCGGTGTCGCGACACTCGGTCTCATGACGGTGATTATGGCGGTCGTGTTTTTAGCCGCGCTGTACTTCAAGGGCGATCATTCCACCGGCCTGATCATCGAGGCGGTCTTTCTCTGGTTCATGGAGTTCACCCTCCTGATGGGGATTGCCATCTTCCTATCGATCGTGGTGAGCCCGATGGTCAACGCCTTCATCTGTATCTGTGTGCTGATTCTGGGGAATCTGACAGCCTATATCCAGTACCTCAAGACTTTCTCCACCGGATCGGCTTCGATGGTCGCGATTACCAAGACGGTCTTCCAGTGGATCTATAACCTGGTTCCCAACTTCCAGAATTACGACATCAGCCAGAAGGTGGCGCAGGGGCAGACGGTTCCCGCTAACTATGCGTGGATCATGTTCGTCTGGACGGTGTTTTACGTGGCGTTCCTCCTGCTGATGACCATGCACTTCTTCGGCGAGAAAGAGGTCTAGGGGAGCGGCTTATGTCAACGACACTGATTCAAAAGCCGCCTCGTATTCCGCCCACCGACAACCGACGCCGGATTCAGGTTGCCGCCGCGCTTGTTTGCTTGCTCTTCTCCGCCGTCTTTCGTCAGGTGACGAACCTCGACGTCCGGGGCGCAAGCTATCGTCCGAGCGCAACTGCCCAGCGCGCCATCGTTGGTGGCGACTGGTTTGCCGGAATGCTGCTTGGCTTCCGCGAGATGGTGGCCGACATGATGTGGATCCAGGTGGACGAGTATTTCCACGAGGGCCGCTACGACAAAATCCTGCCGGTTTGCTACATCATCACGGCGATGGATCCGCAGTGGATCGATGTTTACAGCATCGGCGCCTGGCACCTCGGCTACAATTTCGGAGACCGACGCCTGGTGCCAGCCGCGATTGCGTTCGACAAACTGGGTGTCAAGAACAATCCCAAGAGCGCGGACATGGCATACGAGCTTGGCTGGATGGAATACTCTCGAGGGTATAATTTCCTGGCAGCCGCTCGAGATTTCAAGCGTGCCAACGACCTCGGTCTGCAGCCGCTGGGACGGCGGCACGCGTGGCCGCACGCGCTGGAAGCCGCTGGCGATATCGATGGCGCTATCGCGGCATGGAAGGTGATCCTCAAGCAGGATCCCACCGACGTCGTCGCCAAGAAGAACATCTTCATGACGAACCTCCGGAAACTCGCCCGGAAGGATCTGGGCAAGAAGCCGGTTGACGTGCATCTTGATCTCAAGATCACCCGCAAGGGTCCGCGGGTGCTCCATTTCGAGGGCGTCACTAACTTGCCGAAATACTCCAAGATCTTCTTCGAGCTTCGCGATTCCGATTGGCGCCAGCGTGAAAAGCAGTCGCTTGCCTGGCAGATGTCTAATTACACGCTCTACTCGCAGTTGGACACCACGCTGAAACCATCGGAGGGAATCTTCCAGGGGGAGGCGATCGATTTTTACCAGGGCGATCTCCATATCCACCAGGGTCAAAAAACTTATGACCAATTCCCAACGGAGCCGATGCTGCCTGTGAAAGACGGTCACATGATCATCGAGAACGGTGAGTTCCATGGTGATATTGACATGGCGAAGTACGCCGATCAGTACCCGCTGCGCTCTAAGACCTATGAGCTGGAGTTCTACATTAATCCGCTTCTCGAGCCGATTACCACCCAGGATATCATCGGATGGCACGGCGAAGGTCTGTCCGGGCCGCTGATGGTGCGACAACCCGGCTACAATGAAATCGTCTGGAAGACGACGATTCCTAAGAGTGACATTCAGTAACTGCTGAGCGGTATCGGGAATGTTAAGAACCGGCGCGTCTCGTCATTTGGAGTCGTTGACTCCAGGCGAGACGCGCCGCATGTACATTGAGTGATGAAGCGAGGAGTGTTCGGTAACGAATGATTGTTGTGATGAAGGCCGGCGCTGCCCGCAAAGACGTAGACTCGGTAATGGACCTTATCCGGGAGCTCGGGCTCCGGCCGCAGCCGATATTCGGCGCCGAACGCACAATTGTGGGCGTTGTCGGCGCGCTGGACGAGGAAAAGGCGGGTCTGATCGAGCAGTTGGAGAGTTTCCCGTTCGTGGATCGGGCGGTTCCGGTGTCGCGGCCCTATAAATTTGCCTCGCGGGATTGGCGGCCTGGCAAAACCATCATTGAAGTCAACGGCGTCAAGATCGGTGGGCCTCAGCTCGTGATCATGGCCGGGCCATGTACAGTTGAGAGCCGAGGCCAGCTTCTAGAAACCGCGCACGCCGTCAAAGAAGCCGGGGCCACGATCCTGCGCGGAGGCGCGTTTAAGCCGAGCACCAGTCCCTATAGTTTTCATGGCCTCGGGCGGCAGGGCCTGGAGCTGCTGGCGGAAGCAAGTCGGGAGACCGGGCTGCCGGTCATCACCGAAGTGCTCGATCCGGATGATCTCGCCGCCTGCGAGGAGTTCGCCAACATCCTTCAAATTGGCACCCGCAACATGGCGAACTTCGCCCTGCTTCGAAAGGTCGGTCGATCCAGGCTGCCCATCATGCTCAAGCGCGGCATGGCAAGCACGATCGACGAATGGCTGCAGGCGGCGGAATATATCCTCGCCGAGGGCAATTCCAACGTTATGCTCTGCGAGCGGGGCATCCGGACTTTTGAGACCTCAACCCGGAATACGTTCGACGTGAATGGTATGGCCGTGGCGCTCGAGCGATCTCACCTGCCCGTGGTCGCCGATCCATCACAGGCGACCGGCCACCGGTATCTCGTCCCGCCGGTTTCCAAAGCCGCGGTCGCGGCCGGCGCCGACGCACTGATCATTGAAGTTCATCCCGACCCGGCGCATGCCAAAAAGGACGGCGCCCAGAGCCTCACTATTCCCGAATTCCAGAAGCTCATGGCCGATCTGAAGATTCTTGCCGCCGCCGTCAACCGCCCGTTACCCATGCAGGATTCGTGATTCCCGTGAGGTTCGTGATCACGCGGGATTCGTGATTCACGCACGATAATCGGTTTAGCCTGCTTCTTGTCTGGAGATATATGCTGTAGTCCCCGGGGAGATCTTAAGGAGAGATATGATGACCGTCAGAATTGAATACTGCTCTCGCTGAGGGTATCTCACGCGCGCCGTCGGTCTGACGGAGCAAATCTTAGGCGCCTATAAAACCGCCGTCAAGAGCCTGGAACTCCGGCCCTTCGCCGATGGCCGGTTCGAGGTCTACCTGAACGGTGAAAAGATCTATTCCAAGCACGAAACCGGCGTTTTTCCCGAATGGGAGCAGCTTCAGCCGACATTTGAGAAAGCCGCCGAAGCGTAGTATTCCCCGCGTCTCAAACCGTGATAATCAGGGAAAGACTTTGTACACGGGCACGTTGAACGTCATCCCGATAAGCGTCCAGATGGCTGCGGCGGCATAATCCCCCAGGATGAGGCCCAGAAAGAACGGCAGCGCCCGCGAGAAGAGCGGCCGGCCGCCGTATCGCGGCACCAGGGTCTTGATCAGCCACCCCGGAAAAGAAAGCCTTAAATCGGACCAGCGTGGAATTCAAAATATACCAATTGGATGTATAAGTAATTAACGGATGATTATGCGGAGAGGACGATTACAATGTCTTCCATTTTCTTTTACATCGTAATGGCTCTGTTTTTCTTATGCGGTCTCGCCATTATCGTGATTGCCACGGCGCTAAAGCGCTCGAGTCGTCGCCCCTGACTACTTTTTTCGAGTGTGGTCTCGCCATTTTTGGGCCGGCATCCCGTGGAGAGCCATACCGATGCTACCCAGATGAGCCTTGCGCTCGCGAGGCGCTCCTGATCGTGGGAGACGTGGATAATGAGACCCTGGCGACAGATTTCAGCCGCATTCTCACGCAGCTCCGCTTCGACTTTGGGTTTCAGCCCGAGGATAGGAGGCGCAGCCGCGCTTGTAAAGCAAAGCCTTATAAATGGCGCGCCGGGCGCTCTTGCTCTCGCTTGCGAGCGGGGGCGTGTATGCCCCAGATGTGACGGAGTTTATAAGCTAAAATCTGCGCATACATCTTCAGCCGTTCCCACTCGCCGCGGAAGAAGCCGAGCTTCTCCTCTTTGGTGGGGTGGGTTACGCCGGCGAAGGAGACCCGCTCCACCCGGAGGCCGCACGCCCGCACGAAACCGGTAATGGCGACTTCCACGCCAAAGCCGCAGTTTTCCAGATCGGGAATTGAGAGGAAAATATCGCGGCAGAGCGCGCGCTGGCCGGAGATATTCGGCGCGATTCTTTGGGCCAGGTCGGTCCAGAATCGACCGCCGCCGAAAATTCCAAGCGCCATGCTGGCGCGACCCGCGGCGACCGGTTCCACCAAGGCGCGGACCTGATCGGGTTTGAGACCGATCAGGTCCGCATCGAGGAAGAGGAGCACGTCACCGGCTGCCAGCCGGGCGCCCTCTAACATAGCCGTTGATTTGCCGCGATTGCGAAGAAGCTGGATGGCTTGCACGCCGGCCACCGACTGCGCTACCTGGAGCGTACGGTCCCACGATCCATCGCTTACCACGATGATTTCGTCGGCGGCGCCTGATGCGAGAACCGCTTCCAGAACGGGGCGGATACGACGCTCTTCGTTAAAGGCTGGAATTACCGCCGACACGCTCGGTCTCAACAGGGTCACCCGCTCTCTTTCATTAACAAGCCATAATACCGTCACAAAGCTCTATACCGGACCGGTCACGTCTCCGCGGGCGATCTGAGCTTTAACTCGTTCGATTCGACTCGGTGTGCCCGGATGGCTGTCAAAATACTTGGTAAGGCCGCCGCCATTATTCGGCGCCACGCGCTGCAGTGTCTCCAGAAGATTCACCATTCCCTCCGGATTATAGCCAGCCTCATTCATCAGGATAACACCTCCGTGGTCCGCCTGGTACTCATCCTGGCGGCTGTAACCCTCGGTAATGACGGTTCCCGCCAGATCGAGGAGCGTTTTCGTGGCGGCACTGTCGTGTTTGTTCAGGGCCAGATCGATCAACGTGCTGATGCCGGCCTGCTGCTCCATCAGTTTGACCCCGTGTCTCAGGACCACGTGGGTGACTTCGTGCCCCAACGTGGCGGCAAGCATGTCCGGATCGTTATGAATGGCGTCGAGCAAGCCCTGGTACACGTAGATAAAGCCGCCTGGGAGCGAGAAGGCGTTAACCTGGTTCGATTCCGCTACCCGGAAGCGCCATGGTAGGTTTTTGCGCGGCTGCACAGCAACGATACGAGCGCCGATCTTGTCCACGAGGGGATCATCATGGGTTGGGGTCTGCGCCTCGAACTGCGCCGCCGCCTGCTGTCCGATCTGAATCTCCTGCTGGGTGCTCACCAGTCCGGTGGGAGGATTGCCGCAGCCGGCGATCAGCGCTACCGCTGGCAGCAGAAATAGAAGGCTGGCTCTATGGAAGGGGCGCGGAAGCGACTCGCGCAGAACGGGCGCCGGGGCATCTAATGCAGCGGCGCGGCCTGGATTGAAATTGACTTGAGTCATCAGGCGGACCTCTCTAGCTTGTGAGCTATCAACTTGGCCCGATGCTCGATTGCGCGTGTCGCCTGGTTAAGAGTACAGAGCGCGCGGGAGCCCAGGCCACCCCGCATCCATTCCACCCGGTAGTTCAGCTTCTCCTGCACGTTCCAGCGATACTTATAAGGCTCAGCGCCGCGCAGAAAGTCAAAAACCGTATGGCCGCGGGAAATACTCTGCTGGATGGCATACGCGGTTAGCACGGTGCCTACGCTGTACTTGGCAAAGGCAGGGTCAAAACCGCCGAGGTAGTAATACCCGCGACCACTTTCGGCAAAACAGTAGAGCATGGCCACCGTCTGGCCATCAAGATCCATGCGATAGAGGTCCAACTGATGGCTGGAAAGCAGGTCCGCGGCAACCCGGCGGTGGAACTCCCGCACACGCGGGTTGAAGAGAGCGCCCGGCAGCCGCCGTTTTCTCCACCGGAGCTGATGAAGGCGAAATAACTCCTCCATGGACACATCCATGTCTTCCAGGCTCACCCGGCCAATCCAGAGGGTAAAATCACGTTCCAGCAGCCGGCGATAGTAGCCCACATTGTACCGGTTCTTCTTCCCCAGCCCGGCCAGATAGGCCTCCCAGGTTTTCGGAAGGGGCGCGTACGGACAGGTTTCCTGCACGTTGACCAGGCATCCCAGCCGTTCTTGATTCTCCCGAAAATAGCTCAGAGTGGGGGAATCCTCCGGAAGCTGCTGCATGTCCAGCAGGTCCCACTTGCGAGAAAGGCTCAGATGACGCTCGAAGCCGGCCAGCGCCTCTTGTTCAGCGCCGGCCTCCAGGAGGAGGTCCATGTAGTCGGACCGCAACACCCCGATCGGCTCCAGGCGGCGGAATGGCATCCCGGCCGGCCGGCGCATCACCAGCGGCGCACAGCCGATCAACCGGCCATGCTTTCGTATGGTAATCAGGTGAGGGCGCGTTTGGGCGCCGGCGAAAGTATGCAGCCAGTTTGAAATCCAGCAATAAGACTGGTAAAGAGTGGCCTGGGGGCTGCGCGCGTAAAGCTGGTGGTATTCCGGCTCCAGCGACGAAAAATCGGAGGCGTTTCGGATCTCCTGGCATTGAACTGGCAGCTCAAGCAAAGAGCCCGCGGATAGGGGAGACGGGAGTATCGGCACGCCCAAATTATAACACACCCAACACGTATCGACACTGAGCTAATACAATAAAGCCGCATTATGACGATCCGGATACAGTTCTGACACTACATCGGCGGCGCCAATACCGGACGAGGATTTCCCGCTTTTGGGCGGCTGGAGGGCATACAAAACATCCGGCCGGCGGCCGCCGTGCCGACCGTGGTCGGCCACTGGGTGAGATAATGCCCACCTCCGTGGGCGGTGCTTCACCCGGCGGTGCTCCCCGATTTTAGAGGGGCAGGGGGCTGCCAGGGAACTACCGGCCGGACAATGCGTTGGCTTGACTCATCCTTCATCCTTCATCCTTCAATCTCGATACCCGGCTTAGATTCCGTAGATTCGCCAATTCATTCGGATCGAGCGGCTGACCGGATCTCATTTGACGTTGGAGCTCGTGCAGGATTTTGCGAGTGACGGTGGGCTCTCGGGCGGATCCGGGAACCTGTGATTTGACGACCATCGAAACCCCCGGAACGATCTGGATCACCTGATCGCCCTGGTCCTTTGTTGGCGGGGCCGTAACTCCCAGGCATGGTAGAAGCCGTCCGGCCCAGGTCTCACCCCGGGGTGGAAACGATCCGGCCAGAATCAGAAACTCGCGGGCGCGGGTCATCGCAACGTAAAGCAGCCGCAGCGATTCGTCGATCTCCTTCTGTTCCTGCTGCTTCCGGAGCGCCGAGTATGCGGCGCTCGCCTGGCTCTTACCAGAGCCTGGCGCCGGATACTGGCAGCCGCCGGCGCCGTTCGCGTAGTCGAAAAGAAATGCAGGGCGCAGGTTCGCCGGACTGAGCACGCTCCGCGAAAGGCCGCCTAAGATAACCACTTCGCTTTCCAATCCCTTGGCGCTGTGGATGGTGCGAACGCGGACCACGTTGGCGGCTTCCTCCTCGGTCGGCGCCTCGCCCTCCTTTTCTTGCACCCGAGAGAGCTGGCTGAGTGAGTGGAGGAACTCCGCGATGCCGCAGCCCTCCTGACGACTCGCCGAGACCACCAGCTTGCGTACGTTCGCCATCTTGCGACGGCCATTCGCCTCCAGGAGGAGTCGCGCCTCGTAGAGCGTCTCCGACAGCGCCTCTTCCAAAAGGCTCGCCACCGGTGTCCGGTCCTCCTTGCGCCGCAGCCGTTCGATGAGCTCCCAGAATCGGCGCAGCCGCAAAAGATCGGCGGCGGGAATGGCGGCATGAGCTTGGGGATGCACGTGGCTTGTAACTTCATCCTCCGTCCTTCGTCCTCCGTCCTCCGTCCTTCGTCCTCCGTCCTCCGTCCTCCGTCCTTCGTCCTCGATCGCCGCCGCCACTCCCGCGTGCAGCGATCGCTCGTAGCGCCCCCCTTGAGCGAGGAGGTAAAGGGCTTCGTCGGAGAGGCCGCAGAAGGGGGATCGGAGGAGAGACGCCAGGGCCACCCCGTCGAGCGGATTCTGGATGACTTTGAGCAGGTTCGCCACGTCTCGAATCTCTCGTAAGGCATAATAACCCCGCCCACCCACGATGTAATAATCCACCCGGTGGCGTTCGAGGGCGCGCTCGTAAGCATCCAGCGGCGTCGTGGTGCGCAGCAATATCATAAAGTCCCGGTACTTGAGCGGCTCGCCGAGGCGGCGCTTCCCGAGGTGATCTCCGACCGCGGTGATCCGGATCGTCTGGGAATCTATCATCTCGCGGATTCGCCGCGCCACGAGTTCCGCTTCGGCAGAGTCGGCTTTCCGTTCGGCGCCCTTTTCCGGCGCGGCAGCCTTATCGGGGTCGGTATCGGAAGGCGCCAGCAGTAACTCCAGCGAGGGCTCCTCGCGGGCTTTATAGACACCGTGGCTCTCCAGATGTTCGTATTCGATGCCGGCGCCGCAGCCAATCTGCGCGAACAGATGGTTGACCAGTTCAATG
Source organism: Armatimonadota bacterium (assembly GCA_035686845.1). GTDB lineage: Bacteria > Armatimonadota > DASRZA01 > DASRZA01 > DASRZA01 > DASRZA01. The sequence goes on along the minus strand of DASRZA010000531.1, from coordinate 1,565 downwards.
ATCTCGGGCCGGCAGCGAAAATTCTGCTGCAGCGCCAGGTGGGCGTGGATCGCCGGGTCTCCGGCCTGCGTTTGCTGCGACAGCCGGCTGAAAATGGTGACATCGGCGTTCCGGAAGCCATAGATCGATTGCTTGGCGTCACCCACACAGAAGAGGTTCCGGTCGCCCTTAAGAAGATGCAGGATTTCGCTTTGAAGCGCGTCGGTATCCTGAAACTCATCGACCATCAGATGCCGAAGCCGACGCCGGTACCTTTCGCGTACCGCAGGCGATTCAAGAAGCAGATCCCGCGCCTTCGCCTGGAGATCATTGAAGTCGAGCCGGGCCTCAGCCCGTTTCAGTTCATCGTACTGCTCCCAGAGCCGCAGTGAAAGCCGCAAGAGCCAGTGCGCCTGCCGCGCGCTCTCCTCTTCAAACTGCGCCTGAAACCCGGTCAGGAGCTTCTTCTCATCATCTAAGATACCGCACAACGCCGTTAGCCGTTCCTTCAACTCCTGCACCAGGATCGGGTCGGCCCCCTTTTTCGGCTTGCGCTTCCCCGCCAGCGCCCGCATCGGCCAGACATCGCTGCACCATTCCGCGCACGCGGCCGCCGAGGCGTCTTCCGGCAGCGGGCAAAGCGCCTCTCGCATCGCCAGAAGCCGGCGCCGCGTTTCATCCATCTCGCACTCCACCCCTAACGAGAGGCGATCCATCCCGTCGATGAGCGCGGCGGCGCCGGCCCCAATTTGATTGAGATGAGCGACGACTATCTTCGTGCTCGCGTTCAGGATCGCATCCGGCCCCTCATCCAGCCATTTAAGCAGCCGCTGCTGACTCCATCCGCGACTCCGAACCGCGTCGCAGACTGCGATGGCTTCGCGACGGAGAAGGTTCAGCGGATCGATGCTCATATCGCCAAATCGCCGCGCCGTGCCAAACGCCCTGAAGAGTCCGATCACATCCGGCCACCCGGCCTCGAACCCGGCGTCGATCACCTTTTCGTAGGCCGATTCTAGGAGCAGGGCGCTCTCCCCCTGGCCCAGGTCAGAAAACTGCGGGTCCAGGCCGGCCTCAAAGGGATTCTCCTTGAGCAGCCGGCGGCAGAATCCATGGATCGTCGAGATATAAGCCGTTTCCACCTCGCGCCGCTCATCCGGCATTCCCAGCGCAGTCAGCCGCTCTACGAGCCGGCGCTTCATCTCCGTTGTCGCGGCTTCGGTAAAGGTGAGCGTTAAGATCTCTTTCACCCCGGCCCGGAGATCCGGCGGCAGCGAGCCATCCTTGCTGCGCTGCACGATCTTCACGTAACGCTCTACCAGGACCCGGGTTTTCCCCGTACCCGCCCCGGCCGACACCGTTGTCATCTTCCCCACGGCGTCTAAGATAGCTAATTGCTGCTGCGTGAATTCTAGCATAAGAAGGGTTGGGGTGTTGGGATGGGCGCATTTGTACCAACAAAATCAGTCGTCACGTCGAGGGTGAGTCATCGGAACCATTAGCAGGGCCTCGAAAGGCTATTATGCGAGTTTGACTTTGGAGGGCTTCGCCTCTTTAAGAGTTCTGGATGTAGGCAGCACCGATCC